>NZ_JAGIQD010000095.1:0-254 GCF_017815045.1 Burkholderia sp. CpTa8-5
GAGTCGTTTCACGGTCCTGTTCGGGATGGGAAGGGGTGGGACCGACTCGCTATGGTCATCAGGCAAAGGGGGTTGTCGCGTTGCTTCGCAGCGCGACCAATCTTGGAAGAAGCAGTAATTAGGTTGTGTGTATCACACACGAGAATCCAACCGTCCGACGCGCTCTGTAGCGCGAAACAGACTTGTTATAGGATCAAGCCTTACGGGCAATTAGTATCAGTTAGCTGAACGCATTACTGCGCTTACACACCTGA
>NZ_JAGIQD010000096.1:0-246 GCF_017815045.1 Burkholderia sp. CpTa8-5
GACCGAGCTCACGCAGGTATGCACCCAGACAAACTGTTAGTTGGTGAGCTGGACTAATTGAGTACAGGTATTTGAGGAGCTAGAATCCGGGACAATATCAAGGGAGAGCAGTCATAGATCTAGCCTAGGAACAGTACATCTAAGGTCAACACACAAGTGTTTAGGTTCACTCTGAAGAGCTTTAACACTCTGGAATAAACTCATTCGAATTGAAAAATTGCAACAATCTTATTATGAAGTGAGCTG
>NZ_JAGIQD010000010.1:0-260692 GCF_017815045.1 Burkholderia sp. CpTa8-5
CTGGTCGATCTGTACCGCGCACTGGGCGGCGGGTGGATCCAGCGTGCAGGCGAAGCGCCGCGCGCGCCGGATGCGCCGGTCGACTACGACAAGGCGGTCGCGCCGGCGCCTGCGTCGGCGACGAACGGGTAACATGCGGTAATCCTGCCTGCGTGTGGTCGCTTCGCGCGCAGGCAGGACGTTGTTAGTCCTGTCGCAAGCCGGCCGTTACGAACGATGCGAAGCGTAACGAAGGAAACGTAAGGCTCGTCCATGATTGTTGGTCCGTAAGTGCGCGGTAACCTCGCGTGGGAATGCTGCGGCGGTCCACGCGGGACACGCGTCTACATCTGCAGCGGGCGCGAAATCCAGGGGCCGGGCGCCGTCGAGCACGACGCGTACGGACTAACCGTGCAGATTCTCGTTTCGCCCAATCGATGATCATCCCTCTCCGGTAGCCTGTCGCCCGGCCGCCAAATCCCCGCTCATTTCGCCCAACTCAGGCTCATTTGCTGTTGGACGGTCTTTGTAACGATTAGTTATACGAAATTCGAACTCGTCTGATTGGTTCTTTTTTCTCGTCCGTGCAAATTGTGCATGCAGCATTTCTCACCCATTGTCGAGAAAGGAAATCCGGATGAAGAGCGAGCAGACTGCACCGACCCGTCTTTTTGCCACCATCGGCGCGCTCACTGAGCGCGGTGGGCGGGTAACCGAGGCTACGAGCGGCCTCACAGTCGCCGGGCTTGTCGTTGCCCGTGTTGGCGATGTCGTCACTTACGAGGATGGCAGCGAGGCCGTCATCGTGGATGGTGCAGGCGAATATGCGATTTGCAGCGACAAGCCGTTTGCGCTGGTGGGTAGCAGGTTGAGCAACGGCGATCGTATCGTCGAAACGCTTCAGCGGTTGTCGGGAATTCACGTACCGGTTGGCGAAACGGCCGGAGGGTTGTTTAACGAGGATTATGCGCCGCCGCCTGCACTGCCGCGATACAGGTTGGCTGTACGAGGAGCCACGACCGCGCGAGGCGGTGCATTGCGCGAAGCTACCGGCACGTGGGACACCGGCGTTGGGCTTGGCAAGGCTGGCGTCGTGGGTGATCAAATTCACTACGCAGACGGTTCGACCGCGCGAATCATAAGCGGTCTTGGGCTGGTGGATAACGGACACTTCCAGTCGCTGGCTTTCGTCGGTAGCGAACTGGATAACGGCGACGTCATTACCGATAGCCCTGAGCGTGATGGTCTGGTATCCGCTAACGCCTTCACCGTGGCGAAGCGTCCAACCGTTGTGCATCGAGGCGAGACCTCATGATTCGTTATTTCCTTGCCAAAGGGGATCAGGGCGGCAGCGCCACGATTACAGAAGGATTGGAGGACGTAACCTGTTCCAATCCACCGCCGCGCGTGCAAATCGCAACGCTGTACATGAAGACGTACTGCACGGCATGCAAGCAGGAAGGGTTTGTCGCCCCGGTGGGTCCACGCTGGCCGGGCACAGGGCCAAACGGCAAGCCGTGGGCGTTGAGTGGTGATATCAACGTCTGCGATTGCAAGCCGCCACCGGTTTTCTATGCCGAGCGCGGCATGAAGATGACCTTTGCCGCAGACGAGGTGGCGCGGTTGACGGGCAAGCATGGCTTAGGCGTCGCCCCGGTAAGAAGAGGCACGGCAGTCCACGATCAGCAGTTCGTTATTCGCAACAAGAAGTCCAGGAAACCTGTTGTGGGCGTGCGGTATTGGATCACAGATTGCCGTGGCGGCGTGCTGGCTTCAGGGATTACCGATGAGCAGGGGCATACCGTGCGAGTGATCACGCCGGAGGCCGAATCGGTAAAGCTCGAGGTCATCGGAGAAACAGAATGAGTGACGGCGATCGTGTGGAGATTGCAGAGGCGATGACGGACACGAAAGAAGGTTCGTTGATCGAGGCATTGATATCGAACGGGCCACCCATCTGCCCAAACATGACTGATGCGGAATTTCGCCGTATGGTTCTAACGTTACGCGATAGAGCCGTACAAATGATTGATGTACGGCTCGTAGACTTGCGCAAGTGGGGGGCGGTCGAACGTCAGCGCGTCGCAACGTGGTTTGGCTCAAGCGATGAAACGATTCGGCAACGTCTGACAGTCGGCCTCGCACGAGTAAGTCGGGTGATGCGCGATCTCAAGCCTGGAAATTTTGTTCGCCAATCAGAGGAGCTTGATCGATATCTTGGTTGTACGCCGAATAACAAGGACCCTGATGGTGCCGTCGCGCATGTTTGCGCCCCGGACACCGCTACACATACTATTTGTATCCACGAGAATTTTTGTGGGATGCGCCCCACATCCAGTGCAAAGGACTCGATGTTGTCGACACTGATTCATGAGTGCACTCACTTCTCCGACACTTTTGGCGCTCAGGATCATCAATATTCCATGCGCAAGTGCTTGGTCTTGGCTCGGACGCGCCCCGATCTCGCAATCGATAATGCGGATAGCATTGCCGGGTATCTTATCTATGAGGATTAGAGGCGGTGTGGCGGCGCGATCCTGGTTGAATCTGATTGGGTCCGACGGAAAATTGATATGGGCATGTATCGCACTCGCATTTTTCTCGGCAGGGACATTCGCCTGCTCCCCAGTCCATACGCTTGATGTTTCGTTTGAAAGAGATTCTGCCAAGGTGTCCGGCGATGAGCTCACAAGGGTGGCCAATTGGGCGATAGACCTTCAACTCAAATATCCCAATCTCGATCGTACGTCTGTCGGTGGCCTTGCCGAAGCTGACGAAAGACAGCCGCACGTGCTGGCTCAACAACGCGCGGAAAGTATCAAGGGGCTTCTAGTCACATTGGGGCTTGGTCGAGCACCTATCGACGTCGACGCCAGGCTTTATAAGTCGCATCATTTGAGCGGTGTGCCGGATAATGGCCGACGAGTAGAAATCGACTTCCTTCCCGGTTGCCCGCATGAATGTCCTTGCCAAGTGAAATGAGGCCTTGGCCGCGAGCCGCCGCGCAGTGCTGCACATTTTGATGGTGTGCAGCAACCCCTTGCGCACCATGCGGTAAGCGCCGGCCGCCACAAGCCGACGCGTGCTTGGTGTCCGTCATCGCACACCGCACTTCGCACGATCGCTCCGTGCGTCCCCGCCTTTCGCCGCCCCCGCAAAGCAAAACGCCACGGCATGCCGTGGCGTTTTTCGTTATCGATTCTCCGCGCGGACGCTCGCCGCGAGGCGATCAGTGATGCACGTCAGCGGGCCGCCCGTCGAAATCGTGCCCCGCGCGCCGAATCTCGCAGCGCGCATCCTTTTCGCCTTTCACGCCGTTGAACACGATGTTCAGGATCACGGCGCTGGCCGACGCCAGCAGGATGCCGCTGTGCAGGATCGGCGCGAGCGCGGGCGGCAGCTTCGAGAAGAAGTGCGGCGACACGACCGGAACGAGGCCCATGCCGACGCTCACGGCGACGATGAACAGGTTGTGCGAGTTGTTCACGAAGTCGACCTTCGACAGCACCTTGATGCCGTTCGCGGCGACCATCCCGAACATCACGATGCCCGCGCCGCCGAGCACGAACGGCGGCACCGACGCGACGACCTGCGCCATCTTCGGGAACAGCCCGAGCAGCACGAGGATCACACCGCCAGTCGCGCACACGAAGCGGCTCTTCACGCCCGTCACGCCGATCAGGCCGACGTTCTGCGAGAACGACGTATGCGGAAACGAGTTGAAGATGCCGCCGATCAGCGTGCCGAGGCCGTCGACGCGCAGGCCGCGCACGAGGCGCTCCTGGTTGACCGGGCGATCGACCATGTCGCCGACCGCGAGGAACATGCCGGTCGATTCGATGAACGTGACGAACATCACCGTGACCATCGTCACGATCGACAGCGGGTCGAAGTGCGGCCAGCCGAAGTGGAACGGCATCACGAAGCCGACCCACGGTGCTAGCGACACGCCTTCCGTGTTCACGCGGCCGATCGCGAACGCGATCACGAAGCCGGCGACGATGCCGAGCAGCACCGAGATGTTCGCGATGAAGCCGCGGCCGAACTTGTTGATCAGCAGGATCAGCGTGAGCACGAGCAACGACAGGCCGAGATAGACGGGGCTGCCGTACTCGGGGTTGCCGACGCCGCCGGCCGCCCAGTTGATGCCGACTTCCATCAGCGACAGCCCGATCACCGCGATCACCGTGCCGACCACCACGGGCGGGAAGAACCGCAACAGCTTGCCGATCGTCGGCGCGAGCACGATGCCGATGATGCCGGCCGCGATGGTCGAACCGAAGATGTCGAGAATGCCGAGGCCCGGGTTCGTGCCGATCGCGATCATCGGACCGACGGCCGCGAACGTGCAGCCCATGATGACCGGCAGGCGGATCCCGAAGATCCACAGGCCGAGCGTCTGGATCAGCGTGGCGATGCCGCACGAAAACAGATCGGCGCTGATCAGGAACGCGATCTGGTCTTTCGGCAGCTTGAGCGCCGCGCCGACGATAAGCGGCACGGCGACGGCGCCGGCGTACATGACGAGGACGTGTTGCAGGCCAAGCGTTACCAGCTTGCCGGTCGGCAGCACCTCATCGCACGGATGGACCGTGTTCGATTGCATCTGTCTCACTCCATGATCTTGTTTTCGGGGTGATACGAAGTTATTCGGAATGAATCCATGCAACAAGAGCACTGGGTTCTATTCCGTTCTTTGCTGGTTCGATATGCCATTTCGGTATGGAACAGGGGGACGATCATCGGGAAACTGCCGCGGGAGTGAGGTGTGCCGGTTTTATAGCGCTTCAAAATAGCGCCGGCCCCCCTGTCAAATATGGGGTGCTTTATGGTGTGTATCGGGCGGGCAGCATAGTGGCAAAAAGCGGTGTTCGGAAATCGTGCCGGGTTAACCCGCGAACGGCCGCTTTTGCGTGCAAGGTGCAGCCCGGTGGAACGCGCCGGCCCGACCCCACGGTCGATGCGTCGACGCGGCGGCAAAAAGCGCGGTGCGCATCGCGATCCCGTTATCATCGACATCCGTTCATTCGAATCCCTCTTAGCTCATGCGCCTGCTCGGAATCGACCTCGGCACCGGCTCCGTCAAACTCGTCACGCTCGATGCCGACGGCGTCGAGCGGGCCGTCGCGAGCGAACCTTACGGGTTGTCGTCGCCGCAGCCCGGCTGGGCGGAAATCGCGCCCGACGCGTGGTGGCAGGCGCTCGTGCGCGCGGCCGCGCGGCTGCCGGGCGACGAGCGTGCGCAGGTCGCGGCGATCGGCTTTTCGGGCCAGATGCATGGCGTCGTGCTGATCGACGCGGCCGGCCAGCCGGTGCGGCCCGCGCTGCTGTGGCCCGACACACGCGCGGTGCGCGAGGCGGACGCGGCCGACTGGCCTGCCGCCGGATGGCCCGTCGCCGGATTACCCGTCGCCGGATTACCCGTCGTCCCGAACCCCGTCGCGCCCGGCATGGCCGGCCCGCTGTTGCGCTGGCTGGCGGCGCACGAACCCGACGCGCTACGCGCCGCGCGCTGGGCCGTGCAGCCGAAGGACTGGCTGCGCATCGCGCTCGGTGGCGACGTGGCGGCCGATCCGAGCGACGCGTGCGCAACGGCGCTCGCGACGCCCGACGGCGCGTGGGACACTGCATTGATCGACACGCTCGGCCTGCCGGCCGACCGCTTCGCGCCGGTTCGCGCGTCCACCGCGCGCTGCGGCATGCTCGGCGCGCAGGCCGCCGCCGCGCTCGGCCTGCCGGCAGGCGTGCCGCTCGCGACGGGCGCGGCCGACACCGCATGCGCGGCGCTCGGCAGCGGGCTGGCCGCGGCAGGCGATGCGTTGCTGACGACCGGCAGCGGCGGGCAGATCGTCGTGCTCGCGGATGCGTTGCCGCCCGCGCGGCGCGGCTTGCATCGCTATCGTGCGGCGACGGGCGGCGGCTATTACACGATGGCGGCGATGCAGAACGTCGGGCTCGCGCTCGAAGCCGTGCGCGGCTGGCTCGGCTACGCGCAATGGGCCGATGCGTATGACGACGCGTTCGCGCAGCCGGCGTCCGAGCGGCTGTGCTTCCTGCCGTACCTGACCGGCGAGCGTTCGCCGTGGATGAACCCCGATGCGCGCGGCGGCTGGCTCGGCCTCGGGCTCGGCGACACGCGCGGCGCGATGATGCGCGCCGCGTTCGAGGGCGTCGCGTTCGCGTTGCGCGCGGGGCTCGATGCGATCCGCGATGCCGATCGCCGTGACGCGGTGACGACGCTGCGTCTCGCGGGCGGCGGCTCGGTCGATCCGCGCTGGCGCCAGTTGCTCGCCGATGCGCTCGGCGCGTCGCTGCACGCGATCGATTGCCCGAACGCCGCGACGCGCGGCGCCGCCTTGCTCGCGGGCGTCGCGATCGGGCATTGGCGTGAAGACGCGTTGCGCGCGCTGGCGCCGGCTGCTGCGCCGGTCGCGGCACCGCACGACGACCGCCTGCTGGCCGTACGCCACGCGCGCTTCGTCGATCTGTATGCCCGCACGGATGCATGGTTCACGACGGGCGTTTAAACTCGACCACTTGTTCTTTTGCGCCAGCGATGACGCATCCTGGCAAGCCGGCGACCGTTTCGCGCACGCGATGCGCGGCGGGAGCGGCCATCATGGCGAGCACGATATTCTTGCGCCGTGCCGCGCGGCACGGCTTCGACCGCCTTGCATGAAACCCGGGCTGGCGCCGCACGCCGGCCCGGGCCGATCTCACCGACACACAGAGGAGTGACACGATGAAAACGAAAGCCGCGATTGCATGGAAGGCCGGTGCGCCGCTGACGATCGAGGAAGTCGATCTCGAAGGGCCGCGCGCCGGCGAAGTGCTGATCGAAGTGAAGGCGACGGGCATCTGCCATACCGACTACTACACGCTGTCGGGCGCCGATCCGGAAGGGATCTTCCCGGCGATCCTCGGCCATGAAGGCGCGGGCGTGGTGGTCGACGTCGGCCCCGGCGTCGGCACCGTGAGAAAGGGCGACCACGTGATTCCGCTCTACACGCCCGAATGCCGCGAGTGCAAGTTCTGCCTGTCGCGCAAGACCAACCTGTGCCAGAAGATCCGCGCGACGCAGGGCAAGGGCCTGATGCCGGACGCGACGTCGCGCTTCTCGCTCGACGGCAAGCCGCTGTTCCACTACATGGGCACGTCGACGTTCTCGAACTACATCGTCGTGCCGGAGATCGCGGTCGCGAAGGTGCGCGAGGACGCGCCGTTCGACAAGATCTGCTACATCGGCTGCGGCGTGACGACGGGCGTCGGCGCGGTCGTGTACTCGGCGAAGGTCGAGGCCGGCGCGAACGTGGTCGTATTCGGCCTCGGCGGGATCGGCCTGAACGTGATCCAGGGCGCGAAGATGGTCGGCGCGGACAAGATCATCGGCGTGGACATCAACCCGAAGCGCGTCGAGCTCGCGAAGAAGTTCGGGATGACGCACTTCATCAACCCGAACGAAGTCGAGAACGTCGTCGACCACATCGTGCAGCTGACCGACGGCGGCGCCGACTATTCGTTCGAATGCGTCGGCAACGTGAAGCTGATGCGCCAGGCGCTCGAATGCACGCACAAGGGCTGGGGCCAGTCGTTCATCATCGGCGTCGCGGCAGCGGGCGAGGAAATCAGCACGCGTCCGTTCCAGCTGGTGACGGGCCGCGAATGGAAGGGCTCGGCGTTCGGCGGCGCGCGCGGGCGCACCGACGTGCCGAAGATCGTCGACTGGTACATGGAAGGCAAGATCAACATCGACGACCTGATCACGCATACGCTGCCGCTCGAGCGGATCAACGAAGGCTTCGACCTGATGAAGGCCGGCGAGTCGATCCGCTCGGTCGTGCTGTACTGACCGGGAGCGCATCGCCATGCTCGAACTCGTTTCCTCGCATGCGTGCCACGGCGGCGAGCAGCGTTTCTACCGTCACGATTCGGCGGCCATCGGCCTGCCGATGAAGTTCTCGGTGTACGTGCCGCCGCAGGCCGCGCAGGGGCGCCTGCCGGCGCTGTTCTATCTCGCGGGGCTCACGTGCACCGACGAGACGTTCGCGATCAAGGCCGGCGCGCAGCAATACGCGGCGCAGCACGGCATCGCGCTCGTGATGCCCGATACGAGCCCGCGCGGCGCGGGCGTGCCGGGCGAGACCGATGCGTGGGACTTCGGCGTTGGCGCGGGTTTCTACGTCGATGCGACCGAAGCGCCGTGGTCCACGCATTACCGGATGGAGTCGTACGTGACGGGTGAGCTGCGCGAACTCGTCACGGCCGAGCTGCCGATCGACGGCGCACGGCTCGGCATCTTCGGGCACTCGATGGGCGGGCACGGTGCGCTGACGCTCGCGTTGCGTCATCCGGGCCTGTATCGGTCGGTGTCGGCGTTCGCGCCGATCGCCGCGCCGACGCGCTGCCCGTGGGGCGAGAAGGCGTTCTCCGGTTATCTCGGCGCCGATCGCGACGCGTGGAAGGCGCACGACGCGAGCGAGCTGGTCGCGCGCGCCGATGCGCCGAAGTTCGCGGAAGGCATTCTCATCGACCAGGGGCTGGCCGATCAATTCCTCGCGAACCAGCTGAACCCCGACGTGTTCGAGGCCGCGTGCGCGAAGGCCGGCCAGCCGCTGACGCTGCGCCGCCATCCGGGCTACGACCACGGTTACTACTTCATCTCGACGTTCATCGCCGATCACGTCGCGCATCATGCGCGTGTGCTTGCGAGGTGAGCAGCCTCTGACGCCACGTCGTTGCGCTTCAGCGGGCGACGTGGCTGTCATCCTTCGTTACGCTTCCAACGGGGGGCGGCCGCCCGAAAAAATCACACGCTGCCGCAAATTCGTACTCGTTCTATAGGATATCAAATCGATTCGCCGAATAATGATCGACGATTTAATCGTGGTGAAGTTTATTCGAGCGAGGCTTTGACCTGAATGGATGACATGGTTTGCGAGGTGTCAAACAACTCCCCTAGCTGGGGGCTAATTAATCTGTTTGCGTGGAAACTCGTGCCCGAGCGATGGAATGGCGGCATCAAATACATCCAGGCGTTCAAGGATGCATGGGTCATGCACAACAAGTCGCATATCCGGGCAGCAGCGGGGCGAAACTTTCTGCCGCCGGAAATGCTCGCGGGCGTATGTTGGATCGAGGTGGGCGGGGACCCAGAATTCATCGATCGCATGGCATTCGAAGTGCGCACGTTCGACTGGAGCGGTCCGCTATTCGTCGACAAGCATCTGACGCTTACGCGCCATCCGGCAATGACGTCGTTCGGTCCGGTCAGCATGCAGCTTCGCACGGCAGCGCAAACGCTGGGAATGGACCCTTCGGCAATGTCGGCGTCGCAATTCCGGAGTTTGGCGCACTGCCTTCAACGCGATGTCTTCAATATCGACGTCGTTGCACGACATCTCCGCCAATTGGCGTTGCGCGATGGATTCCAGTATCCGTTTTCGATGGATCAGATTCGCATCATCGGCGCCCGCTACAATCGAGGAAGCGGATTATCTCTCGATCAGATCAAGCAAAATACCAGTTACGGTAATTTCATCGCTACGCATTGGTCGCGTTTCACCCGGCTCGTGCAGTAATATTCAGGGCGCGAATATGACTCGTCTCTTCCGCTTTGCCATTCACGTCGCATGCGTAATCGGCTTGCTCGTCGTTGTCGCGATCGCCGGAAACAAGTACGCATGGATGCACGAAGTCGACCCATCCGTCACGATCGGAGCGATTCGGGACGAAGCGGGCGACCGGGCGCTTGTCGCCTATGTACTGCTGATCGCCGTCGCGGCTGCTCAGGTTGTGCTGCTCGCGAGATCCGCAGCCGCAGGTGCCAAACCGTGGATCGGGCTGTTGATGCTCGCGGCAACGGGCATATGTGCGTGGCACGCCATCACATGACGCCGTCTGTCGACATGTCCGTCGTCATGCCCTGCGCAGCAGGCTCGCCCCATATACGAGCGCCGACAGCGCCGTAATCCAGAAACTCGTCGGCCAGTCGGTGTGATACGCGAGCACGATGCCGGCCCACGCTTCGAATAGCGCGAACAGCGCGGCGAGCAGCACGCCCGTCGACAGCCGCGTCGACACGTTCTGCGCGGCCGCGGCCGGCCCGACCAGCAGCGTGAACACGAGCAGCACGCCGACGATCTGCGTCGCCGCGGCCACTGCGAGCGCGCACACCGCGAGGAACAGCATCGACACCGTGCGCAGCGACACGCCCTTCGCTTCGGCGAGTTCGGGCTGCAGCGACGCGAACAGCAGCGGCCGCGCGATCAGCGCGAGCGCGGCGAGGCTCACGGCCCCGATGCCCGCGAGCACCGCGAGCGTGTCGTGACTGACCGCGAGCACGTTGCCGAACAGCAGCGCGGTGACCTGCGTCGCGAACGACGTGTAGAAGTGCAGGAACAGCAGGCCGAAGCCGAGCGCGCCGGACAGGATCACGCCGATCGCGACGTCGCGGCCCGCGAGCTTTTCGCCGAGCGCGCCCATGCCGATCCCGGCCGCGAGCGTGAAGCCGACCATCCCCCAGATCGGCGAGATGCCGAGCAGTACCGCGCCCGTCGCGCCGGTGAAGCCGACGTGCGACAGCGCATGGCCGGCGAAGGTCTGCCCGCGCAGCACCAGGAAATAGCCGACGATGCCCGCGAGCACCGCGACGATCCCCGACGCGGCGAACGCGTTGATCATGAAGTCGTATTCAAACATCGTGCGAATGCCCGGGATGAGCGTGTCCGTGGTGGTGATGGCCGTGGCCGCCGCCACCGCCGTGCGAATGGCCGTCGTCGTCCTCGTGTTCGTGATCGTGCTTTTCGATTTCGACGTCGCCGGACATCACGAAGATCTTGCCGTTCACGCGCATCACGTCGATCGGCGATCCGTAGAGCCGCGACAGCACGGGCTTCGTGATCACCTCGTCGACGGTGCCGAGCGCCGCGACGCCGTTGCCGAGATACAGCACGCGGTCGAGCGCGTTCAGCAGCGGATTCAGTTCGTGCGCGGAGAACAGCACGGTGATGCCGAGCTCGCGCTGCACGTTGCGCACGAGCTCGACGACGCCGCGCTGGTGGTTCGGGTCGAGGCTGATCAGCGGCTCGTCGAGCAGCAGCAGCTTCGGGTTGCCGAGCAGGCATTGCGCGAGCAGCAGCCGTTGGCGCTCGCCACCCGACAGTTCGGACAGCGGCCGGCGCGCGAGCGACGGGCCGCCGACGAGATCGAGCACGCGATCGACGTCGCGGCGCGTGGCCGCGTTCGGGTGCGGCAAGCCCCAGCGATGGCCGTCGGCGGCCATCGCGACGAAATCGTAGCCGCGCATCCGGCGGTTCGCGAGGCCGCTTCTGATCTGCGGCATGTAGCCGATCGACGCGTTGCCGCGCACGACCGGCACGCCGCCGACCGACAGCGTGCCGGCCGACACGGGGACGAGGCCGAGCACCGCGCGCATCAGCGTCGTCTTGCCCGCGCCGTTCGGCCCGAGCACGCCGACGAATTCGCCGGGCTCGATCGAGAAGCTGACGTCGCGCAGGATCGTGCGGCCGCCCAGTTCGAGCGTGACGCGATCGAGGGCGAGGGCGTGGGGAGTGGCGGTCATGTCGTGACGGTCGTCTATTACTTACTTGCCGGATGAAAGCGCGCTGCCGAGCGCGTCGAGCTGGCCGATCATCCATTGCTGGAAGGTCTTGCCGGCCGGCTGCGTTTCGGTGACGCTGACGGTCGGCACGCCGCCGTCGCGTGCGATCTTCAGCATGCGCTTGGTCATCGGCTCTTCGGCCTGGCTGTTGTAGATCAGTGCGCGCACCTGCTTCTTGCGCAGGTCGCCCTCGAACGCGGCGACGTCCTGCGCGCTCGCCTCGGTGTCGTTCATCGTCGCGAGCTGGAAGCGCTGGTTGCGCATGTCGAGGCCGATCGCGTCCGACATGTAGCCGAACACGGGCTCGGTGGCCGTCACCGGCACGCCCTTGTACTTCGCGCGCAGCGCGGCGACCTTGTCGTCGACGGGCTTCAGCGACGCGACGAACTTTTGCAGGTTCGCCTCGTACTCGGCCTGGTTCGCCGGGTCGGCGCGGCCGAGTTCGGCCGCGATCGCGCGTGCGGCGGCCGGCATCGTCGCCGGGTCGTACCACAGGTGCGGGTTGTCGCCGGCCTTCTTGCCGACGAGATCGGCGACGACGATCGTCGCGCGCTTCGCCTGCTTCGATGCGCCGAGCAGCTTGCCCATCCACGGATCGTAGTCGGCGCCGTTGTAGATCACGACCTGCGCGTGCTGCAGCGCGCGGGCCGTCTTCGGGCTCGCTTCGAACAGGTGCGGATCCTGGTCCGGATTGCTGAGGATGCTCGTCACCGCGACATGGCTGCCGCCGATCTGCGACGCGACGTCGCCGTAGAAATTCTCGGCGGCCACGACGTTGACGGTCGCGGCCTGCGCGAACGCAGGCGCCGCGAGCGACAGGGCGGCGGCAGCGGCGGTGAGCCAGCGGACAGGCGACAGGGCGCGCCGCGGCGCGCGCTTCAGGGCAATGGACATGAAACTCCTCGATGGAAGGCGCGGCACGGGCGCCGCGCGATGCGCGTCAGCGTTGTGCGGGCTTGCGCTTGCAGTGCCCGCACAGGCCGCTCAGCTCGACGACCTGGTGGTGGACTTCGAAACCGTGCGCGGGCTCGCTCGCGGACAACTGCTTCGCGAGGTCGCCGCCGGGAATCTCGACGGTGTCGCCGCACGAATCGCAGATCAGGAACTGGCCTTCGTGCGGCACGCCGATCTCGCAGCACGCGAGGAACGCGTTCTTCGATTCGATCCGGTGGATGAAGCCGTGCTCGACGAGAAAATCCAGCGCGCGATAGACGGTCGTGGGCGGCACGCGGCCGCGCTGCGGCTCGAGTTCGGCGAGCAGGTCGTACGCGCCGATCGGGCGCTGCGCAGCCAGCACGCGTTCGTAGACCTGGCGGCGCAGCGGCGTCCACGCGAGCCCGTGCTCGGCGGCGAATGCGTCGGCCCGGGACAGCCGGGCGTCGATGGGCGATGAGGTAGCCATGGCGTGAAGCAGGGCGATGAAACACAGTATCGCGATGATATAACGTATCGCTGCGCCGTGCAGTGCCAATTCCGTTTTCCGTCCTTCCTCCATCCCCGTCAGCATCGATGCCACTGCGCCGCACCGTGCGCTTCTTGCCTTGCAGCGCGGGCGCGGCGGGATGCAGCCGTGCGCCGTCGTGCCGCAGCGCGTCATAGAAAGCCGTCGCGTCGTCTTGACAGCGCGTATCGCGTATCCGATCATTCGATCACTAACAGAGCAATTGATCGGTCGGAGAGCGTTCGCTCACCTCGCGACCGTCGTGCAGCAAGAACGAACCGGAGACAGCCAGTGAGACTGGAACACAAGGTCGCGATCCTGACGGGCGCCGCAAGCGGCATCGGCGAAGCGGTCGCGCAACGCTATCTGGACGAGGGCGCGCGCTGCGTGCTCGTCGACGTGAAGCCGGCAGGCGGTTCGCTCGCGCGGCTGATCGAGTCCAACCCCGGCCGCGCGGTGGCCGTCACGGCCGACGTCACGCGCCGCGACGACATCGAGCGGATCGTCGCGACGGCGGTCGAGCGCTTCGGCGGCGTCGACATCCTGTTCAACAACGCGGCGCTGTTCGACATGCGCCCGCTCCTCGACGAATCGTGGGACGTGTTCGACCGGTTGTTCTCGGTCAACGTGAAAGGGCTGTTCTTCCTGATGCAGGCCGTCGCGCAGCGGATGGTCGAGCAGGGGCGCGGCGGCAAGATCGTCAACATGTCGTCGCAGGCCGGCCGTCGCGGCGAGGCGCTCGTTTCGCACTACTGCGCGACCAAGGCCGCGGTGATCAGCTATACGCAGTCGGCCGCGCTGGCGCTCGCGCCACACCGGATCAACGTGAACGGCATCGCGCCTGGCGTGGTCGACACGCCGATGTGGGAGCAGGTCGATGCGCTGTTCGCACGCTACGAGAACCGGCCGCTCGGCGAGAAGAAGCGGCTCGTCGGCGAAGCGGTGCCGCTCGGGCGCATGGGCGTGCCGGGCGACCTGACGGGCGCCGCGCTGTTCCTCGCGTCGGCCGACGCCGACTACATCACCGCCCAGACGCTGAACGTCGACGGCGGCAACTGGATGAGCTGAAAATGTTGCCGCTCGCACGCGCCACCTGCCGGCCGGCCCGCGACGCGGCGGCCGCCGTCGACCGAGGAGGGCTCGCCTGATGGCCGAGATCGTCGTCGCCGGCGAACTGCTGGCGGAATTCGTCGCCGCCGAGCGCGGCCAGGGTTTCGATACGCCCGGCCTGTTCGAAGGACCGTTCCCGAGCGGCGCGCCGGCGATCTTCGCCGATCAGGCCGCGCGGCTCGGCGCGCGCGTCGCATATGCGGGCTGTGTCGGCCGCGACGCGTTCGGCGATGCGATCGTCGCGCGGCTCGCCCGCGACGGCGTCGACGTCGCGCGCATTCGCCGCGTCGCGCGCCCGACCGGCACCGCATTCGTCGCGTATCGCGACGACGGTTCGCGCAGTTTCGTGTTCACGCTTTCGACCAGTGCGGCCGCGTGCGTCGATGCGTCCGACGTCGACACCGCGATGTTCGACGGCTGCCGCTATTTCCACGTGATGGGCTCGTCGCTGACGAGCGAATCGGCGATCGCGGCCGTGCAGCGCGGCGTGATCGAGGCCGCGCGCGCGGGCGCCAAGGTGTCGTTCGATCCGAACGTGCGGCCCGAAATGCTGAGCTTCCGCCCGATGCGCGCGGCGCTCGACGAGATGCTCGCCGCGTGTCACCTGTTCCTGCCGAGCGAAGCCGACCTGCCGTTCTTCTGCGGGCCGCAGCCGGCCGAGCGCGCGATCGCGGGCCTGCTCGCGACGCATCCGCTGCTCGAGCGCGTCGTGCTCAAGCGCGGCGCGCAAGGCAGCGTCGCGTTCGATCGCGCGAACCGGGCCGAAGCGCCGGCCTTTCCGGTCGACGAAGTCGATCCGACCGGCGCCGGCGACTGCTTCGGCGGCACGCTGGTCGCGAGCCTCGTCGCGGGCCTGGCCGTCGACGTCGCGCTGCGCCGCGCGAACGCGGCCGGTGCGATCGCGGTCACGCGGCGCGGCCCGATGGAAGGCAACAGCAGCGCGGCCGAGATCGACCGTTTCCTGACCGAACGAGGTATCGCATGTCCGGCCTGACGACCGTTGCCGAGCGCACGCGCACCGCGCACGCGGACACCGTGCTGCGGATGATCTTCGACGCGAACCGCGCGGACGCGCAGCGCGGCATCTATTCGATCTGCAGCGCGCACCGGCTCGTGCTGGAGGCCGCGTGCGAAGCCGCGCGAGCCGACGGCTCGCCGCTGCTGATCGAGGCGACCTGCAATCAGGTGAACCATCTCGGCGGCTATACGGGCATGACGCCCGCCGATTTTCGTCGCGACGTCGATGAGATCGCCGCACGCTGCGGGCTCGCGCCGTCGGCGCTCGTGCTTGGCGGCGACCATCTCGGCCCGAACCCGTGGAGGCACCGCCGCGCGGCCGACGCGATGCGTGAAGCGGCCACGATGATCGCGGCCTACGTCGAAGCCGGTTTCGAAAAGATCCATCTCGATGCGAGCATGGCGTGCGCGGACGATCCGGCGCGGCTCGACGATCGCACGATCGCCGCGCGCGCGGCCGAGCTGTGCCGCGTCGCGGAAGACGCGGCGGCGCGCGCCGGGATCGCGCCCGTCTACGTGATCGGCACGGAGGTGCCGACGCCGGGCGGCGAAGTGAGCGGCGAGGCTGGTAACGACGCGAGCGGCGACGCGATTGCGCAGATCGCGGTCACGCGCAGCGACAGCATCGCGGCGACGCTCGACGCGCACCGCCGCGCGTTCGCGGCGGCCGGGCTCGACGATGCGTGGACGCGCGTCGTCGCGATCGTCGCGCAGCCGGGCGTCGACTTCGACGATCGCCACGTGCTCGACTACGACAGCGCGAAGGCGGCGTCGCTCGGCGCGAGTATCCTGCAGACACCGCGCCTCGTATTCGAAGCGCATTCGACCGATTATCAGACCGAAGCCGCGCTCGCCGCGCTCGTGCGCGACCACTTCGCGGTGCTGAAGGTCGGCCCCGCGCTGACGTTCGCGCTGCGCGAGGCGCTGTTCGCGCTGACGTACATCGAGGACGCGCTGATCGACGACGTCGCGCAGCGCTCGCGGTTGCGCGACGTCGTCGACGCGGCGATGCGCGCGCAGCCCGAGCACTGGGCGCCGTACTACCGCGGCGACGAGACCGCGCAGCGGCTCGCGCGCCAGTTCAGCTACAGCGACCGCATCCGCTATTACTGGCTGCAGCCGGCCGTCGCGGCCGCGGTCGAGCAACTGTTCGACAACCTCGCGCGGCAGCCGGTGCCGGAGACGCTCGTCGCGCAGTGGCTGCCGGACGTCTACGCGGCGTGCCGCGCGGGCGGCCTCGCGAAGGAGCCGCGCGCATGGGTGCGCCACCGGATACGCGACGTGATCGCGCACTATGCGCGCGCGTGCGGGATGCAGCGGCCGGCATGACGGACCGCGAAGGAAGCGACGCAACACCACGCAAGACCGACGACATTTCGAACAATCACAGGAGACATGCCATGCAACGAAAGATGCTCGACGCCGCCGCACGCTGTTTCGCCGGAGCCGCGCTCGCGACGGCGGCCTGCGCGGCGTCCGCCGGCACGCTGACGATCGCGACGCTGAACAATCCCGACATGATCGAGTTGAAGAAGCTGTCGCCGGCGTTCGAGAAGGCGAACCCCGACATCAAGCTGAACTGGGTGATCCTCGAGGAGAACGTGCTGCGCCAGCGCGCGACGACCGACATCACGACCGGCAGCGGCCAGTTCGACGTGATGGCGATCGGCACCTACGAAACGCCGCAGTGGGGCAAGCGCGGCTGGCTCGCGCCGATCACGGGCCTGCCCGCCGACTACGACCTGAACGACATCGTGAAGACCGCGCGCGACAGCCTGTCGTACAACGGCCAGCTGTACGCGCTGCCGTTCTACGTCGAAAGCTCGATGACGTTCTACCGCAAGGACCTGTTCGCGGCGAAGGGGCTGAAGATGCCCGACCAGCCGACCTACGACCAGATCGCCGAATTCGCGGACAAGCTGACCGACAAGTCGAAGGGCACCTACGGGATCTGCCTGCGCGGCAAGGCCGGCTGGGGCGAGAACATGGCGTACGTGTCGACGGTCGTGAACACGTTCGGCGGGCGGTGGTTCGACGAGAACTGGAATGCGCAGCTCACGTCGCCCGAATGGAAGAAGGCGATCAATTTCTACGTGAACCTGCTGAAGAAGAACGGCCCGCCGGGCGCGAGCTCGAACGGCTTCAACGAGAACCTGACGCTGACCGCGTCCGGCAAGTGCGCGATGTGGATCGACGCGACGGTCGCGGCCGGGATGCTCTACAACAAGCAGCAGTCGCAGGTGGCCGACAAGATCGGCTTCGCGGCGGCGCCGGTCGCCGCGACGCCGAAGGGCTCGCACTGGCTGTGGGCGTGGGCGCTGGCCGTGCCGAAGACGTCGAAGCAGCAGGACGCCGCGCGCAAGTTCATCGCGTGGGCGACGTCGAAGCAGTACATCGAGATGGTCGGCAAGGACGAGGGCTGGGCGTCGGTGCCGCCGGGCACGCGCACGTCGACGTATCAGCGCGCCGAGTACAAGGCCGCCGCGCCGTTCTCGGACTTCGTGCTGAAGGCGATCGAGACGGCCGACCCGAACGATCCGTCGCTGAAGAAGGTGCCGTACACGGGCGTGCAGTACGTCGGGATTCCTGAATTCCAGTCGTTCGGCACGGTGGTCGGCCAGTCGATCGCGGGCGCGGTCGCGGGCCAGATGTCGGTCGACCAGGCGCTCGCCGCGGGCCAGGCCGCCGCCGACCGCGCAGTGCGGCAGGCAGGCTACAAGAAGTAACGCGCAAGCCGTCGCGCGGCCCGCGTCGTGCGCCATCGCACACGGCGCGGGCCGGCGAGGCCGACAGGCGGGCAGGCCGTTCGCGCCCGCGCATCAACCGGAGGGACTCCGTCATGCGTCACCTGCGTCTTCCCCTGAGCCATGCTCACGCGCCGTCGGTCGGCGACGCGTCGTCGCCGCCCGGCGCGCCGCGCCGCGCGCGCGGCGGCGCGAGCTGGCTCGTGTCGCCGTCCGTCGCGGTGCTGCTGCTGTGGATGTCGATTCCGCTCGCGATGACGATCTGGTATTCGTTCTCGCGCTACAACCTGCTGAACCCGGACGTGAAGGGCTTCGCCGGGTTCGACAACTACCGCTTCCTCGCGACCGATCCGTCGTTCCTGCCGGCGATCTGGCACACGCTCGTGCTGATCGGTGCGGTGCTCGCGATCACCGTGATCGGCGGCGTGCTGATGGCCGTGCTGTTCGACCGCAAGTTCTACGGGCAGGGCGTCGCGCGCCTGCTCGCGATCGCGCCGTTCTTCGTGATGCCGACGGTTTCCGCGCTGATCTGGAAGAACATGATCCTGCATCCGGTGTACGGGCTCGTCGCGAACGCGATGCGCGCGCTCGGGATGACGCCGATCGACTGGTTCGCCGACTACCCGTTGACCGCGGTGATCTTCATCGTTGCATGGCAGTGGCTGCCGTTCGCGTTCCTGATCCTGTTCACCGCGATCCAGTCGCTCGACCAGGAGCAGAAGGAAGCCGCGCGCATCGACGGCGCCGGCCCGATCGCGATGTTCTTCTACATCACGCTGCCGCACCTGAAGCGCGCGATCGCCGTGGTCGTGATGATGGAGACGATCTTCCTGCTGTCGATCTTCGCGGAAATCTACACGACGACCGGCGGCGGCCCCGGCGACGCGACGACCAACCTGTCGTACCTGATCTATGCGCTCGGCCTGCAGCAGTTCGACGTCGGCCTCGCGTCCGCGGGCGGCATCATCGCCGTCGTGGTCGCGAACGTCGTGTCGTTCTTCCTGGTGCGGATGCTCGCGCGCAACCTGAAGGGGGAGTACGAAAAATGAGCGACCTGACCTTGGCGGGCCGGCGCACGCCGGCCGTGTTCGACCTCGTGCGGCGTGCGCTGCCCGGCACGCTCGCGTGGCTGATCGCGCTGTTGCTGTTCTTCCCGATCTTCTGGATGGCGATCACCGCGTTCAAGACCGAGCAGCAGGCGTACGCGTCGTCGCTGTTCTTCATCCCGACGCTCGACAGCTTTCGCGAGGTGTTCGCGCGCAGCAACTACTTCGGGTTCGCGTGGAATTCGATCCTGATCTCGGCCGGCGTCACCGTGATCTCGCTGCTGTTCGCGGTGCCGGCCGCGTACGCGATGGCGTTCTTCCCGAACCATCGCACGCAGAAGGTGCTGCTGTGGATGCTGTCGACGAAGATGATGCCGTCGGTCGGCGTGCTGGTGCCGATCTACCTGCTGTGGAAGAACGCGGGGCTGCTCGACACGGTATCGGGCCTCGTGATCGTCTACACGCTGATCAACCTGCCGATCGCGGTGTGGATGACCTTCACGTACTTCAACGAAATCCCGAAGGACATCCTGGAGGCCGGGCGGATCGATGGCGCATCGACGTGGCAGGAGATCGTCTACCTGCTGATGCCGATGGCGCTGCCGGGGCTCGCGTCCACCGCGCTGCTGCTCGTGATCCTGTCGTGGAACGAGGCGTTCTGGAGCATCAACCTGTCGAGCTCGAACGCCGCGCCGCTGACCGTATTCATCGCGTCGTACTCGAGCCCCGAAGGCTTGTTCTGGGCGAAGCTGTCCGCGGCGTCGCTGCTCGCGGTCGCGCCGATCCTGATCGTCGGCTGGCTGTCGCAGAAGCAGCTCGTGCGCGGGCTCACGTTCGGGGCGGTTAAATGAGCGATGCAAGCAAAGGTGCCGCTGGCAAACGTACGACCGGCCACGGCGTGAACGTGCTGATCTGCGATTGCGACGGCGTGCTGATCGACAGCGAGGCCGTGGCCGCCGACGTGATCGTGCGCGAACTCGATGCACGCTGGCCAGGGGTCGACGCACGGCCGGCCGTGATGCCGCTGCTCGGGCTGCGCATCGAGCGCGTACTGGCCGGCGCGAGCGACGCCGTGGGCCGCACGCTATCGGCCGGCGACGTCGACGCGATCCGCTGCGCGGTCGAGGCGGCGGCCGTGAATGCGCCGATGGTCGAAGGCATCGACGCGGCGCTGGCCGCGATCGACCTGACGACGGCCTGCGCGAGCAACAGCTACCGTACGTACGTCGAAGCGGCGCTCGCGCGCACGGGCCTCGCGCGCTTCTTCGGCGACCGGCTGTTCTGCGCGGATGCGGTCGCGCGGCCGAAGCCGGCGCCGGACGTGTATCTGGCAGCCGCACGCACGCTCGGCGCGGTGCCCGCGCAATGCCTCGTCGTCGAGGACAGCGTGACCGGCATCACCGCCGCGGCCGCGGCCGGCATGACGGTGCTCGGCTTCATCGGCGGCGGGCACGCATCGGCGGCCCAGATCGACGCGCTGCGCGGCATCGGCGCGCGTCACGTATTCGACGACATGCACGAGCTGCCCGGCTACGTCGCGCGCTGGCAGGCGACGGGCGAGGTGCTGCCGAACTAGCAATCAGGAACGAAGGCGCGCCGCTTTCAACGCGGCGCATCACGAACGAACGGAGACAGATCATGGCAAGCGTGCTCCTGCGCAACATCGCGAAGCGCTACGACGACACCGAAGTGCTGCGCAACGTGAACCTCGACATCGCCGACGGCGAATTCGTCGTGTTCGTCGGCCCGAGCGGCTGCGGCAAATCCACGCTGATGCGGATGATTGCCGGCCTCGAAGACATTTCGAACGGCGACCTGCTGATCGACGGCGCGAAGGTCAACGACGTGCCGAGCGCGAAGCGCGGCATCGCGATGGTGTTCCAGTCGTATGCGCTGTACCCGCACATGACGCTGTACGACAACATGGCGTTCGGCTTGAAGCTCGCCGGCGCGAAGAAGCCCGAGATCGACCAGGCGGTGAAGCAGGCCGCGAAAATCCTGCACATCGATCATCTGCTCGACCGCAAGCCGAAGCAGCTGTCGGGTGGCCAGCGGCAGCGCGTCGCGATCGGTCGCGCGATCACGCGCAAGCCGAAGGTGTTCCTGTTCGACGAGCCGCTGTCGAACCTCGACGCCGCGCTGCGCGTGAAGATGCGGCTGGAATTCGCGCGACTGCACGACGAGCTGAAGACGACGATGATCTACGTGACGCACGACCAGGTCGAGGCGATGACGCTCGCCGACAAGATCGTCGTGCTGTCGGGCGGCGCGGTGCAGCAGGTCGGCACGCCGAACGCGCTCTATCACGCGCCGGCGAACCAGTTCGTCGCGGGCTTCATCGGCTCGCCGAAGATGAACTTCCTGAAGGGCACGGTCGAATCGGCCGATGCGGGCGGCGTGCTCGTGCGCTTCGACAGCGGCGAGACGCAGCGTGTCGCGGTGGACGCGGCGGGGCTGCAACGTGGCGCGGCGGTGACCGTGGGCGTGCGGCCCGAGCATCTGCTGGTCGATGCGGCCGCCGCGGGCGTTGCCGCGCGCACGATGGCGGTCGAGTCGCTCGGTGATGCCGCATATCTGTATGCGGAATCGGCCGTCGCGCCGGACGGGCTGATCGCGCGGATTCCGCCGCTCGACACGTACCGCACCGGCGACGCGTTGCGCGTGCATGCGCAGGCGGAGCACTGTCACCTGTTCGACGAAAACGGGCAGGCGTTCCGGCGGCTGAGCGTGCACGCGAAGGCGGCGTGACGCGTCGGTGTTCGGCGGTTTGCGCGTCGATCGTGCGTCCCCCGCGGTAGCGCGAAGCAATGCCGGTACGGCCGAGCGCCGCGCAGGATCTATGGCAGCGTCAGGCCGCCTTCGCCGCGAGCGCGGCGCGCGCGCACGCTTCGTCGGTGACGAGCCCCGACAGCCAGCCGCCGCGCAGTGCGGCAATCACCGCGTCGTGTTTCTTCGGGCCGCCGGCGAACGCGATCGTCGGCAGCTTCGGCGGCGTGGCGAGCGCGACGCTGGTCACGCGCGCGCTCGTCGACACGGTGATCTGCGTGCCCTGCGCGTCGATCGGCACGCCGAGCAGCTCGGCCACCGCGCCGAGCGCGGTCATCTCGTCGCGCTCCTGTTCGGTGATGAAGCCGTCTTCGTAGAGCGGGCAGTGCGGGCCGATGTTGCCGATCCCGACGAACGCGACGTCGGCCTCGCCGGACAGCGCCTCGACGATCCGGTACAGCCGGTGGTTGCACCACTGCGCGCGTTCGGCGTCGCTGTCGGCGAACAGCGGCGCGGGCAGCAGGAAATGCTTGCTGCCGGTTTTCTCGGAGATGTACTGCGCGACGTCGTAGCGGTTCGACGAACCGTCGGCCGCGATCGCGCCGACCATCGACACGAGCCGGTGCTGCGGGCGGTCGATCTGCGCGATCTGCGCGACCGCGGCCTTCAGCGTCCGGCCGCTGCTGACCGCGATCACCATCGGTCGCGTCTCGTTCAGGTAGCGCTCCATCACCTGCGCGCCGGCGACCGCGAGCTTGCGGTCGATCGCGTCGGGCGCATCGGCGTCGACGGGCACGACTTCGCACATCGCGAGGCCGTAGCGTTTCGACAGCTGCGCGCCGAGGTCGAGGCAGTCGGCGAGCCGATGGTCGACGCGCACGCGGATCAGGTTCTTCTCGACCGCGAACGCGACGAGACGCTGCGCGACGGGGCGCGACACCTGCAGCTTTTCGGCGATTTCGTTCTGCGTGTCGCCCGCGACGTAATAGAGCCACGCGGCGCGCGTGGCGAGATCGAGTTTTTCTGAGGACTTGGACACGATAGCGATTCGGTTCGGATCGGGGGGCCGCCCCGCGGGCCGGCCGGCGGGCCGCATGACGGCATCCACTGTAACGCATGTCGCGCGGCTGGCCTGCGGCCGGCCGTGCGACATGCGCGCCTACGCGAGCCGCGCGCGCGACGGCTCGTACAGCGGCCGCACGTGACGGTACAGCGTGCGGAACGCATCGAGGCGTTCGCGCAGCCGCGCATGGCGAGCGGCATCCGGTGCGTATTCGGCGCGTACCGGCGGCTTGGTCAGCACCGTATGCGCGTCGCCGCCGACGGCCAGCCAACCGAGCCGCGCCGCGCCGAGCGCCGCGCCCGTTTCGCCGCCGCCGATCTGCTGCGTGCGCACGTTCAGCGCGTCCGCGATCAGTTGCGCCCAGAACGCGCTGCGCGCACCGCCGCCGATCAGCGACAGCTGGTCGGTTTCGACGCCGGCCGCGTGCAGCGCGTCGAGGCCGTCGGCGAGGCCGAGCGTCACGCCTTCGAGCACCGCGTAGCCCAAGTGCGCGCGCTCGGTCGCATGCGTCATCCCGAAGAACACGCCCTGCGCGTATGGATCGTTGTGCGGCGTGCGTTCGCCGGACAGGTAGGGCAGGAACAGCGGCGCCGCCGCGAGCGCGTCGGGATCGAGCGCCTCGACTTCGGCGAGCAGCGCGGGCTCGTCGGTGCCGGTCAGCTTGCAGACCCAGCGCAGGCAACTCGCGGCCGACAGCACGACGCTCATCAGTTGCCAGCGATCGGGAATCGCATGGCAGAACGCATGCACGGCCGACGCGGGATTCGGCATGAAGCGATCGCCGACCACGCTCAGCACGCCCGACGTGCCGAGCGACACGAAGCCGTCGCCCGCGTGGATCGCGCCGATGCCGAGCGCGCTCGTCGCGTTGTCGCCGCCGCCGCCCGCGACCAACACGGCCTCCGACAGCCCGAGCTCGCGTGCGACGTCCGCGCGCAGCGTGCCGGACGGCGCGTTGCCTTCGACGATGCGCGGCATCTGCTCGCGCGTCATCCCGCACGCGGCGAGCAGCGCATCGGACCAGTCGCGGCGCGCGACGTCGAGCCACAGCGTGCCGGCCGCGTCGGACGGATCGGACACTTTCGCGCCGGTCAGCCGGAACCGCAGGTAATCCTTCGGCATCAGCACGCACGCGGTGGCCGCGAACACGTCGGGTTCGTGCTTCGCGACCCACAGCAGCTTCGGCGCGGTGAAGCCGGGCATCGCGAGGTTGCCGGCCAGCGCGTGGAGGTCGGGCGCACGTTCGGTGAGCAGCGCGCATTCGTCGGCGCTGCGCATGTCGTTCCACAGGATCGCGGGGCGCAGCACGCGGTCGTCGCGGCCGAGCAGCACCGCGCCGTGCATCTGGCCCGACAGGCCGATGCCGCGCACCTGCGCGAACGCGTGGGGATGCCGTTCACGCAGCGCCGCGAGCGCGGCGAGCGTGCCTTGCCACCAGTCGTCCGGATGCTGTTCCGCCCAGCGCGGGTGCGGGCGCGACACGGTGAACGGCGAGCCCGCGGTGCCGACCACCGTGCCGTCCGGGGCCAGCAGCAGCACCTTCACTTCCGAGGTGCCGAGGTCGATGCCGAGATACATGAGCGATCCGTTCGGTCGGTGAGGAGCCGCTACTTTAGCCGTGCCGCACGGCCTGTGCCAAGCGGGTTCGCCCGGCTGCGCGGCCGGGCGCCGGCGCGCGCGTCGTCAACGCGCGGCGAGCCAGGCGTCGACGCGCGCGAGCCCGGCGCGCAACGCATCGAACAGCGCCGCGTTGCCGGCGAGCGAGCCCCACAGCGCGCGGTTGGCGCACAGCGCGACGACGGGGTCGTCGGCTTCGACGATCGCGCGTGCGCTGCTGTCGTCCATCACGCCGTCCTGGTACGCATAGGGCAGCGTGCCGCGCGCCCAGCGTTCGAGAAAGCGCAGGAACAGCGCGGGCAGCACGGCGGTGGCGACCGGCGCGGCGCCGCGCGCGAACGATTCGACGAGCGTCGGCGCGATGAAGCCGGGAATCTTCGAGAAGCCGTCGGCCGCGACGCGCTGGTTCGTGTCGAGCACGTACGGGTTGCCGAAGCGCTCCAGCACGACGTCGCGATAGCGCGCGAGATCGAGCGGGCTCGGCGTGAGGCACGGGATCACGTCCTGCGTCACGTAGCCGTGCGCGAAGCGGCGGATTGCCGCGTCGTGCGTGCCTTCATGGATGTAGGTGTAGCCCGCGAGCGTGCCGGCCCACGCGATGCAGCTGTGCGTCGCGTTAAGGATGCGGATCTTCGCTTCCTCGTACGGATGCACGTCGTCGACGAGTTCCGCGCCGGCCAGTTCCCAGCGCGGCCGGCCGGCCGCGAAGCGGTCCTCGATCACCCACTGGATGAACGATTCGCCCATCACCGGGCACGCGTCGTCGATGCCGGTGGCCGCCCGCACGCGCTCGCGCACGTCGGCGGTCGGGCGCGGCGTGATGCGGTCGACCATCGCGCTCGGCGTCGCGACGTGCGCATCGAACCACGCGAGCAGGCCGCCTTCGCCGCGCCGTTCGAGGAATTCGCGCATCCCCGCGCGAAAGCGTGCGCCGTTGTTGCGCAGGTTGTCGCAGCTCTGCAGCGTGAGTGGGCCCGCGCCGCGCTTCACACGTTCGGCGAGCAGCGCCGCGAGCGCGCCGTACAGCGTCGTGCGCGCGCCCTGCAGGTCGGCGGCGAGATCGGCGTTCGCGACGTCGAGCCGGTTGTGTTCGTCGAGGTAGTAACCGCCTTCGGTGACGGTGAACGACACGATCCGGCAGGCTGGATCGGCGCCCGCGTCGATCAGCGCGGCGAGGTCGATCGACCACGGCAGCACGCGCGTGATCGCACGGATCGTCTCGTACGCGCGCTCGCCTTGCGGCGTGACGGTTTCGAGCGTGTACGCGCCGTGCTGGGCGGCCAGCGCGTCCATCGTCGCGCGCATGTCGTCGCGGATGTTGCCGATGGTCAGCGACCAGCGTTCGTCGGCCGGCACGGCCGCGTTCACGCGATGCAGATACCACGCCTGGTGCGCGCGGTGAAACGAGCCCGCGCCGATGTGCAGCAGCACGGGCGCGTGGGCGGAGGACGATTCGCTCATCCGTGTCTCCTGTTCCTGGCTGTCTATCCTGTCGAATACGATCATTTGCTCTTTGTGTGAGCGAATGATCGTATTCGGGCGAGCGAAAGTCAAGGCGCGGACACGGCATTTCGATGGTGCGCTGCGGTGGCGTACGGGGCAGGGCGAGTGGGGCGGCGCCGGCGGAAAAGGCGTCAGCGCCCTTCGCGCGTGAGGGCGACGAGTTCGTCGAGCAGCTTGCCGGCCGGCCCCGGCAGGATCCCGTGGCGGCGCCGGAACGCGGTGAGCGTGCGCACCGCGACGACTTCGCGTACCGGCAGCGTGTCGATCGTGCCGGCGCGCCGTTCGGCGCCGACCATCGGCTCGGCCATCCAGCTGAGGAAGCCCGCATGCGCGACCAGGCTTTTCAGCGTGATGACCGAGCGCGTCTCGACCGCGATGTCGGGCAACGGCAGCCCGTGCGCGTCGAAGGTCGCGCGCATGTGGTCGAACGGCGCGGTGCCGCGCGGCGGAATCGCCCAGCGCGCGTGCAGCGTATCGGCGAGCGTCGGTGCGCGGCCGAGCGCGCGCAGCGGATGGTGCGGCGCCGCAACGATATGGCTGCGATCTTCCCAGCGGCATTCGGGAATCGCGACGATCTCGTCGGTATCGGGCCCGTGCGCGGACAGCGCGAGGTCGATCTCGTGCTTGATCAGCCCTTCCGCGAGCCGGTCCCACACGCCCTCGATGATTTCGACGCGCAGGTTCGGCCAGCGGTCGAGCACGCGGCCGACCGCGACCGGCAGCACGAGGCTCGCGATGCTGCCCACCGTGCCGACCTTGATCGTGCCCTTCGCGAACCCGCGCATCGCGTCCAGTTCCTCGCGCGCATGCTCGGCCTCGTGCTGCAGCAGCGTCGCGTGCGGCAGCAACGCTTCGCCGAACGCGGTGAGTTGCACGCCCTTCGAATGGCGTTCGAACAGCGGCGCGCCGACCTGCTCCTCGAGCCGCTTCAGGATCCGGCTCAGCGCCGGCTGCGTGACATGCAGCGCGTCGGCCGCACGGCCGAGGCTGCCGCACGCGACGATCGTCGTAAACGCGCGCAATTGTCGGAGATCGAAAGTCATGCGGGGACGTAATGGCTTTTCGCAGAAAATACAGTATCCGTGAATGGCTTGCGCTTCGATACTGTGGAAACCGCCAAGCCATCGAGGAGACGCCCGAGCATGTCCGGCACCCCGTCCCATTCCGCCGCATCGATCACCGTGCGCGACGCCGTGATCGATTTGCTCCGCCAGTTCGGCATCGACCGCGTGTTCGGCAATCCCGGCTCGACCGAGCTGCCGATGTTCCGCGACTTCCCCGACGATTTCCGCTACGTGCTCGGCCTGCACGAAGCCGTCGTGGTCGGCATGGCCGACGGCCATGCACAGGCCACCGGCAACGCGGCGGTCGTCAACCTGCATTCGGCGGCGGGCGTCGGCAACGCGATGGGCAATCTGTTCACAGCGTTCAAGAACCGCACGCCGCTGATCGTCACCGCGGGCCAGCAGGCGCGCGCGATTCTGCCGTTCGATCCGTTCCTTGGCGCGACGCAGGCCGCCGAGCTGCCGAAGCCGTACGTGAAATGGAGCATCGAGCCGGCGCGCGCGCAGGACGTGCCGGCCGCGATCGCGCGTGCGTACCGGATCGCGATGCAGGAGCCGCGCGGCCCCGTGTTCGTGTCGATCCCAGTCGACGACTGGGACCAGCCGGCCGAGTGGCTGCCGCGCCGTGACGTCAGCAGCGTCGTCCGGCCCGATCCGGACGCGCTCGCCCGGCTCGGCGACGCGCTCGACGCCGCGCGGCGCCCCGCGTTCGTGGTCGGCGCGGCCGTCGATCGCGCGGGCGCGTGGGACGACGTCGTGCGGCTCGCCGAGCGGCACCGTGCGCGCGTGTACGTCGCGCCGATGTCCGGGCGCTGCAGCTTTCCGGAGGACCATCCGCTGTTCGCCGGCTTCCTGAGCGCGATCCGCGAGAAGATCGTCGCGCGGCTCGACGGGCACGATCTCGTGTTCGCGTTCGGCGCGCCCGCGTTCACCTATCACATCGAGGGCTTCGGCCCGCACGTGCCGCCGGGCGCGACGCTCGTGCAGCTCGTCGACGATCCGGGCGTCGCCGCGTGGACGCCGTCGGGCGATGCGGTCGTCGGCAATTTGCGGCTCGCCGCGCGCGATCTGCTGGCGCGGCCCGCGCCGCCCGAGCGGCCGATGCCCGAGGCGCGCGCGCCGCGGGTGCGCGTCGATGCGCCCGCCGCCGGCGAGCGGATGTCGGTCGCGTTCGCGCTGCAGACGCTCGCCGACGTGCGCGACGCGCAGGACATCGTCGTCGAGGAGGCGCCGAGCGCGCGGCCGGTGATGCAGGAGCATCTGCCGTTCACGCGCAGCGGCACGTTCTACACGATGGACAGCGGCGGGCTCGGCTACGGGATGCCGGCCGCCGTCGGCGTCGCGCTCGCGCAGCCGGGCCGGCGCGTGATCGGGCTGATCGGCGACGGCTCGAGCCTGTATTCGATCCAGGCGCTGTGGAGCGCCGCGCAACTGAAACTGCCGATTACGTTCGTGATCCTGAACAACCGGCGTTACGCGGCGCTGCAGGATTTTGCGCCCGTGTTCGGCTTCGGCCCGAGCGACCCGGTGCAGGGCACCGATCTGCCCGACCTGGATTTCGTCGCGCTCGCGCAAGGGATGGGCTGCCGCGGCGTGCGCGTGACCGATGCCGCACGCCTGCGCGACACGCTGACCGACGCGTTGCGTGCGGCGACGCCGGTCGTCGTCGAAGTCGAGATTGCCTGACGCGCCGTGCGCGTCTTTCCGGAGATTCCATGCAAACCGTAGCGATGCTGATCGGCGGGGAACGCCGCCACTCGTCCAGCGGCGCGACCTTCGTGCGCCGCAACCCGCTCGACGGCGACATCGCGTCGGCCGCGCCCGCAGGCACCGTCGACGATGCGCGCGCGGCGGCCGATGCGGCTGCCCGTGCGTTTCCCGGCTGGGCCTCGCGCGGCCCCGGCGCGCGGCGCGCCTTGCTGCTGAAGGCGGCCGCCGCGCTCGAAGCGAAGCAAGAGCAGTTCGTCGCCGCGATGGCGGCTGAAACGGGCGCATCCGCGCTGTGGGCCGGCTTCAACGTGCAGCTCGCGGCGAGCGGGCTCGTCGAGGCCGCGTCGCTGACCACGCAGGTCGGCGGCGAGCTGATCCCGTCCGACGTGCCGGGCTCGCTTGCGATGGGCGTGCGGCAGCCGGCCGGCGTCGTGCTCGGCATCGCGCCGTGGAATGCGCCGGTGATTCTCGCGACGCGCGCGCTCGCGCTGCCGCTCGCCTGCGGCAACACGATCGTGCTGAAAGGCTCGGAGCTGTGCCCCGTCACGCACGGGCTGGTCGTCGAGGCGCTGCAGGAGGCCGGGCTGCCGCCGGGCGTCGTCAACTTCGTGACGAACGCGCCCGACGATGCGGGCGCCGTCGTCGACGCGCTGATCGCGCACCCGGCCGTGCGCCGCGTGAATTTCACCGGCTCGACGCGGGTCGGGCGGATCGTCGCCGAAGCGTGCGCGCGCCACCTGAAGCCGGCGGTGCTGGAGCTCGGCGGCAAGGCGCCGTTCGTCGTGCTCGACGATGCCGACCTCGACGCGGCGGTCGCCGCGGCCGCATTCGGCGCGTTCGCGAATTCCGGGCAGATCTGCATGTCGACCGAGCGCATCGTCGTCGACGCGTCGATCGCCGATGCGTTCGTCGCGAAGCTCGCCGCCAAGGCCGCGTCGCTGCCGCTCGGCGACCCGCGCCACGGGCCGGTCGTCCTTGGTTCGCTGATCGACACCAAGGCGGTCGAGCGCTGCAACGCGCTGATCGACGATGCGCTCGCGCACGGCGCGACGCTGCGGTGCGGCGGCAAGGCGGACAGCACGCTGTTTCCGGCGACGCTGCTCGACCACGTGACGCCGGCGATGCGCGTCTATGCGGAAGAATCGTTCGGCCCGGTGAAGGGCATCGTGCGCGTCGACGGCGAGGAGGCCGCGATCCGCTGCGCGAACGACAACGCGTTCGGGCTGGCGTCGGCCGTGTTCAGCCGCGACGTCGCGCGGGCGCTGCGCGTCGCGGCGCGCATCGAATCGGGCCTCTGTCACGTGAACGGCCCGACCGTGCACGACGAGGCGCAGATGCCGTTCGGCGGCGTGAAGGACAGCGGCTTCGGCCACTTCGGCGGCAACGCCGGCATCGCGGCGTTCACCGACCTGCGCTGGATCACCGTACAGACGGCCCCGCGCCACTACCCATTCTGACGAGGCGGCCGACGATGAGAATCGCGATTCTGGGAGCGGGCGCGATGGGCTCGCTGTTCGGCGGGCGGCTCGCCGAAAGCGGCGAAGCCGTCACGCTGATCGACGTGAACGATGCGCATCTCGATGCAATCCGTCGCGACGGGCTGCGCATCGACGACGATCGCGGCGAACGGCGCATTCGCACGCTGCAGGCCGTGCGACCGGAAGCCGCGAATGCGGCCGCGGCCGGCGCGCCCGACACACCGTTCGACCTGCTGATCGTTTTCACGAAATCGCTGCACACGCGCGCGGCGCTCGATGGCGTGCGCGCGCTGCTGACGTCGGACACGTTCGTGCTGACGCTGCAGAACGGGCTCGGCAACGTCGAGACGCTGAATGCGTTCGTGCCGCTGGAGCGCATCCTGGTCGGCGTGACGACGTGGCCGGCCGATGCGGCCGGGCCCGCGCACGTGCGCTCGCACGGCGCCGGCACGATCCGCATGATGACGGCCGACGGCGCGGCGCGCCCGTTCGCGGCGGCGGTGGCCGACGCGCTGTCGCGCGCGGGGCTCGCGTGCACGCTCGACGCCGACGTATGGGCCGCGATCTGGGAGAAGGTCGCGTTCAACGCGGCGCTCAACACGCTGTGCGCGGCGACGGGCTGCACCGTCGACCAGCTCGGCCATCATCACGACGGGCCGCGGCTCGCGCTCGCGATCGCGGCGGAGACGGCCGCCGTCGCGCGCGCGAAGGGCATCGCGGTCGATGGCGAGCGCATCGCGCGCAACGTCGAGCATGCGATCCGCGACCATCTCGGCCATCGCCCGTCGATGCTGCAGGACGTGCTTGCGGGGCGCCGCACCGAAATCGATGCGATCAGCGGCAAGGTCGTCGCGGCCGCACGCGAAACCGGCGTCGCGGTGCCGCATGCGGAGACGCTGCTCGCGCTGGTCCGGTTGATCGACGCGCGGACGAACTGAGCAACAGGCCGGCGGCCGGCCGGCGCCGCATGACGATACGGATGCCGTGCGCGCGAAGCAACGGCGCTGGATCTTGAAGGATGGGACGAGACACCGGTGCCGATCGATGAGCGCCGGTCGACTGCTGCACAGCATGAGATCCGGGCACGCGTGCGCGCGCCAGCCCGGACAACAGGAGACGCCATGAAAACCATCGAATACCGTTGTCTTGCCGCGCGCCGTTCGCGCCTCTTGCCGCCGACGCACGGTGCATCGGAGGCCGCATGAGCACGCCCGACGCACTGAATGAACGGCGGCCGCCCTCGGTCGACATCGGCACGACGCTCGACGACGGGCCGTTCACGCCGATGCAGCGCGGCGTGGTGCTGCTCGCCGCGCTCGCGATCGTGCTCGACGGTTTCGACGGCCAGTTGATCGGTTTCGCGATTCCGGTGCTGATCCGCGAATGGGGCGTCACGCGCGGCGCGTTCGCGCCGGCCGTCGCGGCGGGGCTGGTCGGGATGGGGATCGGCAGCGCGTGCGCGGGGATCGTCGCGGACCGCTTCGGCCGCCGCCAGGCCGTGATCGGCAGCGTGTTCCTGTTCGGCATCGCGACCTGCGCGATCGGGTTCGCGCCCGACGTCGCGACGATCGCGATCCTGCGCTTTTGCGCGGGGCTCGGGATCGGCGGCGCGCTGCCGACCGCCACGACGATGACCGCCGAATACACGCCCGCGCGGCGCCGCACGATGATGGTGACCGCGACGATCGTCTGCGTGCCGCTCGGCGGGATGCTGGCCGGCCTGTTCGCGCACGAGGTGCTGCCGCGCTACGGCTGGCGCGGGCTGTTCTTCGCGGGCGGCGCGTTGCCGCTCGTGCTCGGCTTCGTGCTCGTGCGCGCGTTGCCCGAATCGCCGCGCTATCTGGCGCGGCGCCCCGCGCGCTGGCCGGAACTCGGCGCGCTGCTCGCGCGGATGCAGCGGCCGGTCGCGCCGGGCACCGTGTTCACCGATGCGAAGGACGCCCGCGCGCCGGGCGGCCGCGGCGGCTTCGGCGCGCTGTTCGCGAGCGGGCAGGCGCGCGACACGGTCGCGCTGTGGTGCGCGTTCTTCATGTGTCTGCTCGCCGTGTATGCGGCATTCAGCTGGCTGCCGACGATGCTCGCGGCGAGCGGGTTGAGCGTGTCGGTTGCGGGCTCGGGACTCACCGCGTACAACCTCGGCGGCGTGATCGGCGCGCTGTTGTGCGCGTGGGCGATCGCGCACGCGGGGTCGCGCTGGCCGCTCGCGCTGTGCAGCATCGGGGGCGCCGCGAGCGCGGTGTGGCTGATGGGCGTCGACGCGAGCCGCCACACGAACTGGCTGATCGTCGGGCTCGGCCTGCACGGGCTGTTCGTCAATGCGGTGCAGTCGACGATGTATGCGCTGTGCGCGTACATCTACCCGACGGCCGTGCGCGCGACGGGGACCGCGAGCGCGCTCGCGTTCGGCCGGCTCGGCGCGATCCTCAGCGCGTTCGCGGGCGCGCTCGTGATCACGGCGGGCGGCGCGGGCGCGTACCTGACGATGCTGGCCGTTGCGATGGGCGTGGTGTGCGTCGCGCTGCTCGCGGTGCGGCGGCACATTCCGCGGCTGTCGCGCGCGCAAACGCAGCCGCGCGAAGGGGACGAACTCGCCCGCACGTCGTCGTGACGTGCGGACGCATCGCGTGCGTTACAGCGTGGTGCGCACGTGCCAGAGCTCGGGGAACAGCACGACGTCGAGCATCTTGCGCAGATACGGCGCGCCGCTCGTGCCGCCGGTGCCCTGCTTGAAGCCGATGATGCGTTCGACCGTCGTCACGTGACGGAAGCGCCACTGGCGGAACGCATCCTCGAGATCGACGAGTTCCTCGGCCATCTCGTACAGTTCCCAGTGCTGCTGCGGATGACGGTAGACCTCGAGCCACGCGGCCTCGACCGTCTCGTTGTGCCGCATCGGCTGGGTCCAGTCGCGCTCGAGCCGCTCGGGCGCGATCGGGAACCCGCGCCGCGCGAGCAGGCGCACGACCTCGTCGTAGAACGACGGCGCTTCGAGCGTCGCGCGCACCTGTTCGAGGATGTCGGCCCGGTGCGCATGCGGCTGCAGCATCTGCGCGTTCTTGTTGCCGAGCAGGAATTCGAGCTGCCGATACTGGTACGACTGGAAGCCCGACGACTGGCCGAGATACGGCCGCATCGCCGAATACTCGGACGGCGTCATCGTCGACAGCACGTTCCACGCCTGGACCAGTTGCTCGAGGATGCGCGACACGCGCGCGAGCATCTTGAACGCGGGCGGCAGCGCGTCGGTGCGCACCGCGTCGAGCGCGCCGCGCAGCTCGAACAGCGCGAGCTTCATCCACAGTTCGCTCGTCTGATGCTGGATGATGAACAGCATCTCGTTGTGATCGGGCGACAGCGGATGCTGCGCGTCGAGGATCGAATTCAGCGACAGGTAGTCGCCATAGCTCATCGACTTCGAGAAATCGAGCTGCGCGTCGTGCCAGCCGGCTTGAGCGTTGGCCTCGCCCGGCACGTGCGGGGCCTCGTGCGCGGCTTGCGCCGGTTGTGCGGCGCGTGTGCCCGAGAACGGGCAGCCTGCCGGCGCGTCGCCGCCGGGCGGCTGCATGTGACCAGAATTCACGACTTTCTCCAGATTTGAATGACGAACGCGTGGCGCGCGCTGCGCATGCGGCGGCGGCGCGCCACGCAATACCGCTCAGGTCACCGCGCCGCGTTCGGCGAACTCGGGCGCCTTCCACGCGTCGGTGGCGAGGATGTCGCGCAGCGTCTCGACCGCATCCCATACGTCGGCGAAGCGCGTATAGAGCGGCGTGAAGCCGAAGCGCAGCACGTACGGCTCGCGGTAGTCGCCGATCACGCCGCGCGCGATCAGCGCCTGCATCACTTCGTAGCCGTGCGGATGCTCGAAGCTCGCCTGCGAGCCGCGCTGGTGATGCGCGCGCGGCGTGACGAGCTTCAGCGACAGGCCCGCGCAGCGTTCCTCGACGAGCGCGATGAACGCGTCGGTCAGCGCGAGCGACTTGCGGCGGATCGTCTGCATGTCGGTCTGCAGGAACACGTCGAGCCCGCATTCGACCATCGACATCGACACGATCGGCTGCGTGCCGCACAGGAAGCGCGCGATGCCCGGGTCGGGCGCGAAGCCCGGCTGCATCGCGAACGGCGCGCGGTGGCCCCACCAGCCCGACAGCGGCTGCGAGAAATGCGCGAGGTGACGCTGCGGCACCCACACGAATGCGGGCGAGCCGGGGCCGCCGTTCAGGTACTTGTACGTGCAGCCGACCGCGCCGTCCGCGCGCGCGCCGTTCAGATCGACCGGCACCGCGCCGGCCGAGTGCGCGAGATCCCACAGCATCAGCGCGCCCGCATCGTGCACCAGTTGCGTGACGGCCGGCATGTCGTGCATGTAGCCGGTGCGGTAGTTCACGTGCGTGATCATCGCGACGGCCGTGTCCGCGCCGAGCGCGCCGGGCAGGTCGGCCGGATCGTCGATCAGACGCAGTTCGTAGTTGCCGCCGAGTTGCTCGATCAATCCTTGCGCGATATACAGGTCGGTCGGGAAGTTCGAGCGCTCCGACACGATCACGCGACGCTCGGGCGCGCGCTCGGCCTGGTGGCGCAGCATCGCGGACAGCAGCTTGAACAGGTTGATCGAGATGGTGTCGGTGACGACCGTTTCGCCGGGCGCGCCGCCGATCAGCGTCGCGAGCTTGTCGCCGAGGCGGCGCGGCAGCGCGAACCAGCCGGCCGTGTTCCAGCTGCGGATCAGGCCTTCGCCCCATTCGGCGCCGATCACCTGCTGCGCGCGGGCGGCCGACGCGCGCGGCTGCGCGCCGAGCGAGTTGCCGTCGAGGTAGATCACGCCGTCGGGCAGCGAGAACTGGTCGCGCAGCGGGGCCAGCGGGTCGTCGCGGTCGAGCGCGAGCGCATCTTCACGGGTCTTGATCATCATGATGTGAGGTCGTAGGTCGGGTAGTCAGGAAGCCTGCGCGGGCAGCGCGCGCAGCACCGCGCGCACGGGGCTCGCGTCGAGCGTCGCGAATTTCAGCGGCAGCGCGATCAGTTCGTAGTCGCCGGTCGGCACGTCGTCGAGCACGATCCCTTCGAGGATCGCCATCCGGTGCGCGCGTACGCGGTGATGCGCATCCATCGTCTTCGATTCCTGGGGATCGAGCGACGGCGTATCGATGCCGATCAGCTTCACGCCGTGCGCGGCGAGCAGGTCGACGGTGTCGGGCGCGACCGCGCAGAAGTTGCTGTCCCACTGCTCGACCGCGGCGCGCGCATAAGTGCGCAACAGCACGCGCGGCGGCACGCCGTCGAGCGCGGCTTCCACATCGGCCGGCCGCACGACGGGCGATGCGCCGATGCAATGGATCACGCGGCACGGGCCGAGATAGGTGTCGAGCGGCACCGCGCCGATCGGCGCGCCGTCGGCGTCGTAGTGCAGCGGCGCGTCGCAGTGCGCGCCCGTGTGCGGCGACAGCGTCAGCCGCGCGACGTTGACCGGCGAACCGGCCTCCATCCGCCACACGCGTTCGACGGAAACCGGCGTATCGCCCGGCCACACGGGCGTGGCGGGGCTGACCGGCGGCGAAATGTCCCAGAGTGTGTCCATGGCATGACGAAGCGTGAATCGATGCTTCGAATGATAGGTGGACGCTCGCAGAAAGTGCTTGCGAAATAAACATGGACAATCCGCCGGATTGGCAGATAATTCGACTCAGAGGGAAAACGGGGACCAAAAATGCACGCGATCACGCTCGATGCCACCGACTGCCGGATTCTGGCGGTATTGCAGGAGGAGGGCAGAATCAGCAATCTCGACCTGGCCGAACGCATCTCGCTTTCGCCATCCGCCTGCCTGCGCCGCATGCGCCTGCTCGAGGAGCAGGGCGTGATCGAGCACTATCGCGCGTGCCTGAGCCGCGAGAAGCTCGGCTTCGAGCTCGAGGCGTTCGTGCAGGTGTCGATGCGCAACGAAGAAAATCAATGGCACGAGCGCTTCGCGGAAGCGCTGCGCGAATGGCCGGAGGTGGTCGGCGCGTTCGTCGTGACGGGCGAGAGCCACTATCTGCTGCGCGTGCTCGCGCATAACCTCAAGCACTATTCGGATTTCGTGCTGAACCGCCTGTACAAGGCGCCGGGCGTGATGGACATCCGTTCGAACATCGTGCTGCAGACGCTGAAGGACGAAGCGGGCGCGCCGGTCGGGCTGGCGCGCACGGGGGCGATCAAAGCGGTGTGAGGCCGTGGAAGCCGCCGCCGTGGAACACGAGCGGCGGCGCCGTGTCCGATACCGCGCGCACGCCGCAGCGTTCCACTTCGCCGACGAAGATCACGTGGTCGCCTTCGTCGTAGCGGCTGCGGTTGTGGCATTCGAACCACGCGAGCGCGCCGTCGAGCACGGGCATCCCGGAGTTGCCGGCCGCATGCGCGATCCCTTCGAAGCGGTCGCCCTTGTAGGTCGAAAAGCGCTTGCACAGGTCGAGCTGCGACGCCGCGAGCACGTTCACCACGTAGTGGCTGTTGCCGCGGAACACGGGCGTCGACGCCGATTTGTGCGCGAGGCTCCACAGCACGAGCGGCGGATCGAGCGAAACGGAATTGAACGAACTGGCGGTGATGCCGATCAGTTGGCCGGACGGCGCGCGCGTCGTGATCACCGTCACGCCCGTCGCGAACTGGCCGAGCGCTTGCCGGAACGCGGCCGCGTCGAAATCCGGCGGATTGGCCTGGCTCATCGGGCAGCCATCCGGAACGGGACGGGCGGGCGCGCCACGACACGGGCGTGACGGGTGCGGCGGACGAAAGACGACAAGGCGGTCGATTGGGAAGGGGTGCGCATGGCCCGATTTTAGCGGAATCGGGGCCGGCGGGCCCGGTCGGGCGGCGCATCGCGACGGCAGGGTGACGTAGCGAACACTGCGGCGCGCGACCGGCAGCGCGGTTCTGTCCCGTTTTTAACGCCGCGGCCATGCCGCGCGGCATGCCGTTGCGCCAGCGAGCGATCGCTACCCGCGCTATCGCGCCGCCGCCAGCCCGAGCGACAACGCCCCCGTGACGATCAGGCTCGACGCCCACACCGTATCGAGATTGAACCAGCTGCGCGACACGAACTTCAGCCCGAGATAGCGGTACACGAGCCACGCGAGCCCGCCGCCGGTGGCGATCATCGCGGCCGCATGCACGGCCGCGACGACGAGCGCCATCCCGAGATGCGCATCGACGAGCGTTGCCGCCGCGCGGTGGCCGGCATCGCGATCCAGCCCGCACAGACCGAGGTAGATCGGCACGAGCATCAGCCCCGCGCCGTGCGCGAGCGCGACCGCGAACGACCACAGGCCGAGCCGCGCCGGCGGAATCCGCGCGAGCGCCCGCGGATGCCGGCGCCGGATCAGCAGCACCGCGCCGAAGCCGATCACCAGCGCGCTCGCGCCGATCCGGATCGCCGACTGCCACGCGAGCAGCGCCGCGAGCAGCCCGAACGGCAGCATCACCGCGAAGACGGCCAGCGCATGACCGACCGCGAGATAGCCGAGCGCCGCGACGAGGGCGCGACCGCGGCGCGTCATCAGCGCGTTCGACACCGCGAGCGGCCAGCCCATCGCCGGGTTGAGCCCGTGATAGACGCCGCTCGCGAGCACGGCCGCCCACAGCGCGAACGGCGCGGGAAGGCCGGCGCTCAACGCTTGACCGACGGATAGCAGAACGAGTCGGTCGAGCAGTCGCCGCCTTCGAGCCGGATCTGGTGCGCGCGATAGCCGTCGGGGAATTCGACCCAGTAGTCGTCGGCGAGCGTCAGCCCGCCGTCCGGCCCCGCATGCGCGAGCACCTGCGCGGCCGGCACGCCGTCCGGATAGAACTGATCGTCCCACGTCGAATAGAGCGAGTTGGTCCAGTACACGCGCCGGCCGTCGCGGCTGATCTCGACCATCTGCGGGCCGCCCGCGAACGCGCGGCCGTTCGAGTGCGGCGCACGGCGCGCGATGCCGCCGATGCGCACCGACCCGGCGAGCACCGGGTTGTGCGGGTCCGACACGTCGTACTGGCGCATCTCGCCGGTGCCCCAGCACGACACGTACAGGAAGCGGTCGTCGAGCGACAGGTCGATGTCGGTCACGAGCGGGGGCACCGCGCCGAATCCTTGCAGCAGCGGCGGCAGCTCGTCGGCCGTGGCCGGCTCGGCCGGGATCGTCGCGGTCTTCTTCACATGGAACTTGCCGTCTTCGCGCCACCAGGTCCAGATCGAGCCTTCGAGATTGGTCGTGTCGACCACGACGCCGACGAATCCGTATTCGCGCACCGGGTCGTGCGCGGGCCGCACCTCGAGCGCCATCTGGTGCTGCGCGCCGAGATCGATCGTCTGCACGTTGCGCCGCGCGCGCAGGTCCCAGAAATGCAGCCGGTGCCCGTACTTGTTCGCGAGCAGTTCCTCGGGGACGATCCCGTGCTCGAATTGCGGCGGCAGCGCCCATTCGCTCGACACCATGTAGTCGCGCGGCAGGTTCCACCAGAAGTCGTAATGCTTGTCCTGCGGGCCGCGGTCGATCTCCCAGCGGCCGAGCACGTCGAAGGTCTCGCAATCCATGATGAAGATGCCGGGCGCGCCGTCGGTGCCGTCCTTGCCCGCGCCGCCGAGCGTGCTCACGTAGATGCCCTCGGGCCCGCAATGCACGGTGTGCGGCCGCGAATAGCCGGTTTTCGCGAAGATCTCGTCGGGTTCGATGATCTTGTGGATGCGCGCCTGCGTCGGATGCGGCTTCGTGTCGATCACGTAGATGCGCGACGAGCGCAGGCCGGGGATGATCAGGAAGCGGCGCTCGAGGAACGCATGGCCGGTGAGCGGCGACAGCGACGACGAGCACGCATTCCAGCCGAAATGGTGAAACTCGTCGCCGGTATTCGGCATCGTCACCGTATGGACGATCTTGCCGTACGTCGGCGAACCGGGCTTCACGTCGATCACGGCGAGCGCGTCGGGTCTGGAAAAATCGGGGCTCAGCAACAACGTATAGGCAAACGCTTCCGCCGGCGCCTGCATCGCAAGCTCGGGCGAAGCGTGAAACGTCGGGTCGGGCCGCATGCTCATGGTGATGCCTCCTCGATGGGTTGGGATCGTGAACGCACGGCCGTTCGTTGCGGGCGTGCGGATCGGGATGGCCGCGCGGGGTGCATCGTGCCGGCGGGTGCGATCGACGCACGGACGCACGTGTCGGTGCCACGCGCGGCGCCGTGCATCAGATCGTGAAAGCGGGGAAAGCGGGTGACGGCGACAGGCCGGATCGCCGCACCGGCGGCGGGGCGGACGGGCGGCAACGTGATGAAGCAGCCGAAGCGGCGCCTCGCGACGCGGCAGCGGCCGGGCGGGTGATGCGGGTGAATTCTGTTAAGGCATGCATAGCGATGTTCCGGCAGATGATGTTTGCATCAGGGTCGGGCATGCATCGAACGCTGCGCGCGTGGCGGCGGGTTTGCCGCCGTGCTAGCGCGTGCCTAAGTGTAGACGAGAATCGTGCAGGCGAGTCGGGCGCGGCACCTGGGTGATCTGCCAGTTTCGCGCGCGAGTGAGATACTTGCCGGAGTGCCGCTGCGTGCCGCACCGCGGGCGGGCGGCGGCGACGCGAAACGATGGCGCCGGTACTGGCGTGCCGGCTGCCTTCATCCACGAGGGACTGATTTCATGGGGAACGAGATGCTTGAAACCGCGACGCTCGGAGGCGGGTGTTTCTGGTGCACGGAGGCCGTGTTTCTCGACGTCGATGGCGTGACGGCCGTCCAGTCGGGTTACGCGGGCGGCCATACGCGCAACCCGGGCTATCGCGACATCTGCGAAGGCGACACCGGCCACGCGGAAGTCGTCAACGTGACGTTCGATCCGGCGCGCATCGGCTATCGCGAGATCCTCGAGATCTTCTTCGCGACGCACGATCCGACCACGCTGAACCGGCAGGGCAACGACGTCGGCACGCAGTACCGGTCGGTTGTGTTCACGCATTCGGATGCGCAGCGCGACACGGCGCTCGACGTGATCCGCGAGCTCGAACGCGAGCAGGTGTTCGGCCAGCCGATCGTCACACAGGTCGTGCCGCTCGACGGCAACTACTGGCCGGCCGAGGACTATCACCAGAACTATTACGCGCGGAACCCGGGGCAGGGCTATTGCTCGGTCGTGATCGGGCCGAAGCTCGCGAAATTCCGGCAGAAGTTCTCGCACCGGCTGAAGTCGCTGCGCGGCGCCTGAGCGTCGGCGGCGCAAGCCGGCGAAACCAGCGTCAAGCCGCCTCGTTGCGCCACTGCGCGCACGCGGCGGCGATTTCGCGGGCGAGCGCGATGCACGACAGCGGCGCGGAGCCTTCCGCCTTGTTGTTGATCGTGATGATCACCGGCTGCCCGGCCAGCGCATAGCGCGCGGCCAGTTCGGCGAGCGCCGAGCGCGTGGCCGGATCCTCGTCGACGAGCTTGTCGAACGGCTCGTATTTCGCTTTCGCCTGCTCGTACTTGAAGCCGCCGTGCAGGCTCCAGCGCACGATCAGCGGGCCCGGCGCATCGCCGTCGAGCAGTGCGAGCGCGGCGGCCTGGCGCAGCGGGTCGGGCATCCGCGCGTGCAGGCCGACGCAGTAGCGCACGCCGAGCGCGGCCAGCGCGCGGATGAAGCGCGGCGTGAGCAGGCTCGCGTCTCGGATCTCGATCGCGTAGCGCGTGCCGTCGGCGTCCGGCGGCAGCGGCGGCAGCGCCGCGAAGAACGCGGCGAGCCGGTCGATCAGCGCGGCCGGCTCCGCGAGCAGCTGATCGGGCAGTGGCGAGAACTGGAACACGAGCACGCCGGCTTTCCGGCCGAGCCCGTCGAGACACGGCTGGACGAATTCGCGGGTCGCGAGCTGGGCATCGAGGAAGGTCGGGTTCGGCCCGGACGGCTCGCCGCGCCGGCCGCGGATCACCGCGTCGGTCACCGCGGCCGGCGCCTTCACGACGAAGCGGAAATCGTCGGGCACCTGCTGCGCGTAGCGCAGGTAGTCGGCCACCGACAGCGGCCCGTAGAACGACCGGTCGAGGCTCACGCTCTTCAGCAGCGGATGCGCGCCGTACGCTTCGAGCCCTTCGCGCGACAGCTTCGTCTGCGCGAAATCGCCGTCGTAGACGATGCCGTTCCAGCCGGGGAAATACCACGACGACGTGCCGAGCCGCACGTTCGGCGGCAGGCCTGCCGCGGCGTCGGCCACGTCCGCCGAGATCGGCGCGGGCAGTACGCCGCGCTTGCGGCGGCCTTTCTTCGGCTCGGCGGCCGGCGGGGGCGGTTCGTCCCACAGCAGGCCGGACGACGGGGCAGGCTCGTCGTCATCGGCGGCGGGGCGGGAGGTCTGTCGGGCAAGCCGCGTCGGTCGCGCGTCCTCCTGCGCGTCCGGCGTCACGTGCTCATCGGCGCTGGCGGGGCGATCGTCGTCCGGCGGCGACGCGCGTGCGGCATCCGTCGGCACGCCGAACAGATCGAACTGTCCGTCGGCGTGCGACTCGTTGGCGTCGTCGCGCGGCTGTCGTTGCGGCGGCGCGTTGCGCCGCGTCCTGCCGTCACCCATGCATGCCCTGCGTGATGCGCCGCCTAGCGCGGCAGCGCGTGTTCGTACATGTAGCGCCGCGACCACGGCAGCGTTTTCGCGCTGCGTCCGGCCTTGCGGCACACGATCTGGAAGATCGACACGTCGTCGTGCTCGAACGCATACGCGCAGCCGGCGAGATACACGCGCCAGATGCGGAATTTTTCGTCGTCGACGAGCTTTCTCGCTTCCTCGGCTTTCGCTTCGAAGTTTTCCGTCCAGATATCGAGCGTGCGCGCATAGTGCCGGCGTAGGCTTTCGACGTCAACCGCCTCGAGGCCGCCGCGCTGCGCCGCTTCGAGCGCGAGGCTGATGTGCGGCAGCTCGCCGTCCGGGAACACGTAGCGATCGATGAATTCGCCGCCGCCGAGCGCCGTTTCGCCGCTTTCCGCGTCGGTCGACGTGATCCCGTGATTCATTGCGATGCCGTCGTCGGTGAGCAGCTCGCGCACGCGCGAGAAGTAGAGCGGCAGGTTCTTGCGGCCGACGTGCTCGAACATCCCGACGCTCGTGATCCGGTCGAACTGGCCGTCGATCTCGCGGTAATCCTGCAGACGAATCTCGATCTTGTCCTCGAGCCCCGCGGCCTTCACGCGCGCGGTCGCGAGGTCGAACTGGTTCTGCGACAGCGTCACGCCGAGACACGTCGCGCCGAACTTCTGCGCGGCGCGCAGCACGAGCGCGCCCCAGCCGCAGCCGATGTCGAGCAGGCGCTGGCCGGGCTCGAGCTGGATCTTCGTCAGGATGTGGTCGATCTTCTTGATCTGCGCGGTGGCGAGATCCTCGTCGCCGTTCTCGAAGTACGCGCACGAGTACACCATGTTCTCGTCGAGCCACAGCTGGTAGAACGCGTTCGACACGTCGTAGTGGTACTGGATCGCCTTCTTGTCGGTGCTCTTCGTGTGATTGAAGTAGCGTTTCACGCGGGCCAGCTTGCTCGCGCTCGTCACGGTGCTGCGCGCGAGCGAGTAGCCGATGTTGATGATGTCCGACAGCTTGCCTTCGATGTCGATCTTGCCCTTCACGTACGCCTCGCCGAGATTGTCGAGGCTCGGTTCGAGCAGCAGCGGCAACGCCGATGCGCTGTTCACCTTCAGCGTGACCTGCGGCGCGCTGAAGGTGCCGAAATCGAGTTGATCGCCGTTCCACAGCACGAGTCGCGCCGGTATGTTCGCTTTTGCCCGTACTTCATCCGCCCACTGTGCCAGCTTCTTTTCCCAGAACATTTGGATTCTCCGTTTGTTCGTTGAATCGAATACAGCCAAGTATCTTGACCGGCGCCCACCGCTTGCGGCGCAGGCACCCGGATGCAACACGAGACACGACCGGCGCACGCCGGCGCCGCGCTTACGGCGACAGGCGCGAGATCGTCCAGCCCGGCGCCGCCGCGGCGTCGCGCGTATAGAGCAGGCGGTCGTGCAGCCGCGACGGGCGCCCCTGCCAGAATTCGATCGCGTCGGGCACGAGGCGGTAGCCGCCCCAGTGCGGCGGGCGCGGCGGGTTGTCGCCGTAGCGTTCGCTGACGGCCTGTTCGCGCGCTTCGAGCGTCGCGCGGCTGTCGATCACGGTGCTCTGGTCCGACGCCCATGCGCCGATGCGCGAGCCGAGCGGGCGCGATGCGAAATAGCGGTCGCTTTCTTCCGCGCTGGTTTTCTCGATCCGGCCCTCGATGCGCACCTGGCGCTCGAGCTCGATCCAGTAGAACAGCAGCGCGGCTTGCGGATGCACGGCGAGATCGTGGCCCTTGCGGCTGTCGTAATTGGTGAAGAAGACGAACCCGCGTTCGTCGACGCCCTTGATGAGCCGTATTCGGGCCTCCGGCGGGCGGTGGGCGCCGACGGTCGCGAGCGTCATCGTGTTCGGCTCGGGCAGCTTGGCGGCGAGCGCCTCCTTGAACCAGCGATCGAACTGGGCGAACGGGTCGGGGGCGGCATCGGCTTCGTCGAGCGAAGCACGCGAATAGTTGATGCGAAGATCGGCGAGAGTCGTCATGTTATGCAAACGCTTCAATCTGGGGCCAGTATAGCTAACGCGCGAGAATCGTGCGTGCACAGTGGGGCGGGGGAGCGGGGAGTTCAGGCAAAATAGAGGGCTGCACGACTTACGTTTTCCTTGCTGCCATGTCCTCCGCCGACGCTGCCCCGCCCCGTTCTTCCGATCTTACCCCGACCCCGGAAATCCAGCTTGACGTGGATCGCGCCCGGCGTTTCGGCGGCGTCGCGCGCCTGTACGGCGCGCCGGCGGCCGCCGCATTCGAGCGGGCGCACGTCGCGGTGATCGGGATCGGCGGCGTCGGGTCGTGGGTGGCCGAGGCGCTCGCGCGCAACGCGGTCGGCACGCTGACGCTGATCGATCTCGACAACGTCGCGGAAAGCAACACGAACCGGCAGGTCCATGCGCTCGACGGGAATTACGGCAAGCCGAAGGTCGACGCGATGGCCGAGCGGATCGCGCTGATCGACCCCGCGTGCCGCGTGAACCGGATCGAGGATTTCGTCGAGCCCGACAACTTCGACGCGCTGCTCGGCGGCGGCTTCGACTACGTGATCGATGCGATCGACAGCGTGCGCACGAAGGTCGCGCTGATCGCATGGTGCGTCGCGAAACGGCAGCCATTGATCGTCGTCGGCGGCGCGGGCGGACAGCTCGACCCGACGCGCATCCGCATCGACGATCTCGCGCTGACGATCCAGGATCCGCTGTTGTCGAAGGTGCGCGCGCAATTGCGCAAGCAGCACGGTTTTCCGCGCGGGCCGAAGGCGCGCTTCAAGGTCAGCGCCGTGTATTCGGACGAGCCGCTGATCTATCCGGAAGCGGCGGCCTGCGACATCGAGGACGGCGCGGAGCCGTCTGCTGCCGCGCACGTCGCGGGGCTCAACTGCGCGGGCTTCGGTTCGAGCGTGTGCGTGACCGCGAGCTTCGGTTTCGCGGCGGCCGCGCATGCGCTGCGGGCGATCGCGGCACAGGCGGCCGGCTGAGCGCGCGGCGCGCGGGCAGGGAAGGATGACGCTGCGGCGCGGGGAGCGCGCCGCGGGCGAGACGGCGATGCAGCCGGGCCGTTGCGGTCCGGCCAGTCGCGCGTCAGGTCAGTTGAGCGCCATGCTCAGCTTGCGTCGCCATGCGGCGACGAGGTCGGGGCGATCGCCGGCCAGTTCGAACACCGAGATCATCGTGCGGCGGCCGAGGTCGTCGCCGTATGCGCGATCGCGCGTCACGATTTCCAGCAACTGCTCCAGCGCCCCTTCGTACGCGCGCCGCGCGATCAGGCTCTGCGCGAGGTCGAAGCGCGCGTCGAGATCGGCCGGGTTCGCCGCGATGCGTGCCTCGAGCGCGTCGGTCGGCGGCAGGTCGGCCGTGGCGTCGAGCGCGTCGAAACGGGTCTTGATCGCCTGGTAGCGCGGGTCGCCGTTCTGCACGGTCTGCGGCGACAGGCGCTCGGTCTCCGCGCGCGCGGCGTCGACTTCGTTGCGCGCGAGCAGCAGCTCGATCAGGTCGAGGCGCGCGTCGTCGTAGCCGGGGTTCAGCGCGAGCGCCGCTTCGAGGTGCGTGAGCGCATCGTCGAAGCGCTGTTCGGCCATCGCGTACTGCGCGGCGCGGCGCTCGGCTTCCTCGGCCGCCGGCAGCAGCCGGTCGAGGAACGCGCGCAACTGCCCTTCGGGCAGCACGCCGACGAACTGGTCGACCGGCCGCCCGTCGGCGAACGCGATCACGTGCGGGATGCTGCGCGTCTGGAAGTGCGCGGCGAGTTCCTGGTTCTCGTCGACGTTGACCTTCACGAGCTTCCAGCGGCCGGCGTAATCGGCTTCGAGTTTTTCCAGCAGCGGGCCGAGCGTCTTGCACGGGCCGCACCACGGCGCCCAGAAGTCGACCAGCACGGGCGTGTCCAGCGACGCCTCGATGACGTCTTTCTCGAATGTGGCAAGCGTGGTGTCCATGTCGTTCTCTTCCGTTCGAATATCGTCAGGATGGGGGCGGCGCGCCGCTTTTTCAACGCGGCTTCGATTCGGGCAGCGGAATCCACTCGGTCTCGCCGGGCACCTTGCCCATTTCCTGGCGCGTCCATGCCGCTTTCGCGTGCTCGATCGCGTCGCGGCTGCTCGCGACGAAATTCCATTCGATGAAGCGTTCGCCGTCGATCCGGTCGCCGCCGAGCAGCATTGCGCGCGCACCGCTGCCGCTCGTCAGCGCGACCGTCGCGCCCGGCGCGAGCACGGCCATCCGTTCGGCCGGCACCGGCGTACCGTCGATCGCGAGATCGCCATCGACCACGTAGACCGCGCGCTCCTCGTGCGACGCATCGAGTTCGAGCCGGCCGCCGACCGCGAATTCGGCCGCGACGTACAGCGTGCGCGAGAACGTCGTCACGGGCGAATGCAGCCCGAACGCGTCGCCGGCGATCACCGTCAGCGCGACGCCGTTTTCATCGCGCTTGGGCAGCGTGTCGGCCGCGTGGTGCTCGAACGACGGCTCGGTCGTCTCGTGCGTTTTCGGCAGTGCGACCCAGGTCTGGATCCCGTGCACGGTGTGGCCGTTCGCGCGCTGGGCGTCGGGCGTACGCTCGGAGTGGACGATCCCGCGGCCGGCCGTCATCCAGTTCACGTCGCCCGGCACGATTTCCTGCAGCGAGCCGAGGCTGTCGCGATGCAGGATCGCGCCGTCGAACAGGTAGGTGACCGTCGCGAGCCCGATGTGCGGATGCGGGCGCACGTCGAGCCCCGTGCCGGCCGGCAGTGCGGCGGGCCCCATGTGATCGAAGAAGATGAACGGGCCGACGAGGCGTGCGGCGAGCGCGGGCAGCGTGCGGCGCACCTGCAGGTTGCCGATGTCGCGCACGTGCGGCTTCAGCAGGGCTTTGATCGAGTCGGTCATGGCGGGCCTCGTGGGGAGCGGCTGGGTTGGCGGTCATTGTACTGGCGGCGCGAGGCGGCCGCGGCAGGCACGCGTCGTGCTGCGTCCGCCGCGCGGCACAAGCCACCGCGTCCGCCGCCGATTCCATATGCGCCGCGCGGGTATCGGGCGCGGCGGCGAAACCCGGTAGACTGACCGGCTTCACAACGACAATTCGACAATCGAGGAGACGCCGATGATGGCCCCGAAGGACTTGCTGCTCGCGCTGGTCGTGATCCTGGCGTGGGGCGTGAACTTCGTCGTGATCAAGGTCGGCCTGCACGGCATGCCGCCGATGCTGCTCGGCGCGCTGCGCTTCACGCTCGCGGCCGTGCCGGCGGTGTTCTTCGTGCGGCGGCCGCAGATTTCGTGGCGGCTGCTGGTGCTGTACGGCGCGACGATCCAGCTCGGCCAGTTCGTGTTCCTGTTCACCGGCATGTACGTCGGGATGCCGGCCGGCCTCGCGTCGCTCGTGCTGCAATCGCAGGCGTTCTTCACGCTGGTGTTCGCGATGCTGTTCCTCGGCGAGCGGCTGCGCGTGCAGAACCTGGTCGGGCTCGCGATCGCCGCGGCCGGGCTCGTCGTGATCGCCGCGCAGGGCGGCCGCGCGATGACGCTCGCGGGCTTCCTGCTGACGATCTGCTCGGCCGCGATGTGGGCCGTCGGCAACATCGTCACGAAGAAGGTCGGGAAGGCCAACCTCGTGTCGCTCGTCGTGTGGGCGAGCCTCGTGCCGCCCGTGCCGTTCTTCCTGCTGTCGCTGTGGTTCGAGGGGCCGCGGCGGATCGCGACCGCGCTCGCCGGGCTCGACGGCGCGTCGATCTTCGCGGTCGTCTATCTCGCGTTCGTCGCGACGCTGCTCGGCTACGGGCTGTGGAGCCGCCTGCTGTCGCGCTACCCGGCCGCGCAGGTCGCGCAGTTCTCGCTGCTGGTGCCGATCGTCGGGCTCGCGTCGTCGGCGCTGCTGCTCGACGAGCATCTGACGCAATCGCAGCTGATCGGCGCCGCGCTCGTGATGGGCGGGCTCGCGGTGAACGTGTTCGGCGGGAAACTGCTGAGCCGCTTCGCGGCATCGTGACGCGCCGGCACGCGCGGCGTGCCGGCGGCAGGGAACGGGTGACGCTCAGGCCATCCGGTTCTTCGCGAGCGGCGGATTCGCGGCGAAATAACGCTTGATGCCGCGGAAGATCGCGTCGGCCATCTCGTCGCGATAGCTGTCGTCGTTGAGGCGGCGCTCTTCGTCCGGGTTGCTGATGAACGCGGTCTCGACGAGGATCGACGGAATGTCGGGCGCCTTCAGCACCGCGAACCCGGCCTGCTCGACCGAGCCCTTGTGCAGCTTGTTGATGCCGCCCACTTCCTTCAGCACGTAGTTGCCGTAGCGCAGCGAGTCGCGGATCTGCGCGGTCGTCGACATGTCGAACAGCGCGCGGTTCACGGCCGCGTCCGCCGTCTTGATGTTGATGCCGCCGATCAGGTCCGACGAATTCTCCTTGTTCGCCATCCAGCGCGCCGCGGCACTCGTCGCGCCGTGGTCGGACAGCGCGAACACCGACGAGCCGCGCGCGGACGGCGTCGTGAACGCATCCGCGTGGATCGACACGAACAGGTCGGCGCCGACGCGGCGCGCTTTCTGCACGCGCACGTTCAGCGGCACGAAGAAGTCGGCGTCGCGCGTCATCATCGCGCGCATGTTCGGGGCGGCGTCGATCTTCGCGCGCAGCTTCTTCGCGATGTCGAGCGCGATGTGCTTCTCGTACGTGCCGCCGCCGCCGATCGCGCCCGGATCCTCGCCGCCGTGGCCCGGGTCGATCGCGACCGTCAGCAGGCGTACCGTGCCGCCCTTGCCGGATTTTGGCGCGGTGAACTTGTAGGTGTCCCCGTCGTCGTCGTTGTCGTCGCGGCGCGCGATGACGGGCGGCGGCTTGACGGCCGGCTTCGCGGGCGTCGACGGCGTGCCGGCGGCCGGCGGCGTATGCGGCGCGGCCGGCGTGTTCTGCGCGAAACGCTGGAAGAATGCGTCGCTGTTGTCGCCCGCGCCCGCGCCGGGCGGCGGGGTGCCCGGGCCGGCCAGCGTGGACGGCGGCTGCATCTGCTGCGCGCGCGCGGTGTCGTTGAGCGCCTGTTCCTTGCGTTCCGTCTGCGCGATCAGGTCGGACAGCGGATCGGGCGCGACGGCCGGATACAGGTCGAACACGAGCCGGTACTTGTACGTGCCGACGGGCGGCAGCGTGAACACCTGCGGCTTCACCGAGCCTTTCAGGTCGAACACCATCCGCACGACGTGCGGCTGATACTGGCCGACGCGCACCGACTGGATCTGCGGATCGTTCGGCGCGATCTTCGATACGAGATCGCGCAGCGCCTGGTCGAGGTCGAGGCCGTTCAGATCGACGACCAGGCGGTCGGGACCCTGCAGCAACTGTTGGCTATTCTGCAGCGGCTGGTCGGATTCGATCGTGACGCGCGTGTAATCGCGTGCGGGCCACACGCGCACGCCGAGCACCGACGACGCGTGCGCGAGCCGCGGCGCGACGAGACCGAGCACCAGCGTCGACGCCCCCGCGCGCAGGATCTGACGGCGCCGCCAGTTGTGCGTCGCGGTGGCCGCCGATTCGATCGAGCGGAACGGTTTGATCAACATCTTTCGAGACATGCCTTTCCTGAAGCGCTGTACGCCCGGACGGTGAGGGCACGGCCGTCGCCATCCACGTCGAGCGAGAAAACCAGATCGGGCACGCCGAGCAGCGCACCCGCCTGTTGCGGCCATTCGACGAGGCAGATCGCGCTGGAATTGAAATATTCGCGAAAGCCTGCATCGGACCATTCGGCCGGATCGTTGAATCGATACAGATCGAAGTGATAGACCTCGAGTTCCCCGTCGCTGCGCTCGAGCGCGTACGGCTCGACGAGCGTATAGGTCGGGCTGCGCACGCGCCCCGGGTGGCCGAGGCCGCGCAGGATCGCGCGCACGAGGGTCGTCTTGCCCGCGCCGAGATCGCCGACCAGCTGGATCTGCAGCCCGTCGAACGCATGGGCGCGGCCGAGCTCGATGCGCGCCGCGTCGAGCGCGTGCGCGAAGCGGGTGCCGAAGGCCTCGGTTGCCGCTTCGTCGGCGAGCGCGATCACGCGCTCCGCGAGCGGGGCGGGCAACATGGCATGAGGCGGTTGGCTGGACGTGGCTGGCATTCTCGTAAAATAGTGCGATGAACCGACTACCGGAACGCGCCGCATCCGACAGGCCTTCGACTCATGGCGAAGGCGCGGCGCCGTGCGCGCTCGACGATGCGGCGTTGACTGCGCTCGCCGCTCGCATCAGGGCGTGGGGGCGCGAATTGGGTTTCGGGGCGATCGGCATCAGCGACACCGATCTCTCGGATGCCGAAGCGGGCCTCGCCGCCTGGCTGGAAGCCGGATACCACGGCGAAATGGATTATATGGCCAAACATGGGATGAAACGCGCGCGGCCGGCCGAACTTGTGGCCGGTACGCGACGCGTGATTTCCGTGCGGCTCGCCTATATGCCGGCCGAAACGCTCGCGGCCGACACGCCCGACGACGAGCCCGGCGCGCTCGCGCCGCACGACTGGCGCGCGCGCGAACGGGCGCGGCTCGACGATCCGCAGGCGGCCGTCGTGTCGATCTATGCGCGCGGCCGCGACTATCACAAGGTGCTGCGCAACCGGTTGCAGACGCTCGCGGAGCGCATCGAGCACGAGATCGGCGGGTTCGGCTACCGCGTGTTCACCGATTCGGCGCCCGTGCTCGAAGTCGAGCTCGCGCAGAAGGCCGGGGTCGGCTGGCGCGGCAAGCACACGCTGCTGCTGCAGCGCGATGCCGGCTCGCTGTTCTTTCTCGGCGAGATCTACGTCGACCTGCCGCTACCGACCGACGCGCACACGTCGCCCGACAGCGCGCCCGAGGCGCCCGGCGCGCACTGCGGCAGCTGCACGCGCTGCATCGACGCGTGCCCGACCGGCGCGATCGTCGAGCCGTACCGCGTCGACGCGCGCCGCTGCATCTCGTATCTGACGATCGAACTGAAAGGCAGCATCCCCGAGCCGCTGCGGCCGATGATCGGCAATCGCGTGTACGGTTGCGACGACTGCCAGCTCGTGTGCCCATGGAACAAATTCGCGCAGGCCGCGCCCGTCGCCGACTTCGACGTGCGGCACGGCCTCGACCGCGCGACGCTCGTCGAGCTGTTCGCGTGGGACGGCGAGACGTTCGATGCGCGGATGCAGGGCAGCGCGATCCGGCGCATCGGCTACGAAAGCTGGCTGCGCAATCTCGCGGTCGGGCTCGGCAATGCGCTGCGCACCGGCGCGGACCGGCTCGCGCCGCCGGCGCGCGACGCGATCGTCGCCGCGCTGCGCGCCCGCGCCGACGATCCGTCGCCGATCGTGCGCGAGCATGTCGAATGGGCGCTGCGAGCCGCGTGAAGGCGGCGTAAAGTGTCGTCGGCGCGCGGGCAGGGCCGCGCGCATTCCCGGTCAGGAGAAGTCCATGTTCAACGCAGTCATCGACGCGCCGTTCGGCAAGGTCGGCATCCGCACGGATGCCGCGGTGGTGCGCGAGATCGTCTATCTGCCCGAATCGATGAAGTCGGTCGATCCGGACTCGGCGCTCGCGAAGCGCGCGGTCGAGCAGATCGAACGTTATTTCGAGCGCGCATCGGCGCGCTTCGACCTGCCGCTCGCCGACGTCGGCAGTGCATTCCAGCACCGCGTATGGGACGTGATCAGCGACATCCCGCCCGGTACGGTGCTGACCTACGGCCAGGTCGCGAAGCGGATCGGCAGCGCGCCGCGCGCGGTCGGCCAGGCGTGTGGCGCGAACTACTTCCCGCTCGTGATTCCGTGCCATCGCGTCGTCGCGGCGGGCGGCCTCGGCGGATTCGCGAACCACGACGACAACGGCTATTACCAGCAAGTGAAGCGCTGGCTGCTGGCGCACGAGGGCGTGCCGTACCAATGAGCGAACCGATGATTTCCCCCCGCGCCGACAACGACAGCGAGATCGACGCCGTCGCGGCATCGCCCGCGCTGCTCGCGAGCCGCGCGTCGATCGACGTGTTCTGCGATGCGCTGTGGCTCGAGCACGGGCTCGCGCGCAACACGCTCGATGCGTACCGGCGCGACCTGGCGCTGTTTTCCCACTGGCTGGCCGCGACGCACGGCGCGCCGCTCGACTCGGCCGACGAGGCGATGGTGACCGGCTACATCGCCGCGCGCAGCGACGGCAAGGCGACGTCGTCGAACCGGCGGCTGTCCGTGTTCCGCCGCTATTACGGCTGGGCCGTGCGCGAGCATCGCGCGAGCGCCGACCCGACGCTGCGGATCACGTCCGCGAAACAGGCGGCCCGATTCCCGTCGACGCTGTCCGAGGCGCAGGTCGAGGCGCTGCTCGGCGCGCCCGACATCGGCACGCCGCTCGGCCTGCGCGATCGCACGATGCTCGAGCTGATGTACGCGAGCGGGCTGCGCGTGAGCGAACTCGTGACGCTGAAGACGGTCGAGGTCGGCCTCAACGAAGGCGTCGTGCGCGTGATGGGCAAGGGGTCGAAGGAGCGGCTCGTGCCGTTCGGCGAAGTCGCGCACGGCTGGATCGAACGCTACCTGCGCGATGCGCGGCCGGCGCTGCTCGGCGCACGCGCGGCCGATGCGCTGTTCGTGACCGCGCGCGGGGACGGGATGACGCGCCAGCAGTTCTGGAACATCATCAAGCGTCACGCGCAGCAGGCCGACGTGCGCGCGCACCTGTCGCCGCACACGCTGCGGCACGCGTTCGCGACGCACCTGCTGAACCACGGCGCCGACCTGCGCGTCGTGCAGCTGCTGCTCGGCCACAGCGACATCTCGACCACGCAGATCTATACGCACGTCGCGCGCGAGCGGCTCAGGACGCTGCACGCGCAGCATCACCCGCGCGGCTGACACGCGCCGCGCGTGCATTCGCGCGGCGCGGACTGCAATGCGGACTCGCGCAGCGCGCCGGCGGCGGCGTCAGACCAGTTCGCGCAGCCGGTGCTTGAGCACCTTGCCGGTCGACGCGGCCGGCAGCGCATCGAGCACGCGGATATGCGCAGGGCGCTTGTAAGCGGTGAGCCGATCCGCGCACCACGCGTGCAATGCCGCCTCGTTCGCCGCCGCGCCGGGCACCAGCTCGACGAACGCGAGCACTTCCTCGTTGCCGTCGATCGCGCGGCCGATCACGGCCGCCTGCACGACGTCCGGATGCGCGTTCAGCACCTGTTCGACTTCGACCGGATACACGTTGAAGCCCGAGCGGATGATCAGCTCCTTGCTGCGGCCCACGATCGTCACCGCGCCGTCCGCGTCCTGCCGCGCGAGGTCTCCGGTGCTCAGCCAGCCGTCCGGCGACACGGCCGCGCGCGTCGCGTCCGTGTCGCGGTAGTAGCCGAGCATCACGTTCGGCCCGCGCACGCGGATTTCGCCGACTTCGCCCGGCGGCACGTCGGTGCCGTCCGGCGCGACGATCCGCATGTCGACGCCCGGGATCGGCACGCCGACCGAACTGTCCGCGCGCGGCGCGTCGAGCGGCGTCTGCGTGATCGTCGGGCTGCTTTCGGTCATCCCGTAGCCGTTGTGCAGCGGCACGCCGTACAGGCGCTCGACGCGGGCCTTCAGGTTCGCATCGAGCGGCGAGCCGCCCGAATACGCGAAGCGCAGCCGCGGCGCGCGCCACGCGTGGCCGTGCGTGTGCAGGTGTTCGAGCAGCTTCGCGTGCATCGCGGGCACGCCCTGGAAGATCGTCACGCCTTCGTCGGCGAGCGCGACACGCACGGCTTCCGGCGAGAAGCGCGGCGCGAGCCGCAGCGTCGCGCCTGCGTAGAGGCTGCCGACGCATACCGACGCGAGCCCGTACACGTGCGACACGGGCAGCACCGTGTAGACGACGTCGTCAGGAGACACGCGGCGCAGCGTGCTCGATATCGCCGCGATGAACAGCAGGTTGCGGTGCGACAGCATCACGCCTTTCGGCGTACCGGTCGTGCCAGTCGTGTAGATCAGCGCCGCGCATTGCCCGGCGCCGTCGGCGGCCACCGGTTCGGCGGGGGCGCTTGGATCGACGCGATACGACCACGCGCCGATGTCGACCGGCAGCGCGCCGGCGGGCGTCGCGCCGAGCCGCTCGGCGTGGGTGCGCGCGTCGGCCGATGCGTCGGTCGTGAACGCGATCAGCTTCGGACGCGCATGCGCGGCGATCGCGTCGAGCTCGGCGGCCGACAGCCGCGCGTTCGACACGAGCGCCCAGGCGTCGAGGCGCGCGGCCGCGAACAGCAGCACGATCTGCGCGACGCAGTTTTCCGCGACGATCATCACGCGGTCGCCGCCTTGCACGCCGAGGCCCGCGAGCCGCGCGGCCGCCGCGTCGACGGCCTGCGCCAGCTCGCCGTACGACAGCCGGCGAGCATCCTCGATCAGCGCCGGATGCGCGGGCGACTGCGCGGCCCGGTGCGCGGGCACGTCGGCGATGCGGCGCGGCAGCGCGGCGAGCAGCGCATCGACGTCGAGCGATTCGGATGAACGGATGGGCGAGGACATGGCGTCTCCAGATGAGGGGCCGGCGGCGCCGGCGATATTTGCGAACGATCGTGCCATGAGGGCGCGCGCGCCACAATCAGCCAAACGGGCAATAGCGCTTCGCGATGTTCGCAACGATGATGGGCACACTTGCGACGGCGATGCGGCGGGCCGGCGGAAAACGGGCCGCGAGTATACCGCCGGCGCGGGCACGCCATCGCGCGCTCGCCGATCGTTCGCCATTAAAATGCCGCCATGAGCAAATCCAGACACGTGTCCGAAACCCCCGCGACCCAGTTGCTGCGCCGCCATGGCGTCGCGTTCGGCGAGCATCCGTACGAATACGTCGAGCACGGCGGCACCGGCGAATCGGCGCGCCAGCTCGGCGTCGACGAGCACAGCGTCGTGAAGACGCTCGTGATGGAAGACGAGCACGCGAAGCCGCTGATCGTGCTGATGCACGGCGACCGCACCGTGTCGACGAAGAATCTCGCGCGGCAGATCGGCGCGAAGCGCGTCGAGCCGTGCAAGCCCGACGTCGCGAACCGCCATTCGGGCTATCTCGTCGGCGGCACGTCGCCGTTCGGCACGCGCAAGACGATGCCCGTCTACGTCGAGGCGACGATCCTCGACCTGCCGACGATCTACCTGAACGGCGGCCGGCGCGGCTACCTCGTCAGCCTCGCGCCGGCGGTGCTCACGTCGCTGCTCGGCGCGCAGCCGGTGCAGTGTGCGAGCGTCGACTGAGGGTTTCACCTTCGTGGCACCCCGCGCCCGTTCGGTAGAATGGGCGCCGTTTCGGCCTGCCGGCTTGCCGCGCACGGCCGTCCCTTTCCCGATACGTTGAAAGAAGAGTCCTCCGCATGCAGATCCTGCTCGCCGCCTTCGTTGCCTACCTGATCGGTTCGGTGTCGTTCGCCGTCGTCGTCAGTTCCGTGATGGGGCTGGCCGACCCGCGTTCGTACGGATCGAAGAATCCCGGCGCGACCAACGTGCTGCGCAGCGGCAACAAGAAGGCCGCGATCCTGACGCTCGTCGGCGACGCGTTCAAGGGCTGGATCGCCGTCTGGCTCGCCCGGCGCTTCGGCCTGCCCGACGTCGCGATCGCGTGGGTCGCGATCGCCGTGTTCCTCGGCCACCTGTACCCGGTGTTCTTCCGCTTCCAGGGCGGCAAGGGCGTCGCGACCGCGGCCGGCGTGCTGCTCGCCGTGCACCCGGTGCTCGGGCTCGCGACCGCGCTGACCTGGCTGATCGTCGCGTTCTTTTTCCGCTATTCGTCGCTCGCGGCGCTGGTCGCGGCCGTGTTCGCGCCGGTATTCGACGTGTTCCTGTTCGGCATGCCGGGCCACAACCCGGTCGCGTGGGCCGTGCTGGCGATGAGCGTGCTGCTCGTGTGGCGTCACCGCGGCAACATTTCGAAGCTGCTCGCGGGGCAGGAGAGCCGGATCGGCGACAAGAAGAAGGCGGCCGCGGACGGCGGCGCGCAGGACGGCGGGAAAGCCTGAGCACGCGCGGCGCTGGCCGCGCGCCGGGCGCGCCGCGTGTGCGGGGCCCGGCCGGATGACGCGACGGATCGGCGGCCGGTCAGTCGCGGAAGTTGTTGAAGTCGAGCGGCGTGTCGGTCACGTCCTTGCGCAGCATCGCGATCGTGCTCTGCAGGTCGTCGCGCTTCGTGCCCGAGATGCGCACCGCGTCGCCCTGGATGCTTGCCTGCACCTTGATCTTGCTGTCCTTCACGAGGCGCACGATCTTCTTCGCCAGGTCGCCCGTCACGCCTTTCTTCACGGTGACGATCTGCTTGACCTTGTCGCCGCCGATCTTCTCGACCTTGCCGTAGTCGAGGAAGCGCACGTCGACGTTGCGCTTGGCCAGCTTGCCGATCAGCACGTCCTTGACCTGGCCGAGCTTGAAATCGTCGTCGGCGAACAGCGTCAGCTCGCGTTCCTTCTGCTCGACGCGCGCGTCGGAGCCCTTGAAGTCGAAGCGCGTCGAAATTTCCTTGTTCGACTGCTCGATGGCGTTCTTCACTTCGATCATGTTCGCTTCGGAAACGACGTCGAACGATGGCATGGCATTCTCCCTTGAGATTCGGGCACCCGGCTCGCGCGCGGGCACTCGCTATAATTGCGGACTGTTTGCCATTTTACCGATGCCCCTCCGTTTGCCCAAGGCCGGCCATGCGCCGCCCGGCCGACGTGACCGCGAATGCCGATGCCTCCTGACGATTGCTCCCTGTCGCTGCTTCCCGACCATCCGCTCGCCGCGCACAATACGTTCGGCATCGCCGCGCGCGCGCGTTTCGCCGCGTGCATCACGCAGGCGGCGCAGTTCGAGGCGCTGCATCGCGACCCGCGGGTCGCGAGCCTGCCGCAGCTCGTGCTCGGCGGCGGCAGCAATATCGTGTTCACGCGCGATTTCGACGGCATCGTGCTGCTCGACGAGATCGCGGGCCGCCGCGTCGTGCGCGAGGACGACGACGCGTGGTATGTCGAGGCCGGTGGCGGCGAGAACTGGCACGCGTTCGTCGCGTGGACGCTCGAGCACGGGATGCCGGGCCTCGAGAATCTCGCACTGATCCCGGGCACCGTCGGCGCCGCGCCGATCCAGAACATCGGCGCGTACGGCCTCGAGATGAAGGCGTATTTCGATTCGCTGGTCGCGGTCGAGCTGGCGACCGGGCGCAGCGAGCGGTTCGACGCCGCGCGCTGCGCGTTCGGCTATCGCGACAGTTTCTTCAAGCGGGAAGGGCGCGGCCGGTTCGCGATCGTCGCGGTGACGTTCCGGCTGCCGAAGCAATGGACGCCGCGGCTCGGCTACGCGGACGTCACGCGCGAGCTCGACGCGCGCGGCATCGCGTCCGATGCGGCGACGCCGCGCGACGTGTTCGATGCGGTCGTCGCGATCCGCCGCGCGAAGCTGCCCGATCCGCTCGTGCTCGGCAATGCGGGCAGTTTCTTCAAGAATCCGGTGATCGACGCCGCGCAGTTCGACACGCTGCGCGCCCGCGTGCCGGAGGTCGTGTCGTATCCGCAGCCGGACGGGCAGGTGAAGCTCGCGGCCGGCTGGCTGATCGACCGCTGCGGCTGGAAGGGGCGCGCACTCGGGGCGGCGGCCGTGCACGACCGCCAGGCGCTCGTGCTCGTCAATCGCGGCGGCGCGACCGGCGCCGACGTGCTGGCGCTGGCGCGGGCGATCCAGGCTGACGTGCGCGCGCAGTTCGGCGTCGAGCTGGAGGCCGAACCGGTCTGCCTGTAACGGCGCGCGCCGGTTTTCGCGCATCCAAACGAAAAGCGCCGGTCGTCGACCGGCGCTTTTTTACGCGGGTGCGTTGGGCGGCGCGTCAGTGCTTGAGGCGGCCGAGCAGCAGGAACTCCATCAGCGCCTTCTGCACGTGCAGGCGGTTTTCCGCTTCGTCCCACACGACGCTCTGCGGGCCGTCGATCACGCCGGCCGTCACTTCCTCGCCGCGGTGCGCGGGCAGGCAGTGCATGAAGAGCGCATCCGGATTCGCGTGGCCCATCATTTCCTCGTCGACGCACCAGTCGGCGAATGCCTGCTTGCGCGCCTCGTTTTCGGCCTCGAAACCCATGCTCGTCCACACGTCGGTGGTGACGAGATCGGCGCCCTTGCACGCTTCGTTCGGATCGTCGAACACCTCGTAGAACGGCGCGCTGTCGGGCGACACGAGCTTCATGTCGAGCGCATAGCCGGGCGGGGTGGACAGGCGCAGCTTGAAGCCGAGGATCTGCGCGGCCTCGATCCACGTGTACAGCATGTTGTTCGCGTCGCCGACCCACGCGACGGTCTTGCCGGCGATCGGCCCGCGGTGCTCGTAGTACGTGAAGATGTCCGCGAGCACCTGGCACGGGTGGTAGTCGTTCGTCAGCCCGTTGATCACCGGCACGCGGGAATTCTGCGCGAAGCGCGTGATCACGTCCTGTTCGAACGTGCGGATCATGATGATGTCGACCATTCGCGAGATGACCTGCGCGGAATCCTCGACGGGCTCGCCGCGGCCGAGCTGCGTGTCGCGCGTGCTCATGAAGACGGCGTGGCCGCCGAGCTGGAAGATCCCGGCCTCGAACGACAGGCGCGTGCGCGTCGAGCTCTTCTCGAAGATCATCGCGAGCGTGCGGTCGTGCAGCGGGTGATAGGTCTCGTAGTTCTTGAACTTGCGCTTCAGGATACCCGTGCGTTCGAGCACGTACTCGTAGTCTTCCAGCGAGAAATCCTTGAACTGCAGGTAGTGACGAATGGTTTTGGCGGTCATGAAACGAAATACGGCGGGTCTCACCCGGCAGCGAGGCCGGACGGCGCCGCCGTCGGGTGTGGATAACTCAAAGCAGCATAAAGGATTTTCTGTGCTTTGACGAGCCGTGAAAAAGCCGTGGAAAGACGCGGGGCAGGATCGCTGCGCGCGACCGGCCGTGCGGGAAGAGGGGTGTCGGGACGACGCGCGATGGCGCGCTGCGGTATAATTCGAAAGTTTTCTCCAGCCCGGCAGGCAAGGCTTTTCGCGCTCTGCCGGACACAAGCCGTGCGCTGCACACATCCGGTGCAGTCCACCGGCGGCGCGCATCGACGCTCCGTTTTCGGGATATCGATCGGCGCGTGCGGCCGACCCTCCAGCTTTGTGTTCGCGTATCCAGGCGCCGTTGCCTGGGCATCGCCGGGCCGTCACTTGGGTAACCACATGGCTGAAACCCCTCCGACCGAATTTTTCATCCAGGGCATCACGAAAGACGGGAAAAAGTTTCGCCCGAGCGACTGGTCGGAACGTCTGGCCGGTGTGATGGCCTGCTTCGGGCCGGGGGCGAGCGGGCCGAACGCGCGTCTCAAGTATTCGCTGTACGTGCGCCCGACGATGCTCGGCGACCTCAAATGCGTGATCCTCGATTCGCGGTTGCGCGACATCGAGCCGATGGCGTTCGATTTCGTGCTGAATTTCGCGAAGGACAACAACCTCGTCGTGACCGAGGCGTGCGAACTGCCGGACTACAACACGAAGAAGTGACTGATGCCGACGGGCGAGGGTGCGTGTCGCGCCCGCCCCCAAGGCAAGCACTGCCGCCGCGCACGATGCGCCGGCGGCAGGCAACGAAAAAGCCCGCCTAGGCGGGCTTTTTCGTGATCGCAGGAAACAGGAACGCCCGCGTGAGCGGGCGCACCGGAGTTACGCTGCTGCCTGCAGGCCCTTGACGGCTGCGGCCAGGCGGCTCTTGCTGCGAGCGGCCTTGTTCTTGTGAACGATCTTCTTGTCGGCGATCGTGTCGATCGTCTTCACGGCAGCCTTGAACAGCTCGGCAGCCTTTGCCTGGTCGCCGGCTTCAACAGCCTTGCGAACCGACTTGATCGCGGTACGGAATTTCGAGCGCAGCGCCGAGTTGTGCGAGTTTGCCTTCGCGGCCTGGCGGGCGCGCTTGCGTGCTTGTGCGGAGTTAGCCATGACGGTTCCTTATCCTGTCCTGTTTCCAGAGCTTGGAGCCTGACGGCCAAGCGCTGCTTTTCGATCCGTCCCCTGAGAATGATTGCCCAGGGGCGCATAAAAAAACGGTGATTTTAACCGAGGCCGGGACATGAAAACGGCAGTTGCCGTGCATGTACGAGCCCAGAAACCGGCGATTATAGCAACAAAATCAAGCGAGTGGCAAGTTCGACGTAACGTCCGCCAACTGGAGCGCCGGCGGCGGCCGCGCTTTTCGGCATCGGCCGGTGGCCGGGTCGCGCAACGTCCGTATAATAAGCGCCCCATGAATCTATTCCGAGCCCTGCTGACGGTCAGCGGCTTCACGCTGCTGTCGCGCGTGACCGGACTGGCCCGCGAGACGCTGATCGCCCGTGCGTTCGGCGCCAGTCAATACACCGACGCGTTCTACGTCGCCTTCCGTATCCCGAACCTGCTGCGCCGCCTGTCCGCCGAAGGCGCGTTCTCGCAGGCGTTCGTGCCGATCCTCGCCGAGTTCAAGAACCAGCGGGGGCACGATGCGACGAAGGCGCTCGTCGACGCGATGTCCACCGTGCTCGCGTGGGCGCTGGCCGTGCTGTCGGTCGTCGGCATCGCCGGCGCGTCGTGGGTCGTGTTCGCGGTCGCGTCCGGCCTGCACGCCGACGGCCAGGCGTTCCCGCTCGCGGTCACGATGACGCGGATCATGTTCCCGTACATCGTGTTCATTTCGCTGACCACGCTCGCGTCGGGCGTGCTGAACACGTACAAGAGCTTCTCGCTGCCCGCGTTCGCGCCGGTGCTGCTCAACGTCGCGTTCATCGCCGCGGCCGTGTTCGTCGCGCCGCACCTGAAGGTGCCGGTCTACGCGCTTGCATGGGCGGTCATCGTCGGCGGCGTGCTGCAGTTTCTCGTGCAGTTGCCGGGCCTCAAGAAGATCGACATGGTGCCGCTGATCGGCATCAACCCGCTGCGCGCGCTGCGTCATCCGGGCGTGAAGCGCGTGCTCGCGAAGATGGTGCCCGCGACGTTCGCGGTGTCCGTTGCGCAACTGTCGCTGATCATCAACACCAACATCGCATCGCGGCTCGGGCAGGGCGCCGTGTCGTGGATCAATTACGCCGACCGCCTGATGGAATTCCCGACCGCGCTGCTCGGCGTCGCGCTCGGCACGATCCTGCTGCCGAGCCTGTCGAAGGCGCACGTCGACGCCGACTCGCACGAGTATTCGGCGCTGCTCGACTGGGGGCTGCGCGTCACGTTCCTGCTCGCGGCGCCGAGCGCGCTCGCGCTGTTCTTCTTCGCGACACCGCTCACCGCGACGCTGTTCAATTACGGCAAGTTCGACGCGCATACCGTCACGATGGTCGCGCGCGCGCTGGCCACCTACGGGATCGGCCTCGTCGGCATCATCCTGATCAAGATCCTCGCGCCGGGCTTCTATGCGAAGCAGGACATCAAGACGCCGGTGAAGATCGCGGTCGGCGTGCTGATCGTCACGCAGCTGTCGAACTACGTGTTCGTGCCGCTGATCGGCCACGCGGGCCTTACGCTCAGCATCGGCGTCGGCGCGTGCCTGAATTCGCTGCTGCTGTTCCTCGGGCTGCGCAAGCGCGGCATCTACCAGCCGTCGCCGGGCTGGCTGCGCTTTTTCGTGCAGCTCGTCGGCGCGGCGCTCGTGCTCGCGGGCCTGATGCACTGGTGCGCGATCAATTTCGACTGGACCGGCATGCGCGCGCAGCCGCTCGATCGCATTGCGCTGATGGCCGCGTGCCTCGTGCTGTTTGCTGCACTATATTTCGGTATGTTGTGGGTGATGGGCTTCAAATACGCTTACTTCAGAAGGCGCGCCAAGTGACGACCGCAATGACCCGCGTCCTCGACTACTTCAGCACGCTCGTGGCGGACGACGACAGTCTGCCCGTCACGGAAGCCGCGCTGTCGCTGGCGCAGGACGCGTATCCCGACCTCGACCTGCAGGGCACGCTGGCCGAACTCGACATGCTGGCGGCGCGGCTGCGCCGGCGGCTCGCCGACGATACGGACCTGAAGGGCCGCGTCGCCGCGCTGAACGACTTCTTCTTCCGCGAGCTCGGCTTCGCGTGCAATCACAACGATTACTACGACCCCGATAACAGCCACCTGAACGCCGTGCTGAAACGGCGCCGCGGGATCCCGATCTCGCTGTCGGTGCTGTACCTGGAGCTCGCCGAGCAGATCGGCGTGCCGGCGCGCGGCGTGTCGTTTCCCGGCCATTTCCTGCTGCGCGTGACGCTGCCGGACGGCGACCTGATCATCGATCCGACCAATGGCCATTCGCTGTCCGAAGCCGAGATGGTCGAGATGCTCGAGCCGTACGTCGCGCGCGCGGCCGGCGCCGTCGACAGCGCGTTGCGCGCGCTGCTGCAGCCGGCGACGAGCCGCGAGATCATCGCGCGGATGCTGCGCAACCTGAAGACGATCTATCTGCAGACGGAGCGCTGGCAGCGGCTGCTCGCGGTGCAGCAGCGGCTCGTGATCCTGTTGCCCGAGCAGCTCGACGAGGTGCGCGACCGCGGCTTCGCGTATGCGCGGCTCGATTACCTGCGTCCCGCGCTCGAGGATCTCGAGCAGTATCTCGGCGAGCGGCCGGAGGCGGAAGACGCGACCGTCGTCGAGTCGCAGGTCAGCGAATTGCGGCAGCGGATGCAGCGCGACGGCGAGGATTGAGCGCGCCGGCACGCCCTTGCCCGCACACGGAAAGAACGCCCGCATCGCGGGCGTTTTTCTTGCACGCGTGCCGTTGCTACTTCGGCTGCATCCGGATCGCGCCGCCCACGCGAATCACTTCGCCGTCGAGCCTCGGACGCTTGCGGCGGCGACACGCGCACGCGCGTGCACGTCGCGGCAGGCGAAAAAAAGCCGCCCGGAACGGGCGGCTTGCGGGTGCGCGACGCGCTGCTTACTTCAGTGCGTCAAACGCGCGCTCGCGGATTTCGTCGACGGTTCCGAGGCCCGAGATCTTGCGATACTGCGGCGCCTTCAAACCGTTTTCCTCGCCGCGCTGCGCCCAGTCGCCGTAGTACGTGATCAGCGGCTTGGTCTGCGCTTCGTATACTTCGAGACGCTTTTTGACAGTTTCTTCCTTGTCGTCGTCGCGCTGGATCAGCGGTTCGCCCGTCACGTCGTCGTGCCCTTCGACCTTCGGCGGGTTGAACTTGACGTGGTACGTGCGGCCCGATGCCGGGTGCGTGCGGCGGCCGCTCATGCGCTCGATGATTTCCGAGAACGGGACGTCGATCTCGAGCACGTAGTCGATCGCGACGCCGGCATCCTTCATCGCGTCAGCCTGCGCGATCGTGCGCGGGAAGCCGTCGAACAGATAGCCGTTCGCGCAGTCGGATTCCTTCAGGCGTTCCTTGACGAGACCGATGATCAGCGCGTCCGGCACGAGCTTGCCGGCATCCATGTAGCCCTTCGCCTCGACGCCGAGCGGCGTGCCGGCCTTGACGGCCGCACGCAGCATGTCGCCGGTCGAGATTTGCGGAATCCCGAATTTTTCCTTGATGAAGTTTGCCTGGGTGCCCTTTCCCGCGCCGGGCGCGCCCAACAGGATCAAACGCATGGTGATATCTCCAAGTATGTAGATTCGTGTGGCGAGACTCGAAGGCGTCGGCGACGGCGGGCGCGGGGCTTGCACGGCGCGTGGCGGACCGGTCTGATGCGGCGCGTCGGTTCGAGCGACGCGCGGCTGCCGGCAGGGCCACGGGCGGGGTCAAGCGAGGACGCGCTGGTCGCGGACGGCTCGCACAATCGCCTGATTATGCCACGGGTTATTTTGAACCCGGCTGAAAAAGGGCCTGCACGCGCGCGAGATCGGCCGGCGTGTCGATGCCGGCTTCGGGCGCGGACTCGGTGATCAGCACTGCGATGCGCTCGCCGTGCCACAGCGCGCGCAGCTGTTCGAGCTGCTCGGCCTGTTCGATCGGCGCCTGCGCGAGCGACGGATAGGTGCGCAGGAAACGCGCGCGATACGCATAGAGGCCGATGTGCCGGTAGACCGGGAAAGCCGGTGCTGGCATGGCCGAGACGTCGGGCCAGTGCGGCTGGTACGCGTCGCGGCTCCACGGAATCGGCGCGCGCGAGAAGTACAGCGCGACGCTCTGCGCGTCGAGCGCGACCTTCACGACGTTCGGGTTGAACACGTCGGCCGCGTCGTGGATCGGATGGGCTGCGGTCGCGATCGCGCACGCCGGATGGGCGGCCAGGTGCGACGCTACGTCGCGGACGAGCGCGGGGTCGATCAGCGGTTCGTCGCCTTGCACGTTGACGACGACGGTGTCGTCGCGCCAGCCGAAGGCCGCCGCGACTTCCGCGAGCCGGTCGGTGCCGGACGGATGATCGGCGCGGGTGAGCACCGCTTCGAAGCCGTGATCGCGCGCCGCGTCGAGCACGCTCTGCGCATCGGATGCGACGAGCACCTGCTGCGCGCCCGCTTCGCGCGCGCGTTCGGCGACACGCACGACCATCGGCTTGCCGCCGAGATCGGCGAGCGGCTTGTTCGGGAGCCGCGTCGACGCGAGCCGGGCGGGAATGACGGCGATGAAGGGTTGCGGCTGAGTCATCGGGGAGCGCTGGGAAGGACGGGGTGGGCGACGCCGGAAGCCGGTCGCCCGGCGGAGGGCGGCGACCCGGCCGGGGCCGGGCCGCCAGTGTCGAATCGGTGCGCCGGGCGAGCGGCGCGGCGGTTCAGCGGCCGGCCGGATCGACCGGCGTGCCTTCGACGGTCTGGCGCGCTTCGTCGACGAGCATCACCGGGATGCCGTCGCGGATCGGGTACGCGAGCTTGTCCGCGTTGCAGATCAGCTCCTGCGCGGCACGGTCGTAGTGGAGCGGGCCTTTGCAGATAGGGCACACAATGATTTCAAGCAGGCGAGCGTCCACGGAGTTTCTCCACAACGAGGGCAATGAGGCGAGGGTCGAGCGCGGCTTCGACGGGGACTACCCACAGTCGGGCGTCGCGCCAGGAAGCGCCCAATTTTACTGCATCCTTCTCGGTGATCAGGATCGCATCGACGGCATCGTCGACGAACGGATTGTCGGCGAACGCGTAATGGTCGGGCAGCGCGCGGGTCGCCGGCGAGAGGCCGGCCGCGCGCAGCGTCGCGAAGAAGCGTTCCGGCGCGCCGATGCCGGCCGCGGCGAGCACGCGTTCGTTCGCGAATTGCGACAGCGGGCGGCGCAGCGCGGGCTGGTCGAGGTGCCATGCGGCGCCCGGCGTCAGCGCGAGCGCGTAGGTGTCGGGCCACGGCGGCAGCGCGCCGCTGTACGGATCGTTGACGAGCGTCGCGTCGCGATGCCGCGACAGCGGCTCGCGCAGCGGGCCGGCCGGCAGCAGGAAGCCGTTGCCGCCGAGCCGGTGGTCGAATACGACGAGCTCGACGGTGCGCGCGAGGCGGTAGTGCTGCAGGCCGTCGTCGCTGACGATCACGTCGACGTCCGGATGCGCGGCGCGCAGCGCCTGCGCGGCCGCGACGCGGTCGGGGCACACCCACACGGGCGCGCCGGTGCGGCGCGCGATCAGCAGCGGTTCGTCGCCGGCCGCGCCCGGGCGCGACGCCGGCGTGACGGCCGTCGGCGCCTTCACGTTCGCGCCGTAGCCGCGCGACACGACGCCGGGCGTGAAGCCGGCCGCGCGCAGCGCGTCGACGAGCGCGATCACGGTCGGCGTCTTGCCGGTGCCGCCGACGGTCACGTTGCCGACCACGACGACCGGCACGCCGACGTCGACCGGCTGCTTCCAGCCTTGCGCGTAAGCGGTGCGCCGCAGCGCCGCGCCCAGGCCGAACACGCAGGCGAACGGCGTGAGCGCCCACGCGAGCGCGCCGCGCCGCTGCCATTCGCGCGTCAGGCGCGCTTCGAGTCGCGCGAGCGGGCCGCCGGGCGCGCTCATCGGGCCGGGCGCGGCGCGTCGGGCGCCGCGGCGAGGGACGGATTCGTCAAGGCGGGTTCTCCATTGGGCGGCGCATGCCGCGGGGTCCGTGGAAGGCGGCACTCTAGCGCGCCGCACGCCGGCGCGGCAAGCGCGACCGGCCGCCGCGGCGCGCGGGGCCGGATCGCGACGGCCTGTGGATAACTCTGTGAAAAACTCGCCGGTCGATCGTGTCAAACGCCCGCCCGGCGGGCATCGAATCGGATGAGAATCATTTCGAAAGGTTTAAAAGATTATAAAAATCAACGTGTTGCGAAGAATCGTCTGGCTTTTTTCGCGGTTTCCGGGCGTTTTACGCGGACGAATGCCAGAGTGTGGACACCTTCCGCGCACGGTGGCGAATGCGGCGGCGCTGGACGCCGCGCGCGCGTCGGACTATCGTGACGCCGCCAGCATTCATCCGACCGCCCATGCTTTCCGATTCTCCTTTTTCCGCACCCGGCGCCACGCGCGGCGGCGACGAAGTGATTCCCGTTTCGGCGCTCAATCGTGCGATCTCGACGATGCTCGAGCGTTCGTTTCCGCTGCTGTGGATTGCCGGCGAAGTGTCGAATTTCACGCGCGCCGCGAGCGGCCACTGGTATTTCTCGATCAAGGACCAGCAGGCGCAGATGCGCTGCGTGATGTTCCGCGGCCGCGCGCAGTACGCGGAATTCACGCCGCGCGAAGGCGACCGCATCGAGGTGCGCGCGGTCGTCACGATGTACGAGCCGCGCGGCGAGGTGCAGCTCAACGTCGAAGCCGTGCGGCGCACCGGGCAGGGGCGCCTGTACGAAGCGTTCCTGCGGCTGAAGGCGCAGCTCGAAGGCGAGGGCCTGTTCGCCGCCGAGCGCAAGCGGCCGCTGCCGGCCCATCCGCGCGCGATCGGCATCGTCACGTCGCTGCAGGCCGCCGCATTGCGCGACGTGCTGACCACGCTCGCCCGCCGCGCGCCGCACATTCCGGTGATCGTCTATCCGGCCCCCGTGCAGGGCGCCGGCTCCGCCGAAAAGCTCGTCGCCGCAGTTGCGACCGCGAACGCGCGGCGCGAGGTCGACGTGCTGCTGGTGTGTCGCGGCGGCGGCTCGATCGAGGATCTGTGGTCGTTCAACGACGAGGCGCTGGCGCGCGCGATCGCAGCGAGCGAGCTGCCGGTCGTCAGCGGCGTCGGGCACGAAACCGATTTCACGATCGCGGACTTCGCGGCCGACCTGCGCGCGCCGACGCCCACTGGCGCGGCCGAACTCGCGAGCCCGCAGCGCGCGCTGCTGCTGCGCGAGGTCGACGAGCGCCAGCGCGCGCTCGCGCGCGGCATGGCGCGCCGGCTCGAACAGCGCGCGCAGCAGCTCGACTGGCTTGCGCGGCGGCTCGTGAGCCCGGCCGAGCGGCTGCAGCGGCAGCGCACGCACGTCGAGCAGCTCGCGGTGCGGCTCGCGTCCGCGGCATCGCGGCCGGTGCGCGATGCACGTGCGCGTTTCGCGCTCGCGCAACTGCGCTGGCAGCGCGCGCGGCCCGATCCGTCCCAGGCGCGCCACGCGCTCGCCGGGCTGTCGCAACGTCTCGCGAGCGCGGTGCAGCGCCGTCACGAACGCGACACCGCGCGTGTGTCGGCCTGTGCGGCACGGCTCGAGGTGCTGAGCCCGCAGCGCACGCTCGAGCGCGGCTATGCGGCGCTGATCGATGCGCAGACGGGCCGCGCGGTGCGCGCACCGAACGCGCTGAAGCCGCAGCGGCGCCTGACCGTGCATCTCGCCGAAGGCTCGGCCGACGTGTCGCTCGCCGACGTGCAGCCACGGCTGACGGATACGATCTGACGTAACGGGTGCCAAGCGAAACGCGTGTCGTCGCAACACGCGCATCGCGGCGGGAACGGATGCTGCGCATCGTCGGGCTCGTCCTGCCCGGCGTTGCGCCAGCAGCGCTTTTCCGCATACCGCGGATAAATGGCCCGTGAGTTTGCGGGGTTATTCGTCCTCGCCTACAATCGGACGCTCGGCAGCATCCAACACAGCCTCCCTACATACTCAACGAAGGAATCGCCATGGCTCATACGCTCCCGCCGCTCCCGTACGCTGAAGACGCACTCGCGCCGACCATCTCGAAAGAGACGATCGAGTACCACTACGGCAAGCACCATCAGGCTTATGTGACGAACCTGAACAATCTGATCCCGGGCACGGAATTCGAAAACCTGCCGCTGGAAGAGATCGTGAAGAAGTCGTCGGGCGGCATCTTCAACAACGCCGCGCAAATCTGGAACCACACGTTCTTCTGGAACAGCCTGTCGCCGAACGGCGGCGGCGCACCGACGGGCGCGCTGGGCGATGCGATCAACGCGAAGTGGGGTTCGTACGACGCATTCAAGGAAGCGTTCACGAAGGCCGCGGTCGGCACGTTCGGTTCGGGCTGGGCATGGCTCGTGAAGAAGGCCGACGGTTCGCTCGACATCGTGTCGACGAGCAACGCCGCCACGCCGCTGACGACCGCCGACAAGGCGCTGCTGACGATCGACGTGTGGGAACACGCGTACTACATCGACTACCGCAACGCGCGTCCGAAGTTCGTCGAAGCGTTCTGGAACATCGTGAACTGGGACTTCGCCGCGAAGAACTTCGCGTAAGTCCGGCGCCTGCGCGCCGCCACGGCGCGCGGCATCGAAGCAAAGCCCTCGTTTCGAGGGCTTTTTGTTTTTTGCGCGGCCCGAACGTGCGGCGTTCGCTGGCTCAGCCGGCCATGCCGAGCATCCAGCCGAGCGCCGCGCTCGCGATCACGACGGCCCACGGCGGCACGCGCCAGAATACCAGCGCGACGAAGGCGACCAGCGCGGCGGCCAGGTCGCGCGGCGCGACGATCGTGTCGGTCCAGACCGGGTGGTAGAGCGCGGCGAGCAGCAGCCCGACGACGGCCGCGTTCACGCCGGCAAGCGCGGCCTGCATGTGCGCGCTGCGGCGCAGGCGCTCCCAGAACGGCGCGGTGCCGGCGATGAGCAGGAACGACGGCGCGAAGATCGACACGAGTGCGAGCGTGCCGCCGAGCCAGCCGTTCGGCGCATCGCGCAGCGACGCACCGAGGAAGGCCGCGAACGTGAACAGCGGCCCCGGCACGGCCTGCGCGACGCCATATCCGGCGAGAAACGCCGAATCGCCGACCCAGCCGGGTGCGACCACGGCCGCCTGCAGCAGCGGCAGCACCACATGGCCGCCGCCGAACACAAGCGCACCCGTGCGGAAGAATGCGTCGACGACAGCGAGCGAATCCGAGCGCAGCGCACGGGCTGCGGACGGCAGCGCGACGAGCAGCGCCGCGAACAACGCGAGCCACAGCACGCCCGCGTGGCGCGACACGTGCAGCGGCAACGGTTCGTGTGCATCGCGTGCCGGTTGCGGCAGCAGCACGAGACCGGCCGCGCCGGCCACGACGATCACCGCGACCTGCATCCACGCAGCCGGCGCGAGCAGCGCGACGCACGCGGCCGCGGCCATCAGCGTGACGCGCCGCGCATCCGGGCACAGCGTGCGCGCCATGCCCCACACGGCCTGCGCGATCACCGCGACCGACACGATGCGCAGCCCGTGCAACGCGCCGGCTTCGATCGGCGCGCCCGTTGCGTGAACGCCGAGCGCGAACAGCATCATCAGCAGCGCCGACGGCAGCGTGAAACCGAGCCACGCGGCGAACATGCCCGCATAGCCTGCACGCGCGAGACCGATCGCCATCCCGACCTGGCTGCTCGCGGGCCCCGGCAGGAACTGGCACAGCCCGACGAGATCGGCATAGGTGCGCTCGGTGAGCCAGCCGCGCCGCGTGACGAATTCCGCGCGAAAGTAGCCGAGATGCGCGACCGGGCCGCCGAACGACGTGAGGCCGAGCCGCAGGAATGCGATGAAGACGGGCCACGGATGGCGGGCGGAGGCGGGGACGGTCGACGTGTTCAAGGCGGTGCGCGCGGCGGACGGAACGAGTTGCCACGATAGCGCAACTCGGCGGCCGCGGGCAGCGCATGGCGCCAATCGCGGCCAATCGCGGCCGATAGATGTCGTTGCGCGTCGTTCAGTACGGGCCGTCGCCGAGCCCGCTCGCGCGGCGCAATGCGTCGATGTCCACGAGTTCGATCTCGCCGACGTGCAGCCGCACGACGCCATCCGCCTGCAGCGCCTTCAGCAACTGGTTGGTGGTCTGCCGCGTCAGCGACAGCATCGACGCGAGCGTTTCCTGCGACAGCCGGATGTGCGTGCGCCCGGCGCTGATGCCGCCGTAGCCTTCGGCGATCATCAGCAGCCGCGCGGCGAGCCGCTGCGCGGCCGGCATCACGCTCATCGATTCGACGGTCAGGAAGCTCAGGCGCAGCTTTTGCGCCATCAGCAGCGCGAACTGCCGCCAGTATTGCGGCGTCGTCTCGAGGATCGCGAGCAGCCCGGCCTGCGGCACGTGCAGCAGCAGCGCGTCGTCGAGCGCGATCGCGTCGTGCGTGCGCGGCTGGCCGTCGAACAACGCGATCTCGCCGAACCACGTGACGGGCTCGGCCACCGTCAGCAGCGTCTCCTTGCCCTGCGGATCGACCGCACCTATCGTGAGTGAACCGGCCAGGACCGCGTACAGTCCGCACGGCGGGTCGCCGCGCCGGAACAGCGCGTGGCCGGACGGCAGCCGGCGCAGCGTCGCGCGGGCGATCAGCTCCGCGCGCAACGCGGGCGGCAGCGCGGCGAACCACGGGTTCGATTCGAGCTGCGGCAGGTATGGGGCGAGCGAGGCAGGCATGGGCACGCGATGTCGGGTAGCTGACAGAGGTTCTCGGGCGTGACGCGCATCATAGCGCTCAACAACCGATCAGGAGACGCGATGAAGACCCTCGAAGACCATCTTTCCCAGTATGCGGCCTACCATCGCGACGCGCGCAACATCGCGACGCATCTGATCGGCATCCCGATGATCGTGTTCGCGGTCGAGGTGCTGCTGTCGCGGCCGGCGCTCGGGATGCTGGCCGGCATCGCGCTGTCGCCGGCGCTGCTGCTCGCCGTCTTGTCCGCGCTGTTCTACCTGCGTCTCGACCTGCGGTTCGGGATCGTGATGACCGTGCTGCTCGCGCTCGGCCTGTGGGCCGCGCAGTCGCTGGCGCCGCTGCCGACCGCGCAATGGCTCGCGATCGGCGTCGGCGCGTTCGTCGTCGGCTGGATCGTGCAGTTCGTCGGGCACTGGTTCGAAGGCCGCAAGCCGGCATTCGTCGACGATCTGGTCGGCCTGATCGTCGGGCCGTTGTTCGTCGTCGCCGAGGTCGCGTTCTTCGCGGGACTGCGCGGCGACGTGCGCCGCGAAGTCGAGCGGCGCGCCGGTCCCGTGCATGGCGGTGCGCATTCGCATGTCTGACGGGCCGGCCGGGCCGGTCTGCGTGTTCGGCGCGGGCGCGTCCACGACGCCGAACGCGCGACGGCGCGTCGGGCTTGGCGCGGCGATGCGCGGTGGGCCGATCTGACCGCGCAGGCGCCGCGTGCGGGCCACGTGCCGGCCCCGTAGACCGGCGTCGCGCGAACCCGGTCGGCGCGGGCCGCGCGCAGCGACTAAGATGCGGAGTGCGTCATCCGACGCCCTTGCGGAGCACTCGCCATGGCGGATCGCCCGACTCTCGATGCCTACGACACCCATGCCGCGCAATACGCGCAGGACTGGCTCGACCAGGCCGCGCCCGACGACATGTACGCGCTGCTCGAACAGCATTTCACGCCGGGACCGACCGCCGACGTCGGCTGTGGGGCGGGGCGCGACACGGCCTGGCTCGCGTCGCGCGGCTTCGACGTGCGCGGCTACGACGCGAGCGCCGCGCTGCTCGACGAGGCGCGGCGTCGCCATCGCGGGCTGACTTTCGAGCTGACCGCGCTGCCGGCGCTGGCCGGCGTACCGTCCGGCGCGTTTCGCAACGTGCTGTGCGAAACGGTCGTCATGCATCTCGAACAGGCGGACGCAGCGGCGGCTGCCGCGCGGCTGGCCGATCTGCTGATGCCGGGCGGCACGTTGTACCTGAGCTGGCGGGTGGCCGGACACGGCGTGTTGCGCGACGAGCGCGGCCGCCTCTATACGCCGCTCGACTCGGCGCGGATGCATGCGGCGCTGGGCGCCGGCGTGCAGGTGATCGACGAACACGAAGTCGTCAGCGCGTCGTCCGGCAAGCGCGTGCACCGGCTGATCGTGCGCAAGGCGGCCGGCGACGCGTGAACGCGGCGCGCCGGCGCGCTTACTCGCGGCTGAGCGCCGCTTCCCAGTTGATGTCGACGCAGAGCACCTGCATGCCGGTCGCGGCCGGCGCGGCGATCGACGCGGTCACGCACAGGTGCGCCTCGTTGATCGACAGGTAGGGCGGCGTCAGGTGCACGCGGCCCGGCGCGCGCATCGCGTCGATGAAATACGGGCGGCGTTCCCAGCTCGCGCCTTCGGAATGCAGCAGCGGCCGGAAGCGCTTCGCGCGTTGCGACACGCTGCCGCGCGCGAGCACGTTGTCGCCGATCTGGCGGCCCGACGCGTCGAGCAGGAAGCAGCGCGCGGTCTCGGGCAGCCCGAGCACGGCGGTGGCCGCATCGGTGAGCGATTCGCCCGCGCCGAGCCGGCGGCTCGCTTCCTCGAGTGCGGCGACGTACGGCGCGAGCCGTTCCGACTGCGTGCGCTCGCGCTGCGCGACGCGCAGCCGCAGCGCGGCCGACAGCGTATCCATGCAGCCCGCGGCGGCCTGCGGCTGCACGGGATCGACGCTCGGCCCCGCGAAGTACTGGCCCTGCACGAAATCGACGTCGCATTCGAGCGCGATCAGCGCGTCGCGTTCGGTCGAGAGGCCGCCCATCAGCACGAGCTGGCCGGATTCGTGCAGCAGCGACACGAGCCCCGGCAGCACGCGTTCGAGATGCGAGTGCTCGCTCGCCTGCGCGAGGATGCCGCGGTCGAGCGTGACGATGTCGGGATGCAGATGCCACACGCGATCGACGTTCGAGTGCTTCGCGCCGAACCCGACGAGCGCGATCAGGAAGCCGGCCTTGCGCAGCCCGTCGATGATCGCCGCATAGCGCGGCGTCTCGCCGCCGGCCTGCTCGGGCACCTCGAGCACCACGCGGTGCGGCGGCAGCCCGAGCGCCTTCAGGTTCGCGAGCAGCGCGTCGCCGTAGACGGTGTCCATCAGCGCGGCCGGATGCAGGCTCAGGAAGAGCCATTCGTCGTGGCTGTCGAACGCGTGGAAGTTACCGAGATGCAACGATTCGGCGAGCCGGCCGAGCTCGAGCAGGTCGCCGCGCCGCGCCGCCTGCGTGAATACCTCGTGCGACGCGACCTGGCGGCTTTCCTCGTCGTGCGCGCGCAGCGACGCGTGATAGCCGATCGCGCGCCGGTGCGACACCGAGAAAACGGGCTGGAACACGCTGAACACGGTGTAGCCGCCGTACAGCACGGTGCGCCGGTTCCCGTCGTCGCCGGCGACCGGGCGGGGCGGCTGAAAGCCGGGGGGATCGATTTCGATCATGCTCATGATGTCGGCCGAAGGAAGACTGCCAGTTTACCTACAGAATAGGCGAGCAAGAAGCATGCACGGCAGGGCGCCACGTGCGGCCGCCGGTCGCGGTCGATACGCGCACGCGTGCCGGGCCGCGTTGCACCGCGATGGTGCGCGCGGGCCCGATTCGGCGCGCGCCGCCGGTCACGCGCGCTCGGACGGGTCGGTCTTGCGCGCGGTGCTGCGGATCTCGGGCGCGAGCTGCGCGAAGATCCACGCGGACGCGGCCGTGATGATCCCGACGCAGATGAACGTCGCATGGAACGCCGGCAGCGTGTTGCTCGGCGTCACGGTGCGCAGCATGCCGGTGAACGTCGCGAGCAGCGCGCCGGCGACCGTGACGCCGAGGCTCATCGACAGCATCTGCACGAGCGAGAACAGGCTGTTGCCGCTGCTCGCGCCGCCGGTGCCGAGATCCTTCAGCGTCAGCGTATTCATCGCGGTGAACTGCATCGAGTTGAAGCCGCCGAACAGCGCGAGATGCACGACCTTCACCCACACCGGCACCGTGTCGCGCATCAGCGCGAAGCTCGCCATCATCACGCCGACCATGATCGTGTTCGCGAGCAGCACCTTGCGATAGCCGTGCTGCGTGATCAGCCGCGTGATGATCCGCTTCGAGAACATGCCGGCTGCCGCGACCGGCAGCATCATCAGCCCGGCCTCGAACGCCGAGTAGCCGAGGCTCACCTGCAGCAGCAGCGGGATCAGGTACGGCATCGCGCCGCTGCCGATCCGCGCGAACAGGTTGCCGAGCAGCCCGACGCTGAACGTGTGGATCTTGAACAGCTCGAGCGAGAAGATCGGCTGCGGCGCGCGCACCGCGTACAGCCCGTACGCGACGAAGCACGCGAGGCTCAGGATCAGCAGCACCAGTACGGCCGCGTGCTGCATGCCGAGATCGGCGAGCCCGTCGAGCGACAGCGAGATCGCGACCATCCCGATCGTCAGCAGCAGATAGCCCTTCAGGTCGAAGCGGCCGGCGGCCGGGTTGCGCGAGTCGGGCATCGAATAGAAGGTCGCGATGCAGCCCGCGACGCCGACCGGCACGTTGATCAGGAAGATCCAGTGCCACGACGCGATCTTCACGAGCCAGCCGCCGAGCGTCGGCCCGATCAGCGGGCCGATCAGGCCCGGAATCGCGACGAACGACAGCGCGGGCAGGTAGCGTTCGGCCGGGAACGTGCGCAGCACCGCGAGCCGCCCGACCGGCAGCAGCATCGCGCCGCCGACGCCCTGCACGACGCGGAACGCGACGAGCTGCGTCAGCGTATGCGCGTTCGCGCACAGCAGCGAGCCGAGCGAGAACACCAGGATCGCGCTGAAGAACACGCGCCGCGTGCCGAACGTATCGGCGAGCCAGCCCGACACGGGGATCATCACCGCCATCGTCAGCGAGTACGCGATCACGACCGATTGCATCCGCAGCGGCGATTCGCCGAGGCTCGCGGCCATCGACGGCAGCGCCGTGTTGACGATCGTCGCGTCGAGCGTCTGCATGAAGAAGCCCGTCGCAACGAGCCAGAGCATCACGGTGAGGTTCTTTTCGCCGGGAGCGGCGGCGGGCGGGCTTTGGAACATGACGGCGGGGGGCGGTGGCGCGGGACAGCCGACATTGTAGGGAAAGCCGCCGCGCCTTGCAGATTCTGCGCGGTATGTCGTGCGGTTCCGGCCGGACCGGGCGGGCGCGGCGGCCGGCTGCCTGTCCCCGTCGGGCGGCCAGTACAGTTCAGCCGGAACTGTTCGCGGCCGTATCTGTCCGGGTGCGGCCGCTCTCCGAAATACTGGTGTCATCGAACCGGTGCGACCAGGAGGCTGCGATGCGCGAACTGCGACTTTACGTAATGGACGGCGACGAGCCGGCCGGACGGTGGCGGATCGTCGATCGTACGCTGCTCGAAGTGGCCGAAGGCGACGTGTGGGTGACCGTCGAGGGCCGGCCAGACGATCACTGGCTGGGCGCGGGCGAATCGTTGACGTTGCTGCCCGGCACGCGCGCGTGGGTCAGCGCCGGGCCGCGCGGCGCGACGTTCGCGTTCGGGCCGCTGGCGGTGCCGGCCGTGCGCACCGCGCCCGCGTGGTGGCGCCCGTTCGCCGCATGGCGCGACGGCCGGCGTCACCCGGCCGCGTCGCTGCCGACGTAGCGTGCGCGCGGCCGGATCAGCTTTCCGTCCGCGTACTGTTCGAGCGCGTGCGCGATCCAGCCGGCCGTGCGGCCGGCCGCGAACAGCGTGAACGCCGCGCCGTCGGGCAGCGCGAGCGTGCGCTCCAGCACCGCGAGCGCGAAATCGATCGTCGGCCGCAGGCCCGTCGCTGCTTCGACGCGTGCGGCGAGCGCGCGCGCCGCGCGCAGCGCCGGCCGGCCGGGCGCCGTCGCATGCAGCGCATCGAGCAGCGCCCGTGCGCGCGGGTCGCCGTCGGGGTACAGCGGGTGCGCGAAGCCGGACAGGGCCGTGCGCCCGCCGTCCGCGCGTTCGTCGTGCGCCAGCCGCAGCGCGAGGTAGCGATCGAGATCGGCGGCGCGGGCCGCTTCGTCGAGCAGCGTGCCCGCGCGGAACGTCTCGCCGCCGTGACGCGGCCCCGACAGCGCCGCGAGCCCGCCCGAGATCGCACCGAACAGATGGGTGCCGGTCGATGCGATGCAGCGCACCGCGAAGGTCGACGGATTCAGTTCGTGATCGGCGCACAACACGAGCGCACGCCGCAGCAGGTCGGCTTCGTTGCGCCGCCGCACGCGCCACGCGGCCGCGAGCTGGCGGTGCACGGGCGCGTCGCCCGGCGCGATGCCGGCGAGCGCAGCCGTCGCGACGCGCAGCAGCAGCGCCGCGGCATCGAGCTGCGCATCGCGCCCTTGCGCCCACAGGCGCGGCAGCGATGCGGCCGCGGCCGGCAGCAGCACCAGCGTGCGTTCGAGCGGTGCGAGATGCGCCCAGCGACGCGCACAGTCGTCCCACTGCGCCGCATCGAAACCGCCGGAAGCGAGCGACGCGGCGGCCAGCCGCGCGGGCGGACAGTCCCACAGCCGCGCGGCCGTTTCTTCGAGCGTCGCCGCGTCGGCCAGCGCGAGTGCATCGACGCCGCGGTAGCGCAGGCGGCCGTCGGCGATCTGCGTGATCCGCGATTCCAGGACGGGCACACCCCAGTCGAGCGAACGTTCGGCGACACCGCCCGCGCGTTTCGCATCGGCGCGGCGGCGCGCGAGCAGGCGCACCTCGTTGGCGTCGTAGCGGCGGCGCTTCGTCGCGCCGTCGGGCAGCGAGCGCAGCAGGCCGCGGCTCACGTACGCGTAGAGCGTGCTCACGCTGACGCCGAGCATGCCCGCGGCTTCCTGCGCACTGACGGATGTCATGCCGGTGGCTCCTGTCGCCGCGCATGAAGCGCGGGCCCGTTACGACTATTCGTTATGTATTGATTCGCGCAATCAAGATTGATCGCGCCTGTCGCGAATTCTAGACTCGATTCCGTCTCCTCAACGGCGTCTCCTCCACCATGACACCCGAATCCGCATTGGCGCATCTTTGGCAACTCGCACGTGGCGAGCGCGACGCGCTGGCCCGCACGACCGTGACGGGGCAGGACCCGACGCTGCCGTCGACGTTTCATGTCGGCACGCTCGCTGCCGCGACGATCGCCGCGGCCGGGCTCGCGGCAGCCGAATGCCATCGGCTGCGAACGGGCGTGGCGCAATCGGTCGACGTATCGGTGCGCGACGCGCTCGTGGCGTTCCGCAGCGAACGCTACCTGCGCGTGGACGACGGGCCGCCGCCGGAGCTGCGCCATCCGGTGACCGGCTTCTTCGAGACGGGTGACGGACGATGGATTCAGCTGCACGCGAATTTCCCGCATCATTTGCACGGCATTCTCGACGTGCTCGGCTGCGGCCCGCAGCCCGCCGACGTCGCCGCCGCGATCCGTACGTGGGACGGCGAGGCGCTCGATACCGCGCTGGCCGACGCCGGCCTGTGCGCGGCATTGATCAGAACCCCTGATGAATGGGCGGCGCACGAGCAGGCGCACGCGATCGCGTCGCTGCCGCTGTTCGAGATCGAGCGGATCGGCGACGCACCGGCCGAGCCGATCGGCCGCGGCGAAGCCGGCCAGCCGCTGGCCGGTGTGCGCGTGCTCGATCTCACGCGCATCATCGCGGGGCCGGTCGCGGGCCGCACGCTGGCGTCCCACGGCGCGCAGACGCTGCTCGTCAACGGTCCGCACCTGCCGAACATCGCGCCGCTCGTGATCGACAACGGGCGTGGCAAGCGCTCGACGCGGATCGATCTGCGCGACGCGGCAGGCGTCGATACGCTGCGCGCGCTCGCGCGCGAGGCGGACGTGTTTCTGCAGTCGTACCGGCCCGGCGCGCTCGCGGCGCGCGGTTTCGCGCCGCAGGCATTGGCCGAACGGCGGCCCGGCATCGTCTACGTGTCGGTGTCGGCGTACGGGCATGCAGGGCCATGGGCGAAGCGGCGCGGGTTCGACAGCCTCGTGCAGTCGGCGAGCGGAATCGCATGGCAGGAGCAGCAGGCCGTGCAGGCGCGCGGGCCGCGCCATCTGCCGTGCCAGGCGCTCGATCATGCAACGGGGTATCTCGCGGCGTTCGGCGCGATGATCGCGCTCGCGCGGCGGGCGCGCGAAGGGGGAAGCTGGCACGTGCGGATGTCGCTCGCGCAGACGGGGCGCTGGCTGCAGTCGTTCGGCGCGGTGCCGGACGGGTTGCACGCGCCCGATCTCGCGTTGGCCGACGTGCGCGACCGGATCGACCGCATCGCGTCGCCGTTCGGCGTGCTCGACACCGTGCGGCCGGCCGAGCGACTGTCGGCGACGCCGCCGTCGTTCGCGCGGCCGCCCGTGCCGCTCGGCACCGACGACGCGCGCTGGCTGTGAGCGCCGGCGACGCGCGTCGCGTTACTTGCGCAGTTCGACGACGAAATCGTAGTAGTCGTTGCGGCAGTAGGTATCGGTCAGTTCGATCGCGCGCTGGTCGGACGTATAGCCGATCCGCGTGATCAGCAGCAGCGCGTCGTGCGGGGCGATGCCCATCTGCTCGGCGATCTCGTCGGTCGCGTTGACCGCGCGGAAATGCTGCAGCGCGCGCACGATCGGCGTGCCGCGCGCTTCGAGATAGCTGTACAGCGAGCCGACGATCGCCTGCGGATCGGGAATCAGCGTCGCGGGGAACGTCGAATTCTCGACGGCCATCACGATGCCGTCGGCGAGACGCAGACGTTTCAGGCGTGTTACCGATGCGGCCGGCGACAGCCCGAGCTGGATCACTTCGTCGCGGTTCGCGGGCTGAATTTCGCGCGCTAGCCACTGCGAGCTCGGCTTGAAGCCGCGGCGCTCGAGCATTTCGCTGAAGCTCGACAGCCGCGACAGCGGATCCTCGTAGCGCGGCTGGATGAAGTTGCCGGCGCCCTGCGTGCGACGGATCAGGCCCTGCTCGACGAGCAGCGCGATCGCCTTGCGCGCGGTGATGCGCGACACGCCGAGCGCTTCGGACAACACGCGCTCGGACGGCAGCGCCTCGCCGGCCGTCCAGCGGTTGTCGTGGATCGCATCGCCGAGCTTGCGGGCGAGCTGCAGGTAGAGCGGCGTATCGTTGTCGGGGTCGGGGCGCAGGTCCTGCCAGCGGTCGTCCGTGGGTGCCTTCATACAATGGGTATCGATCAGGTTGCGGCCATTCTAAGTCATCATGCCGCGCCGTTATAGCCGGTTTTTGCCGCGCAATAGGCCGGGGGCGCACCGATTGACTACACTGATGCGTCGTATCCGATGCTTCGGCCGCGGTGTGCGGCCACGAATTCGCCACGAGGAAACGCATGACAGACACGATCGCCACGGTCGTTTTGCCGAACGGCGAGACGATTCCGAAGCTGGGCCTGGGCACCTGGGAAATGGGGGAGCGGCCGGCGCGGCGCGCGGACGAGATCGCCGCGCTGCGCGAGGGCGTCGAGCTCGGAATGACGTTGGTCGATACCGCGGAGATGTACGGCGACGGCGCGACCGAGGAACTGGTCGGTGACGCGCTTGCGGGCCTGCGCGACGACGTGTTCCTCGTCAGCAAGGTCTATCCGCACCATGCGAGCCGGCGCGGCGTCGCCGCCGCGTGCGACGCGAGCCTCAAGCGCCTGCGTACCGATCGCCTCGACCTGTACCTGCTGCACTGGCGCGGTTCGGTGCCGCTCGCGGAAACGGTCGAGGGTTTCAACGCGTTGCAGCGTGCGGGCAAGATCCGGCACTGGGGCGTGAGCAACTTCGATACGGCCGACATGGCCGAACTCGTCGACGACGCGGGCGGCGGGGCGTGCGCCACCAACCAGATTCTCTACAACATCGCGCGACGCGGTCCGGAGTTCGACCTGCTGCCGTGGCTGGCCGATCGTCGGATCCCGGCGATGGCGTACAGCCCGGTCGATCACGGGCGGCTGCCGAAACGCTCGCCGCTCGACGACATCGCGCGGCTGCGCGGCGTGTCGGTGACGCGCGTCGCACTGGCATGGGTGCTCGCGCAGCCGGGTGTATTCGCGATTCCGAAGGCGTCGCGGATCGAGCACGTGCGCGACAACCGCGCCGCGCTCGATGTCGTGTTCAGCGATGACGAGCGCGCGCAGCTTGACGCGTATTTCCGTCCGCCGCGCAGCAAGCGCGCGCTCGAGATGCTCTGACCGACTTCAGCCGGGCAACGCTTCGGGTCAGTGGCGGCCGCCCGACGATCCGCCGTTGCCGGGACCGCCGCCGTTGCCGTTGCCGGCGCCACGGCCGTTGCCGACGCCGTTGGCCCCGCCGTTGCCGGCGCCGCCACTGCCATTGCCGTTACCGTTGCCGCCGCCATTGCCGTGGCCGCCGGTGCCGTTGGCGCCGCCGCTTCCGCCGCTCCCGCCGTTACCGTTTCCACCGCCATTGCCACCGGCGCCATTGCCGTTACCGCCGCCGTTGCCCGCGCCACCACCGCCGTTTCCGTGGCCACCTCCGCCGTTACCATGGCCGCCGCCGCCGCCGCCGCCGCCGCCGCCGCCGCCGCCGCCGCCGCTGCCGCCGCTGCCACCGCTGCCACCGCTGCCGCCACCGCTGCCGCCGCCGCTGCCGCTGCCGCTGCCGCTGCCGCCGCTGCCGCCGCCGCCGCTGCCGCCGCTGCCGCCGCTGCCACCGCTGCCACCGCTGCCACCGCTGCCACCGCCACCGCCACCGCCACCGCCACCGCCACCGCCACCGCCACCGCCGTTGCCGTGACCGCCGCCGCCGCCACCATGACCACCGCCGTTGCCGTGACCGCCGCCGCCACCATGACCACCGCCGTTGCCGTGACCGCCACCATCGCCATGGCCGCCGCCGTTGCCGTGACCGCCACCATCGCCATGGCCGCCGCCGTTGCCGTGACCGCCACCGTCACCATGGCCGCCGCCGTTGCCGTGACCACCGCCGTCACCATGGCCGCCGCCGTCGCCGTGACCACCGCCGTCACCATGGCCGCCACCGTCGCCATGACCGCCGCCATGACCGTGACCGCCGCCGTCACCATCGCCACCACCACCGTGGCCACCGCCACCCGAAGTGCCGCCACCCGAAGTGCCGCCACCCGAGGTGCCGCCACCCGAGGTGCCGCCACCCGAGGTGCCGCCACCCGAAGTGCCGCCACCCGAAGTGCCGCCACCGGAAGTGCCGCCACCCGAGGTGCCTCCACCGGAAGTGCCGCCGCCCGAAGTCCCACCACCTGAACCACCGTTCCCGGACGCATTGCCTCCGCGGCCCGTGCCGTTCGTACTGCCGGAGGTTCCGCCTGTCGTTCCGCCGACACCCGCAGGTCCGACGGCGCCGTTCCCGTTGTTGCCGCCGCTACCGTTCCCATTCCCGGTGCCGCCGCCGTTTCCGTTTCCGCTGCCGCCCGCACCGGCGCCGCCATTACCGACGCCCCGGCCGGCATACACGTGTACCGCGCACGCAGCCGGATTGGCGGCGCACGGCGATGCGTTCTCGACGAGCGTCATGATGGTGTCCGCGCTGGCGTTCGCGTCGGGCGCGGCGTCAGGCGTCGTGTTCTGTGCGACCGCATACGAGCAGCAGCACGCGAACGCGGCCACGGCCAGCAAGGTTGCACGAGGGCGCCGTCCCGCCGCGCGGAACGGTTGTTTCGTTTTATGCATCATGGCCTCCCCATGCGCGCGATGCCTCGTAGCCGCGCGACGATTTACGTGTGGTGCAGGGGGGCGTAAAAGATTCGTAGTCCTATCGTCGGCCGATCGCCTTCGGGCCGACGCTGGACGTCAGCCGCGAACGCGGATCGGCACGCGGGCCCGCCGTGCGAATCTCACTCTGCGAGATTCGTGCCATCGGCCGCTCGGGCCCGTCGGTAAAGGCGGGCGCAGTCGCGTGACCGCGCATGCAACGTCGTAGGGGAGCGTTTTGTTTCCGGAATGAAACGTCGGAGGAGTCGTTCAGCGCGCCGGCGCGTCGGCCGCGCGTTGCCAGCGGTGGAACAGGATCGACGCGATCCAGCAGACGAGGAACAGCGCGACGATGCCGTAGCCGATCGAGCCGAAGCGTTCGCCGAGCGCGTCGAGCGTGTCGCGCACGGGGCCCGTCAGCGACAGCTTGTCGGCCAGCAGGCCGGCTGCCTCGATCCCGCCGATCGCCAGCGCGACGGCCGCCGAGACGAACGTGATGCTCGCGTTGTAGAGCAGCTTGCGCTGCGGATCGTCCATTGCCCAGCCGTATGCCTGAATCATCAGCACGTTGTCGGTCGAGTCGATCAGCGTCATGCCGGCGGTGAAAAGCGCGGGAAACAGCATGACCGTATAGACCGGCAGCCCCTGGCTCGCCTGCGCGGCGGCGATCGCGAGCAGGCCGATTTCGGTTGCAGTATCGAAACCGAGCCCGAACAGCACGCCGACCGGATACATGTGCCAGCTCTTCGACACGAACCGGAACAGCGGGCGCAGCAACCGCGATACGAGTCCGGCGGGACGATGCTCGTGCGCGCCGTCGTGCGTGTGCCCGGACGCGCCGCGATAGCGTCGCCACACGTCGCGCAGGATCATCAGGTTCACGCACGCGAGCACCAGCAGGAAGGTAGCCGATACCGCCGTGCCGATCGTGCCGCCGATCTCGCGGAATGCATCGAACCGGTCGCGCAGCGCGAACGCTGTCAGCGCGATACCGAGCGTCGCCGCGATCACGATCGTCGAATGACCGAGCGAAAAGAACAGGCCGACGCTCGCCGGACGCTGGCCGTCCTGCATCAGCTTGCGCGTCGCGACGTCGATCGCGGCGATGTGATCCGCGTCGACCGCATGACGCAGCCCGAGCCCGTATGCGATCGCCGCGGTGCCGAGCAGCAGCGGATGGTCGTGCAGCACCGCGAGCGCCCACAGCCAGACGGCGACGTTCGCGGCGATCAGGCCGGCATAGAGGGTCAGCAGGCGGCGCAGGGCAGGGGTGGGCGGCATCGGGCGGGTTCCATCTGACGAAACGCCATCCATTGTGGCACGCGAAAAAAAGCGCGGCACGCCGATCGACAAGCCGCGAACGCGATGCGCGCCGGACGAAAAAAAGCCCGTCCGGAATGAACCGGACGGGCCTTGTGCGCATGCGCCGAAGCGCGAGCGAGCGGCGCTTACTTCACTTTCGCGTTGATCACGGCTTCCGACACGTTCGCCGGCGTTTCCGCGTAATGCTTGAACTCCATCGTGTATGTCGCGCGGCCCTGCGTGGCCGAACGCAGCGACGTCGAATAGCCGAACATTTCCGCGAGCGGCACCTCGGCGCGCACCAGCTTGCCGCCGCCGCCCGCGATGTCCTCCATCCCCTGCACGATGCCGCGCCGGCTCGACAGGTCGCCCATCACGTTGCCCATGAAGTCCTCGGGCGTCTCGACCTCGACGGCCATCATCGGCTCGAGCAGCACCGGCTTCGCCTTGCGCATCGCTTCCTTGAACGCCATCGAGCCGGCCATCCGGAACGCGTTTTCGTTCGAGTCGACGTCGTGGTACGAACCGAACGTCAGATGCACCTTCACGTCGACGACCGGGTAGCCCGCGAGCACGCCGCTCTTCAGCGTCTCGGTGATGCCCTTGTCGACGGCCGGGATGAACTCGCGCGGAATCACGCCGCCCTTGATCTCGTCGAGGAACTCATAGCCCTTGCCGGGGTTCGGCTCCAGCGTGATCACTGCATGGCCGTACTGGCCGCGCCCGCCCGACTGCTTGACGAACTTGCCTTCGACGTCGGCCGCCGTCGTGCGCACCGTTTCGCGATACGCGACCTGCGGCTTGCCGACCGTCGCCTCGACGCCGAACTCGCGCTTCATCCGGTCGACCAGGATTTCGAGGTGGAGCTCGCCCATCCCCGAAATGATGGTCTGGCCGGACTCTTCGTCGGTCTGCACGCGGAACGACGGATCCTCCTGCGCGAGACGGTTCAGCGCGAGGCCCATCTTTTCCTGGTCGGCCTTCGTTTTCGGCTCGACGGCCTGCGAGATCACCGGCTCCGGGAATTCCATCTTTTCCAGGATGATCGGCTTGGCCGGATCGCACAGCGTGTCGCCGGTGGTCGCTTCCTTCAGGCCGACGGCCGCCGCGATGTCGCCCGCGCGCACTTCCTTGATTTCCTTGCGCTCGTTCGCGTGCATCTGCAGGATCCGGCCGAGCCGTTCCTTCTTGTCCTTCGTCGCGTTGAGCACCGTGTCGCCAGACTCGACGACGCCCGAATACACGCGGAAGAAGATCAGCTGGCCGACGAACGGGTCGGTCATGATCTTGAACGCGAGCGACGAGAACGGCTCGTCGTCGCTCGGATGACGTTCCGCCGGCTTTTCCGGATCGGCGAAGTCGTGGCCGAGGATCGCGGGCACGTCGACCGGCGACGGCAGGTAGTCGATCACCGCGTCGAGCATCGCCTGCACGCCCTTGTTCTTGAACGCGCTGCCGCACAGCATCGGCACAATCTCGTTCGCGATCGTGCGCTGGCGCAGCGCGGCCTTGATCTCGTCCTCGGTCAGCGATTCATGGTCGTGCAGATACTTCTCGAGCAGTTCCTCGCTCGCTTCGGCCGCGGCCTCGACCATCTTCTCGCGCCATTCGTGCGCGAGCTCGACGAGGTTCGCGGGGATGTCCTCGTACGTGAACTTCACGCCCTGGCTTTCGTCGTCCCACACGATCGCCTTCATCTTCACAAGATCGACGACGCCCTGGAAATGGTCTTCCGCGCCGATCGGAATCTGGATCGGCACGGCGACGCCTTTCAGGCGCTCGCCGATCTGCTTCTGCACGCGGAAGAAGTCGGCGCCGATCCGGTCCATCTTGTTGACGAACGCGATGCGCGGCACCTTGTACTTGTTCGCCTGGCGCCACACGGTCTCGGATTGCGGCTGCACGCCGCCGACCGAGTCGTAGACCATGCACGCGCCGTCGAGCACGCGCATCGAGCGCTCGACTTCGATCGTGAAGTCGACGTGCCCGGGTGTATCGATGATGTTGATCCGGTGTTCCGGATAGTTGCCGGCCATGCCCTTCCAGAAGGCCGTGGTCGCGGCCGACGTGATCGTGATGCCGCGTTCCTGCTCCTGCTCCATCCAGTCCATCGTGGCCGCGCCGTCGTGCACTTCACCGATCTTGTGGCTCACGCCGGTGTAAAACAGGATGCGCTCGGTCGTCGTGGTCTTGCCGGCATCGATGTGAGCGCTGATCCCGATATTTCTATAGCGCTCGATGGGGGTTTTGCGGGGCACGTGAACCTCCTGGTGGTTCGGATCGTAAGCGGGCCGGCTGATTGGGTGCCGGCCCGGGCTGGAACTAGCGAGATTTAAAGGATAGCGCTTGTCCGTGGCTTTTGCAGATGCGGGCAGCGGGTGCCGAATCAAGGCGGGCGCCGCCGGCGGGCGAAAAAAAAGCCGGCGCCCGACAAGAAATGACGGGTGGCCGGCTGTCGGTCGGTGCGCGACGCGATGCCGCCGCGCGGGCCGTGGCGGTTACTGGGCCCTCGGCAGGCCGTCGAGCTTCATGCCGGGCTTGATGCCTTTCGCGGCGAACCAGCCCTTGCTCATTTCCAGCGCATAGACGCCGTTGTTGCGCGGGCAGTGGTTGTCGGTGGTTTCCGCGCGCATCTCGTCGATGTCGGTGATCGTGCCGTCGGCGCGGATGAACGCGATCGACAGCGGAATCAGCGTGTTCTTCATCCAGAAGCAGTGCACGGCGTTCTCGTTGAAGACGAACAGCATGCCTTCGTTCGGCGCGAGCTGCGAACGGTACATCAGCCCCTGTTCGCGGTCGGCGTCGTTCGCGGCGACGGCCGCGTCGATCACGTACATGCCGGCGCGCAGCTTCACGCGCGGGAACTCGCCCGGCTGCTTGGCGCCGGGCGGCACTTGCGCGCCGGCGGCCTGCATGCCGAGCGCGAGGACGGCGAGCGCGGCGGGAAACACGGCGGCACGCGCAAGGCGGCCGAGCGACGGGCGCAGGGAGAAGTGCACAGCATGGCTCCTGTCTGGAAAACGAGACCCGCATGGTACGCGATGCGTGCCGGCGGGCACAAAAAAGAAAAAGGCAGATCGCCTTGCGGTGATCTGCCTTTCAACGCCGTAAGAACGGCAGGACTGCGTGTTCTTGACTGCGTTATTACAGCTTGCTTACTTAGTTCGAAGCAGCTGCCGGTGCTGCTGCGTCGCTTGCTGCAGCCTTCTTCGATGCCTTGTGGTGCTTCTTGGCAGCGTGGTGCTTCTTGGCAGCGTGCTTAGCCGGTGCCGAAGCAGCTTCTGCTGCTGCCGGAGCAGCTTCCGGAGCCGAAGCTTGTGCGAAAGCAGCCGTTGCGAAGAGGCCAGCGACCAGAGCGGCGATCAGTTTGTTCATGTTGTGTTCCTCAGCTTTAGTTAATTAACCAAATGACCCGGCAATAGGAGTCATGTCGTCTAACGGTGCCATCCACCTTTCGGTTGACAGACGCTTCGAGAAATTTCTCTTTGCGCTGCGGGCGCCGAATCGTATTCGAATAAAACGTCGCTTTCGTGACGCAAACACGGGTTCGGCTGCCAATGCCGGATAGCTAAGGTTGGCATCTGCGTGATTTAACGCGCGATCTGCGCGGGTGGTTGACGAAAAAGATGACGAAAAATTCGCGCGTCCCGGATTCGTCATCCGGCCGGCGCGAAACCGTCCCACGGCGCGCGCGGCGGCAGCGCGATTGTTTCGCCCGGCGCAATGCCGAGCGCGAATATATCGAGCGCGCCGATGCCGACGCGCACCAGACGCAACGTCGGGAAGCCGACGGCCGCCGTCATCCGGCGTACCTGCCGGTTCTTGCCCTCGGTGATCGCCAGCTCGATCCACGTGGTCGGGATCGCGGCGCGGTAGCGGATCGGCGGATTGCGCGGCCACAGCGTGTCGGGCGGCTCGATGAATTCGGCGCGGCACGGGCGCGTCACGTAGTCGCCGAGGTCGACGCCGCGTGCGAGCGCCTTCAGGTCGGCCGGCCCCGGCGCGCCGTCGACCTGCGCCCAGTAGCGCTTCACCAGCTTGTGGCGCGGCTCCGCGATGCGGGCCTGCAGCGCGCCGTCGTCGGTGAGCAGCAGCAGCCCCTCGCTGTCCGCGTCGAGCCGGCCGGCCGCATACACGCCGGGCGTTTTTACCCAGTCGCCGAGCGACGGTCGCGTCTCGTGCGCGGAAAACTGGCAAATCGTGCCGAACGGCTTGTTGAGGGCGATCAGGTTCATGGCGGGGCGCCCGCCCGGCGCCCCGCGGGAAGCGGGGGCGGGCGGTCTATGGCAAATGGCGGAATCTTAATGCATAATACGGAACGGCAAGTCCTCTGTCTTATATAAGACATAAGTGAGGTCTTGATACGCAGTGCCGCGGTTCGCGCCGAAGTGCCCGGTTGGGGCGCTAGAATAGCGGCTCGCTGTTGTCGTCACGGGGTGGCCATGCCTCGCCCCGCCGCGCGCGCAGCTTCGACCAGCATCACCTGCTCAGCCACGTCACTGGAGTCGATCATGCCGTATCAGCACATCAAGGTTCCGGAGGGCGGTGACAAGATCACCGTCAACAAGGACTTCTCGCTCAACGTTTCCGATCAGCCGATCATTCCCTATATCGAAGGCGACGGTACGGGCTTCGATATCACGCCGGTCATGATCAAGGTCGTCGACGCGGCGGTCGCGCATGCGTACAAGGGCCAGCGCAAGATCCACTGGATGGAGATCTTCGCGGGCGAGAAGGCGACCAAGGTGTACGGTCCGGACGTGTGGCTGCCGGACGAAACGCTGCAGGTGCTGAAGGAATACGTGGTGTCGATCAAGGGGCCGCTCACGACCCCGGTCGGCGGCGGCATCCGTTCGCTGAACGTCGCGCTGCGCCAGGAGCTCGACCTGTACGTGTGCCTGCGCCCGGTCCAGTACTTCAAGGGCGTGCCGTCGCCGGTGCGCGAACCGCAGAAGATCGACATGGTGATCTTCCGCGAGAATTCGGAAGACATCTACGCGGGCATCGAATGGGCCGCGGGCTCCGAGCAGGCGAAGAAGGTGATCAAGTTCCTGCAGGACGAGATGGGCGTGAAGAAGATCCGCTTCCCGGAAACGTCCGGGATCGGCGTCAAGCCCGTGTCGACCGAAGGCACCGAGCGTCTCGTGCGCAAGGCGATCCAGTATGCGATCGACAACGATCGCAAGTCGGTCACGCTGGTGCACAAGGGCAACATCATGAAGTTCACGGAAGGCCTGTTCCGTGACGCCGGCTACGCGCTCGCGCAGAAGGAATTCGGCGGCGAGTTGATCGACGGCGGCCCGTGGATGCGCGTGAAGAACCCGAAGACGGGCAACGAGATCGTGATCAAGGATTCGATCGCCGACGCGTTCCTGCAGCAGATCCTGCTGCGCCCGGCCGAATACGACGTGATCGCGACGCTGAACCTGAACGGCGACTACATCTCCGACGCGCTGGCCGCGCAGGTCGGCGGCATCGGGATCGCGCCGGGCGCGAACCTGTCGGATTCGGTCGCGATGTTCGAGGCGACGCACGGCACGGCGCCGAAGTACGCGGGCAAGGATTACGTGAACCCGGGTTCCGAGATCCTGTCGGCGGAAATGATGCTGCGCCACCTCGGCTGGACGGAAGCAGCCGACACGATCATCGCCGCGATGGAGAAGTCGATCCTGCAGAAGCGCGTCACGTACGACTTCGCGCGCCTGATGGAAGGCGCGACGCAGGTGTCGTGCTCCGGCTTCGGCGAAGTGCTGATCGAGAACATGTAAGACCCCTTCCGGGGTGGGCCGGCAGGTTGCCGGCCGCCCCGGCGCTGACTGCCGGCGCCGGAGCGTTTCGTGGATGGCAGGTTTGTTGGCAGGGTGGCCCGGCATGCGGGCCGCGGCGCCGCGAAGCGGCCCGCAAGCCCTGCAAGGTAGAACATGACGGCCCTCGCAACACCACCGCCCGGCTGAGCCGGCGCGCCCCTTTCGCGATCGACCCGGTCGCTTCCCGCCGGTTACCGCCGGCGCTCCTCAGTCCCATCATCACGTAGCAATGCTTTGACCACCATGTCCACTTCGCCCAAGATCATCTACACCCTCACCGACGAAGCGCCGGCGCTCGCGACCTATTCGCTGCTGCCGATCGTCAAGGCCTTCACGCGTTCGTCGGGCGTCGCCGTCGAAACGCGCGACATCTCGCTCGCCGGCCGCATCATCGCGGCATTCGCAGACATCCTGCCGTCGGAGCAGAAGGGTTCCGACGATCTGGCCGAACTGGGCCAGCTCACGCTGAAGCCGGAAGCGAACATCATCAAGCTGCCGAACATCAGCGCATCGGTGCCGCAGTTGAAGGCCGCGATCGCCGAACTGCAGGCGCAGGGCTACGCGCTGCCGGCCTATCCGGAAGATCCGTCGACGGACGAAGAGAAGGCCGTCAAGGCGCGCTACGACAAGATCAAGGGCAGCGCGGTGAACCCGGTGCTGCGCGAAGGCAACTCCGACCGCCGCGCGCCGCTGTCGGTCAAGAACTACGCACGCAAGCATCCGCACAAGATGGGCGCGTGGAAGGCCACGTCGAAGGCCCACGTCGCGCACATGACCGAAGGCGATTTCTACGGCAGCGAGAAGTCGGCGCTGATCGCCGATGCCGGCAGCGTGAAGATCGAACTGACGACGACCGACGGCGCGAAGAAGGTGCTGAAGGAAAAGACGGCCGTGAAGGCCGGTGAAGTGATCGACGCGTCGGTGATGAGCCGCAACGCGCTGCGCCGCTTCATCGAAGCGCAGATCGCCGACGCGAAGGCGCAGGACGTGCTGTTCTCGGTGCACCTGAAGGCGACCATGATGAAGGTCTCGGACCCGATCCTGTTCGGTCACTTCGTGTCGGTGTTCTACCGCGACGCGCTCGCGAAGCACGCGGACGTGCTGGCGAAGGTCGGCTTCAACCCGAACAACGGGATCGGCGACCTGTACGCGCGCCTGAAGGACCTGCCGGCCGACACGCGCGAAGCGATCGAAGCCGACGTCAAGGCCGAGTACGCGGTGCGCCCGCGCCTCGCGATGGTCAACTCGGACAAGGGCATCACGAACCTGCACGTGCCGAGCGACGTGATCGTCGACGCATCGATGCCGGCGATGATCCGCGATTCGGGCGGCATGTGGGGCCCGGACGGCCAACTGTACGACGCGAAGGCGGTGATTCCGGACCGCTGCTACGCGGGCGTCTACCAGGCCGTGATCGAGGACTGCAAGCAGCACGGCGCGTTCGATCCGGTCACGATGGGCAGCGTGCCGAACGTCGGCCTGATGGCGCAGGCGGCCGAGGAATACGGTTCGCACGACAAGACGTTCCAGATCCCGGCGGACGGCGTCGTGCGCGTCACCGACGAAGCCGGCAACGTGCTGCTCGAGCACGCGGTCGAGGCGGGCGACATCTGGCGCATGTGCCAGACGAAGGACGCGCCGGTGCAGGACTGGGTCAAGCTCGCGGTCAACCGCGCCCGTGCGACCGGCGCGCCGGCCGTGTTCTGGCTCGATCCGGCGCGCGCGCACGATGCGCAGATCATCGCGAAGGTCGAACGCTACCTGAAGGATCACGACACGAACGGCCTCGACATCCGCATCATGACGCCGGAAGACGCGACCCGCTTCTCGCTCGAGCGCATCCGCGCGGGCAAGGACACGATCTCGGTCACCGGCAACGTGCTGCGCGACTACCTGACCGACCTGTTCCCGATCATGGAGCTCGGCACCAGCGCGAAGATGCTGTCGATCGTGCCGCTGATGGCCGGCGGCGGGATGTTCGAAACGGGGGCGGGCGGCTCCGCGCCGAAGCACGTGCAGCAGTTCGTCGAGGAAGGCTTCCTGCGCTGGGATTCGCTCGGCGAATTCCTCGCACTGGCCGCGTCGCTCGAGCACCTCGGCAACGCGTACCAGAACCCGAAGGCGCTCGTGCTCGCGAAGACGCTCGACCAGGCGACCGGCAAGTTCCTGGACGAGAACAAGTCGCCGGCGCGCAAGGTCGGCGGCCTCGACAACCGCGGCAGCCACTTCTACCTGTGCCTGTACTGGGCGCAGGCGCTGGCCGAGCAGACCGAGGACGCCGCGCTGAAGGCACAGTTCGAGGGCGTGGCGAAGGCGCTGTCCGACAGCGAAGCGCGCATCCTGGAGGAACTGGCGGCCGCGCAAGGCAAGCCGCAGGCGATCGGCGGCTACTACCGTCCGAACGTCGACCTGACGAGCCAGGCCATGCGCCCGAGCGCGACGCTGAACGGCATCGTCGACGCGGTCGCCTGACCCCGGGCGCGCACTCGCGCGAGCCGATGTGTGTGTCGACGCGGCGCGGTGAGCCGTTCGCCGCCCGACACCCAATAAAAACGCCCCGGTCGCCCGGGGCGTTTTTCGTTGCAGGCGTGCCATTCAGACGTGAACGATTTCCCATTCGGCGATTTCGTCCGGCACTTCGAGCGTGGCCGTGTCCAGTTCGGACGGCTGCGCGCAGTCGCCGCGGGAGATGCGGTCGGCTGCGACTTCGGGGCACGAGAACGCACCGAGCGAAGCGTTGCCGAACGTCGCTTCCCAGCCGCCGTTTGCCGGCAGGATGTAGAACGACCCGAGCGCTGAACCAAAGCGAAATCCCTTCATTTCCGTTCTCCCTTTCTGATCACAAGCGATTCTGTTGTGCCGCCTGCCGGATCGACCGGCCGTGGCCCGACTGACTGCTTTGCGCCGGGTTCCGTGTCGAACGTCGTGGCGAAGCGTCAGTGCATGGAACAAAGTCTACGTCCGCGACTCGCCCGGATGGTGCATGTAGAACGGCTTCTCGAAACAAAAATTCTCTTTTAAAAACAAATAATTATTTGCATCGTTTTGTATGGCGGAACGTTTTTCGGCATCGCGAAACGGGAAATTTGTGCCCTGCACCACGAATTTTTATAACGCAGGGACTTGTTCCGCATCGTGAAAAATTGACGGGTTGACGGATCGTCGATGCAGCGGATGGGGGTAACGTGGGGGCGGGCGCAACGCGTAAAGGGACGGCAGATGAGCAGCGATGGCTGCCGAAGCGTCGTTTGGCGATGCTGATCGTCGCGCCGCATCCGGCGCGGTAGCGATGCTCGCTGCGGCGTATCGCCGCCCGCCCGGCAGCGCTTTTCGATCCGGCCCTGCGGTTATGATGACGTGACCGCCGCGGCTGTCGCGCGGCGCTGTATGAACGACGAGGATCGATTGATGAGACGGAGAACCTTCCTGTCGCGCACCATCGGTGTCGCGGCCGCATCGCTGTTCGCGCGCACCGCGTGGGCGCAGCATGCCGGTCACGCGGGCATGGCCGGCATGGATTCGATGGACGACATGCCTGGCATGTCGGGTATGTCAGGGATGTCGGCGCACGCGCAGCACGGCAAGCTCGCACCGGGCGCGCTCGCGGCCGCCGACGCGCTGCCGGCCGGCGCGCCGCTCGCGACGTTGCGCACGCTCGCCAACGAAAGCCGCGAGCCCGGCACGTTCCGGGCCACGCTGGTTGCTCAACCGGTGGCGCGACCGCTGCTGCGCGGCGCGCGGCCGACCGCGTTCTGGCAGTTCGGCGCGGGCACGCAAGGCCCCGTCGTCGGCCCGCTGATCGACGTGCGCGAGGGCGATACGGTCGAGATCAGGTTCGTCAACAAGCTGCCGCAGCCGTCGACGATCCACTGGCACGGCCTGCCGGTGCCGCCCGACCAGGACGGCAACCCGTCCGATCCCGTCGCGCCCGGCGCGTCGCGCGTGTATCGCTTCACGCTGCCGAAGGGCAGCGCCGGCACCTACTGGTACCACCCGCATCCGCACATGATGACCGCCGAGCAGGTGTTCCGCGGGCTGGCCGGCCCGTTCGTCGTGCGCGCCGCGGACGATCCGCTCGCCGGCTGGCCCGAGCGCCACCTGTTCGTGTCGGACCTGAAGCTTGCACGCGACGGCACGATTGCGCCGAACGACATGATGGACTGGATGAACGGCCGTGAAGGCCAGTTCGTGCTGGTCAATGGCGCGCGCCGGCCGCGCATCGATGTCGCGGGCGACGAACGGTGGCGGGTCTGGAACGCGTGCAGCGCACGCTACCTGCGCATCGCGTTCGACGACGGCCGCGCGTTCGAGCACGTGGGCACCGACGGCGGATTGTTCGATGCGCCGCGGCGCGTGACGTCGCTGCTGATTGCGCCGGGCGAGCGCGCGGAGCTGCTGGTCCGCGCCGGCGACCGTGCGTCGCGCGCGGTGCTGCAGGCGGCCGAGTACGACCGCCGCAAGATGGCGATGTCGCACGACGACGGTCACGGCAGCCTGCCGCCCGACCCGGCGCTGGCGCTGGCCGACGTCGCGTTCGCGCCCGCCGCGGCCCGCGCGCTGCCTGCCACGCTGCGCGCGGTGCGGCCGCTGGGCGAACCGGCCGCGCACAAGACGGTTGCGTTCGGCGAGGAAATGGACATGGACGCGATGATGAAGGGCGCGGCCCACGGCCGGCCGGCGGGCATGCGCTTCACGATCAACGGCGACACCTACGCGCCGCACCGCGCGACGCTGACGAGCCGCCGCGGCGACGTCGAGCGCTGGGAGATCCGCAATACGACGGACATGGATCACCCGTTCCATTTGCACGGCACGCAGTTCCAGGTGATCGAGCGGGCGTCGGGTGGTTCACGCACGAGCGAGCCGTTCCGCGCATGGCGCGATACGGTGAACGTGCGCAGCGGCGAAACCGTGTCGATTCTCGTCACGCAAGACATGCCGGGCGAGCGCATGTTTCACTGCCATATTCTCGAACACGAGGATCTCGGCATGATGGGCACGCTGAAGGTCGTGTAACTAAGCCGCGAATGCGTTTCACGCGCGGATTCGTTATCCGATCTGCATGCGCGACGAGACAATATGCGTTCAACGGTCGGGATTGAACGAAAAGGCCGGCCAATCGATTATCGACGGGCCGGCCTCAAAAAAAGAAACCCGGCGCAATGCGCCGGGTTTCTTCGTCAGATATCCGATGCCTTATACGGCCTGGATGTTCGACGCTTGCTTGCCCTTCGGCCCTTGGACGACGTCAAAGCTCACCTTCTGGCCTTCCTTCAGCGTCTTGAAGCCATTCATGGTGATAGCCGAGAAGTGCGCAAACAGATCCTCACCGCCCTCGTCGGGAGTGATGAAACCGAAGCCCTTCGCGTCGTTGAACCATTTAACGATACCAGTTGCCATTTCCTACTTCCCCTGTCACACAGTCGCTGCTACTTACCACGAGCACGCTCGAAAAGCTAAACGACCGGAAAATGCAGCCGTTCCCCCCTCACAAGCTCACCTCGGCCCCTTTCGTTTCGCCAACCGGCGAATTGAAAAAAGTGCCAGCTTGATTGTTGGCGCTCTTTATTGGAGTGTCAAGTGGAATTTTTAGACGTTTAGAGGGTCGTTGTAAAGAACCCATTTTCAGGGTTTTTCCGGCTTTGCCTGGCTGCATGCGGCCAAGCGCGAGGGTTTGAAAAGCCGCATAATCGGCTCATATACCAGGCTCGAGTGACACGCGTTCGAGTCGTCCCGGCTTGTGGGATACTGGATGCGGACACGACGTTCCGGTGCGATTCCCCCTGACGGTTCGTGTTCCGCGCCACGCGTGAAAGCCGGCACCGCAGCCGGCTTTCGTATGGCGCGAAGGCGATCGCGTGTTCCGGGATACCGGGGAGGGCGCCGGCCGGTCGGTCGGGTAATGGCAGGATTGCGGGCCTGTCCGAGTTGTTTAGAATGGGTGTATGGCGATTATCCCGGACAAGCAGGACAGTACCGTCCTGGAACGCAAGCAGCAGAAGCTGAAGCCGCCTTCGATGTACAAGGTGGTGCTGCTGAACGACGACTTCACCCCGATGGAGTTCGTCGTGATGGTGGTCCAGGAGTATTTCAAGAAGGATCGCGAGACGGCCACGCAGATCATGCTGAAGGTCCATCGCGAAGGACGAGGGGTATGTGGGGTCTATACGCGGGACATCGCGTCGACCAAGGTTGAGCAAGTCGTTACCCATGCGCGGCAGGCAGGGCATCCGCTGCAGTGCGTGATGGAGGAAGCATGATTGCCCAGGAATTGGAAGTCAGCCTGCACATGGCGTTCATGGAAGCACGCCAGGCGCGCCATGAGTTCATTACGGTCGAGCATCTGCTGCTGGCCCTGCTGGATAATCCGACGGCGGCCGAGGTGTTGCGCGCGTGCGCGGCAAACATCGAGGACCTGCGTCAGAACCTGCGCAATTTCATCCACGACAACACACCTACCGTCCCGGGCACCGACGATGTCGATACCCAGCCGACGCTCGGTTTCCAGCGCGTGATCCAGCGCGCGATCATGCACGTCCAGTCGACGTCGAACGGCAAGAAGGAAGTGACGGGCGCGAACGTGCTGGTCGCGATCTTCGGCGAGAAGGATTCGCATGCCGTGTACTACCTGCAGCAGCAGGGCGTCACGCGCCTCGACGTGGTGAATTTCATTTCGCACGGCATCGCGAAGACGAACAGCGGCGAAGCCGCGAAGTCGACCGACGCGAACGCGGAAAGCGAAGACGCGAACGCGCAGAAGGAAACGCCGCTCGCGCAGTTCACGCAGAACCTGAACCAGATGGCGAAGGACGGCCGCATCGATCCGCTGATCGGCCGCGAGCCCGAGGTCGAGCGCGTCGTGCAGGTGCTGTGCCGCCGCCGCAAGAACAATCCGCTGCTCGTCGGCGAAGCCGGTGTCGGCAAGACCGCGATCGCCGAAGGGCTCGCGTATCGGATCACGCGCGGCGAAGTGCCGGACATCCTCGCGAACGCGCAGGTGTACTCGCTCGACATGGGCGCGCTGCTGGCGGGCACCAAGTACCGCGGCGATTTCGAGCAGCGTCTGAAGACGGTGCTGAAGGAGCTCAAGGAGCGTCCGCACGCGATCCTGTTCATCGACGAAATCCATACGCTGATCGGCGCGGGCGCCGCGTCGGGCGGCACGCTCGATGCGTCGAACCTGCTGAAGCCGGCGTTGTCGTCGGGCACGCTCAAGTGCATCGGCGCAACCACGTTCACCGAGTATCGCGGCATCTTCGAGAAGGATGCGGCGCTGTCGCGGCGCTTCCAGAAGGTCGACGTGACGGAGCCGAGCGTCGAGCAGACGGTCGCGATCCTGCGCGGGCTGAAGTCGCGCTTCGAGGAGCACCACGGCGTCAAGTATTCGTCGGGTGCGCTGTCGGCCGCGGCCGAGCTGTCGGCGCGCTTCATCACCGACCGTCACCTGCCGGACAAGGCGATCGACGTGATCGACGAGGCGGGCGCCGCGCAGCGCATCCTGCCGAAGTCGAAGCAGAAGAAGACGATCGGCAAGGGCGAGATCGAGGAAATCATCTCGAAGATCGCGCGCGTGCCGGCGCAAAGCGTGTCGCAGGACGATCGCAGCAAGCTGCAGACGCTCGACCGCGACCTGAAGAGCGTCGTGTTCGGCCAGGATCCGGCGATCGACGCGCTCGCGGCGTCGATCAAGATGGCGCGCGCGGGCCTCGGCAAGATGGACAAGCCGATCGGCGCGTTCCTGTTCTCCGGCCCGACGGGCGTCGGCAAGACCGAAGTGGCGCGCCAGCTGGCGTTCACGCTCGGCATCGAGCTGATCCGCTTCGACATGTCGGAATACATGGAACGTCACGCGGTGAGCCGGTTGATCGGCGCGCCGCCGGGCTACGTCGGGTTCGACCAGGGCGGCCTGCTGACCGAAGCCGTCACGAAGAAGCCGCATTGCGTGCTGCTGCTCGACGAAATCGAGAAGGCGCATCCGGACATCTTCAACGTGCTGCTGCAGGTGATGGACCACGGCACGCTGACGGACAACAACGGCCGCAAGGCGGATTTCCGCAACGTCATCATCATCATGACGACGAACGCGGGCGCCGAGTCGATGCAGAAGGCGACGATCGGCTTCACGACGCGCCGCGAAACCGGCGACGAGATGACCGACATCAAGCGCCTGTTCACGCCGGAGTTCCGCAACCGGCTGGATGCGATCATCAGCTTCCGCTCGCTCGATGAGGAAATCATCATGCGCGTGGTCGACAAGTTCCTGATCCAGCTCGAGGAACAGCTGCACGAGAAGAAGGTCGACGCGCTCTTCACCGACGCGTTGCGCAAGCATCTCGCGAAGCACGGCTTCGACCCGCTGATGGGCGCGCGGCCGATGCAGCGGCTGATCCAGGACACGATCCGGCGTGCACTGGCCGACGAGCTACTGTTCGGCAAGCTTCTCAACGGCGGTCATGTGACGGTCGACGTCGACGAAAACGACAAGGTGCAGTTGTCGTTCGACAAGCTGGCGAATCCGCCGCACAAGCCGAACGAAGAGACGGTCGAAGTCGAGTAAGCGATAATTCGTTGTTCATGCGAACGGCGCGGGAAGTTCTCCGCGCCGTTTCGTTTTATCCGGCGCCGGCGGCGCGATGGTGGGGCAGGGGAGTGGTAACGCAGTGACACGACAACAACGGTCGTTCGACGCTATCGTCGCGCGTGAACAAGGGCTGCGCCACGCGCTGACGTCGGGGCAGATGGCGATGATCGCGATCGGTGGCGCGATCGGCACGGGGCTGTTCCTCGGCAGCGGGTTTGCGATCGGGCTCGCGGGCCCGAGCGTGCTGCTTTCCTATGCGATCGGCGCACTGATTGCGCTGCTGCTGATGGGCGCGCTTGCGGAAATGACGGTCGCGCATCCGACGGCCGGCTCGTTCGGCGCCTATGCCGAGCATTACGTCGGCCCGCTCGCGGGCTTCCTGGTGCGCTATGCGTACTGGTTCGCGGTCGTGTTCGCGATCGGTACCGAGATCAGCGCGATCGCCGTGTTCATGAAGTACTGGTTCCCGGCCGTGCCCGGCTGGTACTGGGTGATCGGATTTTCCGCGCTGCTGATCGCCGTGAACCTCGCGAGCGTCACGCTGTACGGGACGGTCGAATACGCGTTCTCGCTGCTGAAGATCGCGGCGATCGTCGTGTTCATCGTGCTCGGCGCGTTTCTCGTGTGGTCGGCGCCGCCCGCATCGGGCATCGGTTTCGTGAACTACACCGCGCACGGCGGCTTCATGCCGAAGGGGCCGTGGGGCACCTGGGTTGCCGTGATCGTCGCGATCTTCAGCTACATGAGCATCGAGGCCGTCGCGATCGCGGCCGGCGAGGCGCGCGATCCGCAGCACGCGGTCACGCGCGCATTCCGCTCGACGGTGTTCCGGCTCGTGCTGTTCTACCTGCTGACGCTCGCGCTGATGCTCGCGATCGTGCCGTGGACGCAGGCCGGCACCGACGAAAGCCCGTTCGTGAAGGTGATGGCCGCGACGCACGTGCCGTATGCGGCGGGCGTGATCAACTTCGTGCTGTTGATCGCGGCGCTGTCGGCGATGAACAGCCAGCTCTACGTGACGACGCGGATGATGTTCAGCCTGTCGCGCGCGCAACTCGCGCCGGCGGTGTTCGGCCGGCTCGGCGCGAACGGCGTGCCGCGCGCCGCGCTGTGGATCTCGACGAGCGGCGTCGCGGTGGCGGCCGTGCTGGTCGCGCTCGCGCCCGACACCGCGTTCACCGTGATGATGGCGATCGCGATGTTCGGCGCGCTGTTCACGTGGCTGATGATCTTCGTCACGCACCTGCGGTTCCGTGCGCGGTATCGCGGCCCTGCGCTCGCGTTCCGGATGTGGGGGCACCCGTTCGGCAGCCTGGCCGGTGCGGGGCTCGTCGCGGCGATCCTGCTGACGACCCCTTTCACGCGCGAATTCCGGATGACGATGGTGGTCGGTGTCGTGTTCGTCGTGCTGCTGACGCTCGCCTACGCGTTGCACTACCGCCACCAGCACGCGCGCTGACCGCGGCGTCGCGAACCCGCGCCTGCGCGAATCGCGCAACCGGGCTGCACGTGGCGGTGCGCAAAAAGAAAAAGGGGCCGTGGCCCCTTTTTTCGTGCTGTGTGGCTCAGTGACGGCCGGTGCTGCCGAAGCCGCCTTCGCCGCGGTCGCTTTGCGCGAACTCGTCGACGATGTTGAATTGCGCCTGCACGACCGGCACGATCACGAGCTGCGCGAGGCGTTCGAACGGGTTCAGCACGAATTCGGTCTGGCCGCGATTCCACGTCGACACCATCAACTGGCCCTGGTAGTCGGAATCGATCAGGCCGACGAGGTTGCCGAGCACGATCCCGTGCTTGTGGCCGAGGCCCGAGCGCGGCAGGATCAGCGCCGCATAGCCGGGATCGGCGAGGTGGATCGCGAGGCCGGTCGGCACCAGCGTGGTTTCGCCCGGCTGCAGCGTGACCGGCGCGTCGAGGCATGCGCGCAGGTCGAGGCCGGCGCTGCCGGGGGTCGCGTAGGCGGGCAGGTAATCGCGCATGCGCGCGTCGAGAATCTTCAGGTCGAGTTTCATGCGGTGGTCGAATCGGTCGGGAAGGGCGCGGCGGCGTCTGCCGCCGCGCAAGGGATCAGATCAGGCGGTTGTCCGGCAGGCGCTTCGCGATTTCGGCCACGAGCGTATGCGCGAGTTCGTCTTTGGGCGCGCGCGGCAGGCGCGTGAGGCCGGCCGCTTCGAACAACACGACTTCGTTGTCGTCGCGCCCGAACGTCAGCGGGCCGAGGTTGCCGACGAGCAGCGGCACGTTCTTGCGCTTGCGCTTCTCGTCGCCATGCACGTCGAGGTCGCCGCTTTCGGCCGCGAAGCCGACGCAGAACGGCGCATCGGGCAGCGCCGCGACCGATGCGAGGATGTCGGGGTTCTCGACGAACGCGAGCGCCGGCATCTTGCGGTCGGCCGTCTTCTTCATCTTGTGCTCGGCCGGCTGGTCGACGCGCCAGTCGGCGACTGCGGCCACCGCGATGAAGATGTCGGCATCGTTCACGGCATGCATCACCGCGTCATACATCTGCTGCGCGGTCTGCACGTCCTGGCGGGTCACGCCCCACGGCGTGTCGAGCGCGACCGGCCCGGCGACGAGATGCACGTCGGCGCCGGCCTGTTGCGCGGCGCGCGCGAGCGCGAAACCCATCTTGCCGCTGGAGCGGTTCGTCAGGCCGCGCACCGGGTCGAGCGGTTCGAATGTGGGCCCGGCCGTGATCAGCACGCGGCGGTGCGCGAGCACCTTCGGCGCGAAGTGCGCGACGATCGCTTCATAGATCGCCTCGGGTTCGAGCATGCGGCCGTCGCCGACTTCGCCGCAGGCCTGCGCGCCCGAATCCGGGCCGAGCACCGACACGCCGTCCGCGCGCAATTGCGCGGCGTTGCGTTGCGTGGCCGGGTTCTGCCACATCTGGCGGTTCATTGCGGGCACGACGAGCAGCGGACAGTCGCGCGCGACGCACAGCGTCGACAACAGATCGTCGGCGAACCCGTGCGCGAGCTTCGCGAGGAAATCCGTCGACGCGGGCGCGATCACGATCGCGTCGGCTTCGCGCGACAGGTCGATGTGCGCCATGTTGTTGTCGATGCGCGCGTCCCACTGGCTCGTATAGACGGGCCGGCCCGACAGCGCCTGCATCGTGACGGGCGTGATGAACTGGGTGGCGGCGTCGGTCATCGCGACCTGCACGGTCGCGCCGGCCTTCACGAGCAGCCGCGTGAGTTCGGCGATCTTGTAGCAGGCGATGCCGCCCGTCAGGCCGAGAACGAGGTGTTTTCCTGCGAGTTCTGCGTGTGCCAACTCAGGCCTCCTGGGGTCAAACGGAACGGCCGGCGCGAAGCCGGCCGTCGACACGGAGTATGCGCGCTCAGCGCGCGCCGCGCACGCGCCGCAGCTCGTCGTAGATCAGCAGCACCGCGCCGACCGTGATCGCGGAATCGGCGAGGTTGAACGCCGGGAAGTGCCACGCGCCGACGTGAAAATCGAGGAAGTCGATCACGTGGCCGTAGACGAGCCGGTCGATCACGTTGCCGAGCGCGCCGCCGAGGATCAGCGCGAGCGACACGCTGAATAGCCGCTGGTGGCCGTGGCGCTTCAGCAGGAAGCAGATCACGAGCGTCGCGCCGACGCCGAGCGCGGTGAACGCCCAGCGCTGCCAGCCGCTCGCGGTCGACAGGAAGCCGAACGCGGCGCCGCGGTTGTACACCAGCACGAGGTTGAAGAACGACGTCAGCGCATGCTGCGCGCCGTACGCGAATGTCTTGAGGATCGCGATCTTCGACAGCTGGTCGAACAGGATCACGATCAGCGAAATGCCGAGCCAGGGCGCGAGCGCGCCGCTGGCCGGTTTCGACAGGGTCTTCGCCATAATTTAAGCAGCGCTCCGGATTTCGCCGTTTTCAAACAGGTTCGAGAAGCAGCGGCCGCACAGCGTCGGATGATCGGCGTGCGCGCCGACATCTTCACGGTAGTGCCAGCAGCGCTCGCACTTCTGGTACTTCGACGCGGCCACGTCGACGCTTTCCTGCGCTTCGTCGTCGACCTTCACGACGGTCGCCGCCGACGTGATCAGCACGAACTTGAGATCGTCGCCGAGGCTCGTCAGCGCGTCGTAGCGCGCGCCGCTCGCATGCACGGTCACTTCGGCCTGCAGCGACGAACCGATGCGGTTCGCGGTGCGCGCTTCCTCGAGCGCCTTCGTCACGTTGCCGCGCACGTCGCGCAGCAGCGCCCACTTGTCGATCAGCGCGGCCGAGCCGGCGACTTCCGGATACGCATAGTAGGTTTCCGTGAAGATCGTGTCGCTCGCCGGCTGGAACACCTTCCACGCTTCTTCCGCCGTGAACGACAGGAACGGCGCGAGCACGCGCAGCAGGCCGTGCGTCAGGTGATACAGCGCGGTTTGCGCGGAGCGGCGCGCGCGCGAATCGGCGGCGCTCGTGTACAGGCGGTCCTTCAGCACGTCGAGGTAGAAGCCGCCGAGGTCTTCCGAGCAGTACGTCTGCAGCTTCGCGACGACCGGGTGGAATTCGTACTTCTCGTAGTGGCCGAGCAGTTCGGTCTGCAGTTGCTGCGAGAACGCGACCGCATAGCGGTCGATCTCGAGCCATTCGTCGACCGGCACCGCGTGCTGCGCGAAATCGAAATCCGACAGGTTCGCGAGCAGGAAGCGCAGCGTGTTGCGGATGCGGCGATAGCCTTCCGTTACGCGCTTCAGGATTTCCTCGGAGATCGCGAGTTCGCCCGAGTAGTCGGTCGATGCGATCCACAGGCGGATGATTTCCGCGCCGAGACGGTTCGCGACTTCATGCGGGTCGATGCCGTTGCCGAGCGACTTGCTCATCTTGCGGCCTTCGCCGTCGACCGTGAAGCCGTGCGTGAGCAGGCCCTTGTACGGCGCGCGACCGTCGATCATCGATGCCGTCAGGAGCGACGAGTGGAACCAGCCGCGATGCTGGTCCGAGCCTTCGAGGTACAGGTCGGCCGGGAACTGCAGCTGATCCTTGTGCGAGCCGCGCAGCACGTGCCAGTGCGTCGTGCCCGAATCGAACCACACGTCGAGCGTGTCGCGGTTCTTTTCGTACAGGTTCGCGTCGTCGCCGATCAGCTCGTGCGGGTCGAGCGATTGCCACGCCTCGATGCCCGACTGCTCGACGCGCTTCGCGACTTCCTCGAGCAGCTCGAGCGTGCGCGGGTGCAGCTCGCCGGTTTCCTTGTGCACGAAGAACGCCATCGGCACGCCCCACTGGCGCTGGCGCGACAGCGTCCAGTCGGGACGGTTCGCGATCATGCTGAACAGGCGCTGCTTGCCCCACGACGGGTAGAACGCGGTCGCGTCGACGCCTTCGAGCGCCGTCTCGCGCAGCGTCTTGCCGCCGTCGCGCGGCGTCACGTCCATGCCGGCAAACCACTGCGACGTCGCGCGGTAGATGATCGGCGTCTTGTGGCGCCAGCAGTGCATGTAGCTGTGCGTGTACTTCTCGCTGCGCAGCAGCGAGCCGGCCGCGTTCAGCGCGTCGACGATCTTCGGGTTCGCGTCCCAGATCGACAGGCCGCCGAACAGCGGCAGCGATTCGATATAGCGGCCGTCGCCCATCACCGGGTTGATGAAGTCGGAATCGGTCATCCCGTGCGCCTTGCACGACTGGAAGTCCTCGATACCGTACGCGGGCGACGAGTGCACGACGCCGGTACCCGTGTCGGTCGTCACGTAGTCGCCGAGATAGACGGGCGCGGTGCGCTGGTAGCCGGGGTGGGCCGAGGCGAGCGGGTGGTGGAAGCGCAGGTTCGCGAGCTTCACGCCGGGCGCGGTCGCGACGACGCGGCCGGTCAGCTTGAAGTCGGCCATGCAGGCTTCGACGCGCTCTTGCGCAATGATCAGCAGCCCGCGCTCGGTGTCGACCAGCGCGTAGACGATTTCCGGATGGAGGTTCAGCGCCTGGTTGGCGGGAATCGTCCACGGCGTGGTGGTCCAGATCACGATGCCGCCGTCGGCGCGCGGCAGCGCCGGCAGGCCGAACGCGTGCGCGGTCTTTTCCGGTTCCGCGAACGCGAACATCACGTCGATCGTCGGGTCGGTGCGGTCCTTGTACTCGACTTCCGCTTCCGCGAGCGCCGAGCCGCAGTCGAAGCACCAGTTGACCGGCTTCAGCCCGCGGTACACGTAGCCCTTCTCGATGATCTTGCCGAGCGCGCGGATTTCTTCCGCCTCGTTCACGAAGTTCATCGTCTTGTACGGATTCGCCCAGTCGCCGAGCACGCCCAGGCGCTTGAAGCCGACCTTCTGCTTCTCGATCTGCTCGGTCGCGTACGCGCGCGCCTTGCTCATCACCTCGGCCGCCGGCAGCGACTTGCCGAACTGCTTCTCGATCTGGATCTCGATCGGCATCCCGTGGCAATCCCAGCCGGGCACGTACGGCGCGTCGAAGCCGGCCATGTTGCGCGACTTGACGACGATGTCCTTCAGGATCTTGTTGACCGCGTGGCCGAGGTGGATGTCGCCGTTCGCATACGGCGGGCCGTCGTGCAGGATGAACTTCGGCCGGCCCTGGCTGGCCGCGCGGATCTTCTCGTAGATGCCGCGCTCCTCCCACTCCTTGACCCACTGCGGCTCGCGCTTGGGCAGGTCGCCGCGCATCGGGAACGGCGTGTCGAGCAGGTTGACCGGATACTTGGCCTGCGGTTTCGAATCGGCTTTCTTGTTGCTCATGATGGGATCGCTATCTAAATCGGGGACGCTCGGCGTCGTGAATCGGGTAGGCGCGCGACGGGGCGGCGCGAGGGTGCGGCGCGAGGCGCCGCCGTCCGGATCAGCTAATTCGGTCGGTAGCCGACGTCGCGAAGCCCGTCGCGCGGCTGCCCGGCGCACGGTCGCGTTCGACGAAATAAGCGCGTGCATTCGCGACGTCCAGCGCGATCGCGCGCGACAGCGCCTCGAGATCGTCGAACTTCGCCTCGTCGCGCAGCTTCTTCAGGAATTCGACACGGATCAGCTTGCCGTACGCATCGCCGTGCCAGTCGAGCAGGTGGACTTCGAGCAGCACGCGGCCCGAATCGTCGACGGTCGGGCGCAGCCCGAGGCTTGCGACGCCGGGCAGCGGCTCGGGGCCGAGGCCGTGCACCTGCACGACGAAGATGCCCGCGAGCGCCGGCCGCTTGTGCGCGATCGGCAGGTTCAGCGTCGGGAAGCCGAGGTCGCGGCCGAGCTTGAGGCCGTGCGCGACGTGGCCGCTGATCGCGTAGCCGTGGCCGAGCGCCTGCGCGGCCGCGTCGAGATCACCCGCGGCGAGCGCCGCGCGCACGCCGGAGCTGGAAATGCGCGTGCCGTCGCTGCCGGACACCGTGCCCATCTGCTCGACCTCGAAGCCGTGCAGCTCGCCGGCCGCCTTCAGCGTGTCGAAGGTGCCCGCGCGCTTCGCGCCGTAGCAGAAATCGTCACCGACCATCATCCAGCGCGCGTGCAGCCCGTTCACCAGCGTGCGCTCGACGAACGCCTGCGGCGACTGGCTCGCGAAGGTGTGGTTGAAGTGCTCGACGACGACGCGGTCGACCCCGTGGTCGCGCAATGCTTCCAGCTTGTCGCGCAGCATCGCGATGCGCGGCGGCGCGCCGGCCGGGTTGAAGAATTCGCGCGGGTGCGGCTCGAACGTCATCACGCACACGGGCAGGCCGCGTGCGTCCGCTGCCGCGCGCACGCGCGCGAGCAGGGCCTGATGCCCGCGATGGACACCGTCGAAGTTGCCGATCGTCAACGCGCACGGGGCGCGGCTCTCGGCGTTGGGCAGGCCGCGGAAGACTTTCACGATAGCGGATGCAGCGTCGGGGGAATGGGCGGTGGGATGCCGCAAAGCAGAAGATTATAAACGTTCGGGCGGCCCGACGGCCGAGAAGGCGGGAAACGCGAGGGCGAATGGTAAAATTCGCGGATGAAAAAACTCGTGATCCTGATTTCCGGTCGCGGCAGCAACATGGAGGCCATCGTCCGCGCGTGCGCGCAGGAACGCTGGCCGGCCGAGATTGCCGCCGTGATCGCCAACCGGCCCGATGCGGCCGGGCTGGCTTTTGCCGCGTCGCACGGGGTGGCGACGGCGGTGGTCGACCACCGGTCGTTCGACGGCCGCGACAGCTTCGACGCGGCGCTCGCCGCCGAGATCGACCGTTTCGCGCCCGATCTCGTCGTCCTCGCCGGCTTCATGCGCATCCTCACGCCCGCATTCGTCAGACGATACGAAGGCCGGCTGCTGAACATCCATCCGTCGCTGCTGCCGAGCTTCAAGGGCATCCACACGCATCAGCAGGCGCTGGATGCCGGCGTCGCGCTGCATGGCGCGAGCGTGCATTTCGTCATTCCCGAGCTCGACAGCGGCGCGATCGTCGCGCAGGGCGCGGTGCCCGTGCGCGCCGGCGACGACGCGGCCGCGCTCGCGCGGCGCGTGCTGACGGTCGAGCACGTGCTGTATCCGCGCGCGGTGCGCTGGTTCGTCGAGGGGCGTTTGCGCCTCGAGGACGGCCGTGCAGTGGTCGCGCCCGAAGAGGCGCGCTGGATTTTCGCGGATCAACCGCAAACCGAAACGAGTGAGGGCGTATGAAGCTGCACGGATTCCTGATTGGCCAGACCGAAACCCTGCTCGCCGAGGTGCTGAAGTTCGCCGGCCCCGCCGACGCGACGACGAGCCGGTTCTTCCGCGCGCACCCGAAGCTCGGGCATGCCGAGCGCGGCGTGATCGCCGAGGCCGTGTTCGCGGTGCTGCGCCGGAAGATGGAGTTTTCGCATCTGGCCGAGAGCGGCACCGGCACGCCCGCGCGGCGCCTGACGCTGCTCGGCCTGATGCAGACGATGGGGCGCAATGCGCTGAAGCCGTTCCTGTCCGACACCGAGTCCGCATGGCTCGAGCACGTGTCGAAGATCGATCCGGCGAGCCTGCCCGTGCGCATTCGCACGAACCTGCCCGACTGGATTCACCAGGCGCTGTCGGCCCGCTTCGACGCGGACGAGCTTGCGCAGCTCGCCGCCGCGCTGAACTACCCGGCGCCGCTCGACCTGCGCGCCAACGCGCAGAAGGCGAGCCGCGACCAGGTGATCGAAGCGCTGCGCGTGAGCGGCATCGACGCGGGCGCGACGCCGTTCGCGCCGTTCGGCGTGCGCGTGGTCGGCAAGCCGGCGCTGACGCGCCTGAAGCTGTTCGAGGAAGGCGCGATCGAGGTGCAGGACGAAGGCAGCCAGCTGCTGTGCTCGCTGGTCGCGCCGCGGCGCGGCGAGATGGTCGTCGATTTCTGCGCGGGCGCGGGCGGCAAGACGCTCGCGCTCGGCGCGATGATGCGCTCGACCGGGCGCCTCTATGCGTTCGACATCTCGGAGAAGCGCCTCGCGAAGCTGAAGCCGCGCCTCGCGCGCAGCGGGCTGTCGAACGTGAACCCGGTGCTGATCGACAGCGAGCACGACGCGAAGATCAAGCGGCTCGCCGGCAAGATCGACCGCGTGCTGGTCGACGCGCCGTGCAGCGGCCTCGGCACGCTGCGCCGCAATCCGGACCTGAAGTGGCGCCAGACGCGCACCGCGATCGACGAGCTGACGCCGAAACAGGCGTCGATCCTCGCGAGCGCCGCGCGGCTCGTGAAGAAGGGCGGCCGGCTCGTCTACGCGACCTGCAGCGTGCTCGACGCCGAGAACGAGCGCATCGTCGAGCAGTTCCTCGCCGATCACCCCGAGTTCGTGCTGGTGCCGGCGCAGCAGGTGCTGGCCGACCAGCGCATCGAGCTCGAGACGGGCGACTACCTGTCGCTGTGGCCGCACCGTCATGCGACCGACGGCTTCTTCGCCGCGGTGCTCGAACGCCGCGCCGCGCAGTAACGACCGGCCGGACGGACGATGGAGAATCTGCAGAGCCGCCTGCTGTCGCACCGGCTGGAATCGGTGATTCGCGATTTCCACCAGCCGGTGATGATCTGGCAGGCGGCGATCCTCGTCGGTGCGCTGTGTTTCGCATGGGTGGCCGCGCGTTTCGTGCACGGCCGGATCGATGCGCGGCGGCGGGCGGCCGGGCGCGCGCCCGGCGCGGGCGCGCAGAGCCTGAAGCGTGCGCTGTTTCCGCTGTTCGGCAGCGTGTTCGTCGGCGGCGCGCAGCTCGCGTTCGAGCCGTTCATGTCGACGTCGCTGCTGTCGCTCGCGCTCGTGCCGCTGTTCGGCATCGGGCTGATCTACGTGCTGTTCTTCTTCGCGCGGCGCGTGTTCGCACGCGACGGCCACACGCACGCGTGGCTGTCGATCGTCGAGAAGATTGTGTCGACCGTCGTGTGGGCCGCGATGGTGATGACCGTGCTCGGCATCCAGCGCGACGTGCTCGGCTGGCTCGACAGCGTGCAGTTCCGGGTCGCGACCGCGCACCTCACGCTGCTGTCGGTGATCTCCGGCGCGCTGTGGGTGCGCGTGACGCTGATGGTCGCGATGTGGCTCGGCTCGGTGCTCGAGGATCGCCTGTCGCGCGCGAGCACGCTCGACGCGAACCTGAAGGTCGTGCTGTCGCGGGTCGGCCGCGCGCTGCTCGTGTTCGCGGCGATCCTGATCGGGCTGTCGCTCGTCGGCATCGACGTGACGGTGCTCGGCGTATTCGGCGGCGCGGTGGGCGTCGGCCTCGGCTTCGGGCTGCAAAAGATCGCGAGCAACTACGTGTCGGGTTTCATCATCCTGCTCGACCGCTCGTTGCGGCTCGGCGATGCGATCAGCGTCGGCGGGCTGCAGGGCGTCGTCACGCAGATCCGCACGCGCTACACGGTCGTGCGCGGCCTCGACGGCAACGAGACGCTGATCCCGAACGAGAAGCTGATCACCGACGTCGTGCAGAACCAGTCGTCGTACCTGACGCGCGGCTATGCGAAGGTCGCGGTGCAGGTCGCGTACACGAGCGACGTCGAGCAGGCACTCGCGTTGCTCGCCGACGCCGCGAAGGACGTGCCGCGCGTGCTGGCCGAGCCGGCGCCGACCCCGTACCTCGTGAGTTTCGGCGCGGACGGGATCGATCTGGAGCTCGGTTTCTGGATCGAGGATTCGGCGAAAGGCACGTCGGGCGTGCGATCGAGCGTGAACCGCAACATCTGGCGGCTGTTCGGCGAGCACGGGATCTCGATTCCGTTTCCGCAGCGCGAAGTGCGCGTGGTCGGGCTGCCGGACGGCTTTCCCGCGGCGAGCGCGGCGGCCGGGCGCCCGCCGGCGGCGGCCAACGGTGCGCTGGACGGGCACGCGCCGGCGGCGTAGCGGGCGCGGGCGGTCAATCGTACCGATTCCGCGGCCGAAACCGGATCGCGGGCCTTTCCGAGTCCGCGCATGGACCGCGCGGATTGCGTCAGGGCAAGAAAATATTCATTTTTTACAAAGACTTGGAACGGTTGAAGTAAAATTCTGGTCTACACGCGGTATGCTTTCATTCTTCTGACGCCAGCGTGGCGTCGCTCTCATCACGGGTAACTGCCTTGTTGAATTCTGTGCTCGATTTTCTTTCCCACGGGCTCCTGCATTTTTCGTGGTGGCAAGTCGCGTTGTTCGCGCTCGCCGTCACGCACGTCACGATCATCGGCGTGACCGTCTACCTGCACCGCTGCCAGGCGCACCGCGCACTGGAGCTGCATCCGATCGCGAGCCACTTCTTCCGGTTCTGGCTGTGGATGACCACCGGCATGCTGACCGGCCAGTGGGCCGCGATTCACCGCAAGCACCACGCGAAGTGCGAGACCGAGGAAGATCCGCACAGCCCGCAGACGCGCGGCATCTGGAAGGTGTTCCTCGAAGGCGCCGAGCTGTACCGCGCGGAAGCGAAGAACGAAGAGACGATGCGCAAGTTCAGCCACGGCACGCCGAACGACTGGCTCGAGCGCAATGTGTACTCGAAGTACCCGATTCTCGGCATCAGCATGATGATGGTGATCGACGTCGCGCTGTTCGGCGTGCTCGGCCTGACCGTGTGGGCCGTGCAGATGGTCTGGATTCCGTTCTGGGCCGCTGGCGTCGTGAACGGCTTCGGTCACTTCTGGGGCTATCGCAACTTCAACTCGGCTGACGCGAGCACGAACCTGTTCCCGTGGGGCATCGTGATCGGCGGCGAGGAACTGCACAACAACCACCACACGTTCGCGACGTCGGCGAAGCTGTCGAACAAGTGGTACGAGTTCGACATCGGCTGGATGTACATCCGCATCATGTCGGCCTTCGGTCTCGCGAAGGTGAAGAAGGTCGCGCCGACGCCGCGCCTGAACAAGCCGAAGACGGTGCTCGATCAGGAAACGCTGCAGGCCGTGCTGTCGAACCGCTACGAAGTGATGGCGCGCTACGGCAAGGCCGTGAAGCGTGCGTACCGTCAGGAGCTTGCGCATCTGAAGGAACTCGGTTCGAGCGAGAAGTACCAGCTGATGCGCGGCGCGCGCAAATGGTTCCACAAGGACGCCGACGGCCTCGACGAGCCGCAGAAGAAGCTGCTGCCGGAAATCTTCGCGAACAGCCAGAAGCTGCATACGTACTTCCAGCTGCGCCAGGATCTCGCCGCGATCTGGGATCGTTCGACCGCATCGCGCGAACAGCTTCTCGCGCAATTGCAGGATTGGTGCCATCGCGCAGAACAAAGCGGCATCAAGGCGCTGCAGGAATTCGCGACACGCCTGCGTCGCTACGCCTGATTCGAAATCGATTAGAATCTCAGGACGTCACAAACCCCGCGTTGGCGGGGTTTTTTCATTTGGGCCGCTGGTTTTTGACGGATCGGCGGCGCCGGGATTGGTATGAGGTTTGGGGCAGGAGATATGGAGATGCAATCGACGATCAAACCCGTCGAGTACGACCGGCCCATCGCAACGGGGACCGTGTGTGGCGTCGGACAGGCATGGGCCAAGGTGCCCGACGCGCCGTCCGCCGAGGAGCGCGCTGCGCTGAAGGCGCGCATCAAGGCGTTGCTCGCCCGTGAAAAGGCCGTGCTGGTCGCCCACTACTACGTGGATGCCGAACTGCAGGAGCTGGCCGACGAAACGGGCGGCTGCGTCGCGGATTCGCTCGAAATGGCCCGCTTCGGCCGCGATCACGACGCGCAGACGCTGGTCGTCGCCGGCGTGCGCTTCATGGGCGAAACCGCGAAGATCCTGAGCCCGAACAAGCGGATCCTGATGCCCGACCTCGACGCGACCTGTTCGCTCGACCTCGGCTGCCCGGTCGACGAATTCTCGGCGTTCTGCGATGCGCATCCGGACCGTACCGTCGTCGTCTACGCGAACACCAGCGCGGCCGTGAAGGCGCGCGCGGACTGGATGGTCACGTCGTCGATCGGCCTCGAGATCGTTGCCGACCTGCATGCGCGCGGCGAAAAGATCATCTGGGCGCCGGACCGCCATCTGGGCAGCTATATCCAGAAGAAAACCGGTGCCGACATGCTGCTGTGGCAGGGCTCGTGCCTCGTCCACGACGAGTTCAAGGGCATCGAGCTCGACCTGCTGCGCGCCGAATATCCGGACGCGAAGGTGCTCGTACATCCCGAGTCGCCGGAAAACGTCGTGGCGCAGGCCGATGTCGTCGGTTCGACCACGCAACTGATCGACGCGGCCGTCAAGTTCGACGCGAAACGCTTCATCGTCGCGACCGATCTCGGCATCCTGCACAAGATGCAGCTTGCCGCGCCCGGCAAGACCTTCATCGCCGCGCCGACGGCCGGCAACAGCGCGACCTGCAAGAGCTGCGCGCACTGCCCGTGGATGGCGATGAACGGCCTCGCGAACCTCGCCGACGTGCTCGAACGCGGTCACAACGAGATCTTCGTCGATCCGGCGATCGGCGAGCGCGCGCGTTTGCCGATCGACCGGATGCTCGAATTCGCGGCTGCACACAAGAAGCGCGTGCAGGCGAGCGGCGACCTGCAGCGCGACCAGCAACTGTTCGCGAACGTGGGGCCCGCATGAGCAACGCCGTCTCCCCGCTGTTCGACGCCGTCCGCGCCCAATACGGCGCGGCATTCGACGAAGCGATCGCGCGCAACGTGGCCGATGCGATCGCCGAAGACGTCGGCCGCGGCGACCAGACCGGGCGCCTCGTGCCGGCCGGCGAGCGCCGCCGTGCGCGGATCATCGTGCGCGAGGAAGCCGTGCTGTGCGGCGTGCCGTGGTTCGAGGGCGTGATCGCACGGATCGATCCGTCGATCGTCGTGCAATGGCGCTATCGCGAAGGCGACCGGATGACGCCGGATTCGACCGTGTGCGAACTCGAAGGGCCGGCGCGCGCGCTGCTGACGGCCGAGCGCAACGGGCTGAACTTCCTGCAGTTGCTGTCGGGTGTCGCGACCGCGACGCGCCGTTACGTCGATCGCGTCGAAGGCACGCGCGCGAAGATCCTCGACACACGCAAGACGCTGCCGGGGCTGCGGCTCGCGCAGAAGTACGCGGTGCGCGTGGGCGGCGGTGAGAACCAGCGTCTCGCGCTGTACGACGGCATCCTGATCAAGGAGAACCACATCGCGGCGGCAGGCGGTGTCGGCGAGGCGCTCGACGCGGCGTTCGCGCTGGAGTCGGGCGTGCCGGTGCAGGTCGAAGTCGAGACGCTCGCGCAGCTCGACACGGCGCTCGCGCATCGCGCGCAGTCGGTGCTGCTCGACAACTTCACGCTCGACATGATGCGCGAAGCGGTGCGCGTGACGGCGGCCAGGGCCGTGCTCGAAGTGTCGGGCGGCGTCAATTTCGATACGGTGCGTGCGTTCGCGGAGACGGGCGTCGATCGTATCTCGATCGGCGCGCTGACGAAGGACGTGCGGGCGACCGACTATTCGATGCGGATCGTCGACTGACCGAAACGCGTTCGTCAGACAAAAAGCCGTTGGCGCGCACACGCCAACGGCTTTTTTCTTGGGCTGCGGTCGCCGCCGGGAAGGGCAACGCGCCGCTCAGCGGCGCGAGCGCGGCGTGAGCACGCTCGGCAGCGCCTTCGGCAGCGTATGCGGCCAGTCGCGGCTGTAGTGCAGCCCGCGGCTTTCGCGGCGCGAGTACGCGCTTTTCACGATCAGCGTGGCCACGTCGACGAGGTTGCGCAGTTCGAGCAGATCGCGCGTCACGCGGAAATTCGCGTAGTACTCGTGGATCTCGTCGCGCAGCAGCGACAGCCGGTGCTTCGCGCGCTCGAGGCGCTTGTCGGTGCGCACGATGCCGACGTAGTTCCACATCAGGCGGCGCAGTTCGTCCCAGTTGTGGGCCACGACGACTTCCTCGTCCGCATCCGACACGCGGCTTTCGTCCCATGCGGGCAGTGCGGTGGGCGTTTGGGCGTCGAAGCCGGCCGCTTCGATCGCCTCGGCCGCCGCGCGGCCGATCACGAGGCATTCGAGCAGCGAGTTGCTCGCGAGCCGGTTCGCGCCGTGCAGCCCCGTGTACGACGTTTCGCCGACCGCATACAGGCCGGCGAGATCGGTGCGCCCCGCGAGATCGGTGACGACGCCGCCGCACGTATAGTGCGCGGCCGGCACGACGGGGATCGGTTGTTTCGCGATGTCGATGCCGAATTCGAGGCAGCGCGCATGAATCGTCGGGAAATGTTCGCGCAGGAACGATTCCGGCTGATGGCTGATGTCGAGATACACGCAGTCGATCCCGCGCTTCTTGATCTCGAAGTCGATCGCGCGTGCGACGATGTCGCGCGGCGCGAGCTCGGCGCGCGGATCGTGTGCGGGCATGAAGCGCGTGCCGTCGGGCAGCTTCAGCAGGCCGCCTTCGCCGCGCACGGCTTCCGAAATCAGGAACGACTTCGCGTACGGATGGAACAGGCAGGTCGGGTGGAACTGGATGAATTCCATGTTCGACACGCGGCAGCCTGCCCGCCATGCCATCGCGATGCCGTCGCCGGTCGCGGTGTCGGGGTTCGTCGTGTACAGGTAGACCTTGCCCGCGCCGCCGGTGGCGAGCACCGTATGCGGCGCCTCGATCGTGATCGTGCGGTCGTGGTCGACGTCGAGCGCATACAGGCCATGACAGCGGCGGCCGGGCAGGCCGAGCCGGTCCGACGTGATCAGGTCGATCGCGTGGTGGTTTTCGAAGAACGTGATGTTCGGATGCTGGCGCGCGCGCGCCGACAGCGTCGCGAGCACCGCATGGCCGGTCGCATCGGCCGCATGGATGATCCGGCGGTGACTGTGGCCGCCTTCGCGCGTCAGGTGAAAGCCGAGTTCGGCCGCGTCGTCCTTCGTGAACGGCACGCCTTGCGAGATCAGCCATTCGATCGCTTCGCGGCCGTGCTCGACGATGTAGCGCGTCGCGCCTTCGTCGCACAGCCCGCCACCGGCGACCAGCGTGTCGTCGACGTGGTTCTCGATGCTGTCCGCCGAGTCGAGGACCGCCGCGATGCCGCCCTGCGCGTGATCGCTTGCCCCCTCCATCATCGAACGTTTCGCGATCAGCGCGACACGTCGCGTGCTGGCCAGGTTGAGTGCGACCGACAGCCCTGCCAGGCCGCTGCCGACGATCGCCACGTCGAATTTCATGCTGCATCTCCATCGTTACGCTTTTTGATCTTGCGTTCCGTCGGCTGTCGCCGCGGAAAGGGGAGAGCATACCGCGTCGGGCGCGAGCGCGCGCGCCAAAACAAAAAGCCCCGCAGGAGCGGGGCTTTTCGGTCGCCGTCAGGCTGGCAGAAACCGGAGATTACTTGATCTTGGTTTCTTTGTATTCCACATGCTTGCGGACGACGGGATCGAACTTCTTGATCGCCATCTTTTCCGGCATGTTGCGCTTGTTCTTCGTGGTCGTGTAGAAGTGACCCGTACCAGCGGTCGACTCAAGCTTGATCTTGTCGCGGGCGCCTTTTGCCATGATTCTGCTCCTTGGGCTTAGGCTTCGCCGCGTGCGCGCAGGTCAGCGAGCACGGAATCGATGCCGTTCTTGTCGATCAGGCGCAGACCGGCGTTCGAGACGCGCAGACGCACCCAGCGGTTTTCGCTCTCAACCCAGAACCGGCGGTTTTGCAGGTTCGGGAGGAAGCGGCGCTTCGTCTTGTTGTTGGCGTGGGAAACGTTGTTGCCGCTCATCGGCGCTTTCCCAGTTACTTGGCATACGCGTGCCATGAGAGCACTCCTAATACGCTAAATTCGGGGTTCGATCGCCGGTGAAGGTTCCATCGCACCGCCACGTGATCCATGGCTGCACTCAGAACGCCGTAGCCCTTACAGACAAGGCCCTTCGATGGCTAGAACTGGTTGGAAAAAAGACAGACGGCGATTCTAGCAGAAAAAGTTCAGAAAAATCAAACCTAATTTCGCTTCGCCGTTGCGGCGCCCTGGGGAAGGGCCGCCGCGCCACAGTCTACAGCCAACCGGCCCGTGCGAACGAAAAAGTATCGCTGACGCCGACGACGACGTGATCGAGCAGCCGCACGTCGACGAGCTCGAGCGCGTCCTTCAGCACGCGGGTCAGGCGGCGGTCTTCCGCGCTCGGCTGCACCGCGCCCGACGGATGGTTGTGCGCGACGATCAGCGCGGCGGCGTTCTGTTTCATCGCCTGCCGCACGATCTCGCGCGGGTAGACGGCCATGCGCGTGAGCGAGCCGCGCGCGATTTCCTCGATGTCGATCATGCGGTTGCGGGCGTCCAGGTAGACCGCGACGAACACTTCGTGCGGGAGCGTGCCGATCTTCATGCGCAGGCAATCCTCGACGGCGCCGGGCGAATCGATCTGCATGCCGTCCCGTGCTTTTTCCTCCAGCATGCGCCGGGCGATCTCGGTGACCGCGACCAGCCGCGCGGAGCGCGCGGGGCCGATGCCGGGGTGCGCCTCGAAATCGTCGGCGCCCGCTTCGAGCAATCCGCGCAGCGACTTGTATTGATCGATCAGTTCGCGGGCGATGACGAAGACGTCGTGACCGGGCTTGCCGGTGCCGAGCAGCAGCGCGATCAGCTCGTCGTCGGTCAGCGCGGCCGGCCCGCGCTCCAGCAGTCGTTCGCGCGGCCGCTCGGGCCGCCAGTCGGCCGGGCGGCGCTTGCGCCGGTTGATCGGGATGACGCGGGCCGGCGAATCGGCCGGCGCGTCGGCGGTGTCGCGGCATTCGGCCGACGGCAGGATGAGGCAGGGTGATGGCATGGTCTGAACTCCATTGGCGGCGGGCGGCATGCGCGACGTCGTCGCACTTTCCGCCTTGCACGCTCAGGTGACTTACAATATTGGCTTTGCGCCGGGCCATTCGGCCGTAGCGGGCGCCGACCGAACGAGTAATTCATGAGCCTCATCGATCTATCCGAAGTGAAGCCCGGTTCCCACGTCACGTTGCATTACCGGCTCGCACTGGCCGACGGCGCCGACATCGTCAACACCTTCTCGGACAAGCCGGCCACGCTGTTGCTGGGAGCGGGGCAACTGGCGCCGTCGCTGGAACAGATTCTGCTCGGGCTCCGGGTCGGCGACCACTCGACTTTTCAGCTAGCGCCCGAGCAGGGGTTCGGTCCCCGCAATCCCGACATGCTCCAGCGCGTGACGCTGTCGACGCTGCGCGAGAACGGGATGGTCGGCGACGACTTCACGCCGGGCGAACTCATCGAGTTCAACGCACCGGATGGCGGTCGCTACGCGGGGGTGCTGAAGGAAGTCAGCGAGACCTCGGCGCTGTTCGACTTCAACCATCCGCTCGCGGGCCAGGCGCTCACGTTCGAAGTGAAAATCATCGGAATCCTGTAATCATGAGTACCACCGATACGCTGTCCGGGCAGACCGTCGCCGCCGACGCCGAAATCCTGCTGGCCCAGCCGCGCGGTTTCTGCGCGGGCGTCGACCGCGCGATCGAGATCGTCGAGCGCGCCATCGCGATGCACGGCGCGCCGATCTACGTGCGTCACGAAATCGTCCACAACAAGTACGTGGTCGAGGATCTGAGGAAGAAGGGCGCGATCTTCGTCGAGGAGCTCGAGGAAGTGCCGGCCGGCAATACCGTGATCTTCAGTGCGCACGGTGTGTCGAAAGCCGTGCGCGACGAGGCCGACGTGCGCGGCCTGCGCATTTACGACGCAACCTGCCCGCTCGTCACGAAGGTGCACGTCGAAGTGGCGAAGATGCGCCAGGATGGCGTCGACATCGTCATGATCGGGCACAAGGGCCATCCGGAAGTCGAAGGCACGATGGGCCAGGTCGAGCGCGGCATGCACCTCGTCGAAAGCGTCGAGGACGTACAGAAGCTCGAGCTCGCCGATCCCGAACGCATCGCGCTCGTCACGCAGACGACGCTGTCCGTCGACGACGCGGCCGAGATCATCGGCGCGCTGAAGGCGAAGTATCCGAAGATCCGCGAGCCGAAGAAGCAGGACATCTGCTACGCGACGCAGAACCGCCAGGACGCGGTGAAGTTCATGGCGCCGCAATGCGATGTCGTGATCGTGGTCGGCAGCCCGAACAGCTCGAACTCGAGCCGGCTGCGCGAAGTGGCCGAAAAGCGCGGCGTGGCCGCGTACATGGTCGATGCACCGGACCAGATCGATCCGGCGTGGGTCGCCGGCAAGCGCCGCATCGGCGTGACGGCCGGCGCGTCGGCGCCCGAGGTGCTCGCCCAGGCCGTGATCGCGCGGCTGCGCGAACTCGGCGTGCGCAACGTCCGCGCACTCGACGGCATCGAGGAAAACGTGTCGTTTCCGCTGCCGCGCGGGTTGAACCTGCCGCCCGCCGCCTGATTGCCGCATCGCACCCCGCGGAACACCGAAGCGCGCCTTCCCGGCGCGCTTTTTTTTGTGTGCGCCCGGCAGGGCGCACTTACTTGGAGGTGAAAGTCCTCTACTCGCCCGGCAAGGGGAAGAGTTAGCCGAAGGCAAGGGTTTCCCGGGTGACTGGGAGTCTGAAGGAAGCTGGAGGGCAAAGCGCTGGCCTGACGAACAGGAAGCGGATACGAGGCGTAGCGACTGGGTAAGGTGTCCCAATTCACCGAAGCCCGAAACTTGCACCGACGTTGCTACGTATATCCGACAGGCATGAGCGTGAAGGTGGGTGCGCAATACCCGGGGAGATCTGTTTCTGTGCTGGCGCGGTACGGTCAGCTACCGTGGTCGAGAGGTGGCGGGATGCGGAAGCAGAAGTCAGCAGAGGGCATAGTAGGTCAAGGCGAAGGCGGAGAGCCGAAGAGTACCGGGACCGAAGGCCCGAACAGTGAATGCCGAGAGTAGGACGGATGATCTCGAAGCCTGTTATGGAAGCAGAAGCGCTGGAGACAGCGGCCGGGCGCGCGAGGGGTGGCCGGAAGCCACAGGGCTGCGCGCGAGGTGCGCAGACGGGTACGGCGACATACGGGCGAACGAAATCGGAGGGCGACGCGCTGATGGAGCGCGTCGTGGAACGCGGCAACATGAGGCGGGCATACCGTCGGGTGCTGAGAAACGAGGGTTCGGCCGGAGTAGACGGGCTGAGCGTGGAAGGTCTTGGCGACTGGCTAAAGATGCACTGGCCGAGTGTGAAGCAAGCGCTGCTGGAAGGGACGTACATACCGCGAGCGATACGCCGGGTGGACATACCGAAGCCGCAAGGCGGGGTGAGGACGCTGGGCGTACCGAGCGTGGTGGATCGACTGATTCAGCAAGCGCTGCACCAAGTATTGCAACCGATCTTGGAGCCGACGTTCTCGGCGAGCAGTTACGGATTTCGACCGGGCAAGAGTGCGCTGGACGCGGTGCGTCAGGCGCAAGCTTATGTCCAGGGTGGTCGGCATTGGGTGGTCGACATCGATCTGGAGAAGTTCTTCGACCGGGTCAATCACGATGTGCTGATGGCCCGGGTGGCGCGGCATGTACAAGACAAGGTGACGCTGAAGCTGATTCGTCGCTTCCTCGAAGCGGGGATGATGGCGGCCGGCGTGACGCAGGCGAGAACGGAGGGCACGCCGCAAGGCGGCCCGCTGTCCCCGCTTCTGTCGAATATATTGCTAAGTGACCTGGATCGGAGGCTGGAGAGCCGAGGGCTGGCGTTCTGCCGATACGCTGACGACTGCAACATCTACGTTGGCAGCAAACAAGCAGGACAGCGCGTCATGGCGGGAATCAGGGCCTATCTCGAGAAGGTCTTGAAACTGCGCGTGAACGAAACCAAGAGTGCGGTGGCCCGGCCGAGCACGCGGAAATTCCTGGGATACCGGGTGGCGGTGAGACTGGGTCAAGCGCATATCCGGATCGCACCGGAGAGCATCAAGCGATTGATGACGCGGGTGCGGGAACTGACGGTGAAGGGGAGAAGCTGGTCCCTTGAGCAGACGATCCAGAAGCTCAACCCGGTACTACGGGGCTGGGCAAATTACTTCCGGCTCAGTCAGCAGCACAAGCGGCTGGAGGGGCTGGACGGATGGTTGCGAAGGCGCTTGCGCTGCCTGATCTGGCGGCAGTGGAAGCGTCCCCGAACCCGAGAACGCAACATGATCGCACTGGGCCTACATCCGGAGCGGGCATGGAAATCGAGCGTGAACGGTCGAGGGCCTTGGTGGAACGCCGGATCTCACCATCTGAAGCAGGCGTTACCTAATGCCTACTTCGATGCACGGGGACTGATCTCGATCCGCCGCACGGTGGATCGCCTCCAGAGCATTAACTGAACCGCCGTATGCGGACCCGCACGTACGGTGGTGTGAGAGGGCTGAGGGGGTAACCCCTCACCCTACTCGATGCCTCGAAATTCATATCGCAACCATTATTCCCAGCGATGGTGCAACCCGGTTGCTCTCGGCTCGCGCAATCGTGTCTCAAAATTGGTTGCAATGCAGGAAAACCCCATCGAATCAGGAATATTGGCGGCCTATAAATGGAGTTACAATGCGGCCGTTTTCAAGCCGGAATGGCTTTGAAACGGGTTTTGGCAAGGCGCGGGAGACCATTCAATGCATGTGAAGTTGGCTTACGCCGTGTCCGTCGCCGCACCGGTTGCAATGCTTGCCGGTTGCAGCAAAAAGAGCGACGACGGGGCGGGCAGGAAGGCTGCGGGGTTCGCGGCACCATCGGCCGGCGGCGTGCGCGCCGCCGGAACCGGACGGGCGGCGCCATCGGCGCGCCGTCTCGTGCAACAGGGCAGGGACAAGGAAAACGGGGCACGTTTGACGATCGAGGAAATCAACGCGCTTGGACCGGCGACCGGTCCGGCAGCGGGCATGCCGGCTGCATCGCGGCAAGCCGCCGGTCGACGGAAGCCGGACGATCGCGGCGTTGCCGGCAGCGTGCAGACGCCTCTGTTCCCCCTTCAATTCGATTCGACGAAACAGCGCGCCGCCGCGACCGACCGTGTCGTGGCGCGCCGTCTGGTTCGTACGATGGATTCCGATGCAGTCCTGACGAACGTCGGGCGCGGCCGTCGCAACGCCTTGTCGGGCGACGTGGCGCGGAATCCGATCCGTCCTGGCGCGATGCTTGCATGGCACCGGACGGACCAAGGCACGGATGCCGGGAAACCGGACGACGGCCGTCTCGGCATGCTGCCCCACGACTTCAAGGAGGCCACGAACACCGTCCTCGATGTCGTGACGATTTAGCGACGGGACTCATGACGGCACCGGATCAGTGCGGTGCCGTTTTTGTATCCGCTCCGGCGGCAGGTCCGGCCGTACAGGCCGGGCGGCGCGCGCCGGGACGATCCACCCTTACCGGTATCGACTAGTACCCGCAGTGTCGCCGAGAAGGCGCGATTCCTCGCTTACCCGCGGGGCGCAACGTCCTCCGGCAGCACGGGCCAAGGAGCTTTAAATGGATATTTTCGTCCAGCAGGTTCTCAACGGGCTGGTGCTCGGCAGTGTGTACGCCATCATCGCGTTGGGATACACGATGGTGTACGGCATTCTCGGCATCATCAACTTCGCGCACGGCGACGTGCTGATGATCGGCGCGATGGTCGCGCTGTCGGCCATCACCGTGCTGCAGAATCACTTTCCCGGACTCGGCAACGTCGCGACGCTGACGATCGGCCTGGGCATCGCCGCGGTCGTCTGTGCGTTCGTCGGCTTCACGATCGAGCGCGTCGCGTACCGGCCGCTGCGCCGCGCGCCGCGCCTCGCGCCGCTGATCACCGCGATCGGCGTGTCGATCCTGCTGCAGACGGCTGCGATGATCATCTGGTCGCGCAACCCGCTGCCGTTCCCGCAATTGCTGCCGACCGACCCGATCAACGTGATCAAGGCCACCGACACGACGCCCGGCGCCGTGATCTCGGTCACCGAAATCGTGATCATCGCGGTCGCGTTCCTCGTGATGGGCGGCCTGCTGCTGCTCGTGCACAAGACCAAGCTCGGCCGCGCGATGCGCGCGATCGCCGAAAGCCCGAATACGGCGAGCCTGATGGGCGTGAACCCGAACTTCGTGATCTCCGCGACGTTCATGATCGGCTCCGCGCTCGCCGCGCTGGCCGGCGTGATGATCGCGTCCGAATACGGCAACGTGCACTTCTACATGGGCTTCATCCCCGGCATGAAGGCGTTCACGGCCGCGGTGCTCGGCGGGATCGGCAACCTCGGCGGCGCGATGGTCGGCGGCGTGCTGCTCGGCCTGATCGAGCAGCTCGGGGCCGGCTACATCGGCAACCTCACGGGCGGCGTATTCGGCAGTAACTATCAGGACGTGTTCGCCTTCGTCGTGCTGATCATCGTGCTGGTGTTCCGTCCGTCCGGCCTGCTGGGCGAACGGGTCGCGGACCGCGCGTAACGGAAGGGGAGCAAACAACATGACATCCATTCAACCGATCGAATCGTCGACGTCGCTCGTCGAAGAGCGCAACACCGCCAAGACCGTCGTCATCGGCCTCCTTACTGCGGTCCTCGTGATCGCCGCGCCGATCGTGATCGGCTCGGCCGGCGGCAACTACTGGGTCCGCGTGCTCGACTTCGCGATGCTGTACGTGATGCTCGCGCTGGGCCTGAACGTGGTGGTCGGCTTCGCCGGCCTGCTCGACCTCGGCTACATCGCGTTCTACGCGGTGGGCGCGTACACGGCGGCGCTCCTGAGCTCGCCGCACCTGACCTCGCAGTTCGAGTGGATCGCGGCGCTCGCGCCGAACGGCCTGCACGTGCCGTTCCTGCTGATCGTGCCGATCGCGATGGCGCTCGCGGCGACCTTCGGGATCCTGCTCGGCGCGCCGACGCTGCGCCTGCGCGGCGACTACCTGGCGATCGTCACGCTCGGCTTCGGTGAAATCGTCCGGATCTTCATGAACAACCTCGACCGTCCGGTGAACATCACCAACGGCCCGAAGGGGATCACGGGCATCGATCCGGTGCACGTCGGCGGCTTCAACCTGTCGCAGACGCATACGCTGTTCGGCTTCCAGCTGCCGTCGGTGTACATGTACTACTACCTGTTCGTGCTCTGCTCGCTGCTGGTGATCTGGGTGTGTACGCGTCTGCAGCACTCGCGTATCGGCCGCGCGTGGGCCGCGATCCGCGAAGACGAGATCGCCGCGAAGGCAATGGGCATCAACACCCGTAACGTGAAGCTGCTCGCGTTCGCGATGGGCGCGTCGTTCGGCGGCCTGTCGGGCTCGATGTTCGGCGCGTTCCAGGGCTTCGTGTCGCCCGAGTCGTTCACGTTCTGGGAATCGATCGTCGTGCTCGCGTGCGTGGTGCTCGGCGGCATGGGCCACATCCCGGGCGTGATCCTGGGTGCGGTGCTGCTCGCGATCTTCCCGGAATTCCTGCGTTCGACGATGAGCCCGCTGCAGCATGCGCTGTTCGGTCATGACATCGTCGATACGGAAGTGATCCGTCAGGCGCTGTACGGCCTCGCGATGGTGATCATCATGCTGTATCGCTCGGAAGGCCTGTGGCCCGCGCCGAAGCATGAGGACAAGATCGCGAAACTGGCGAAGCGCAACAGCAAGAAGCCGGTGCGCGCGTAACCTACGGACAAGGGGATAAACACATGAGCGACAAGCAAATCCGACTGTCCGTCTCGGGCGTGAACAAGCGCTTCGGCGGGCTGCAGGCGCTGTCCGACGTCGGCCTGCAGATCAAGGAAGGCGAGATCTACGGGCTGATCGGCCCGAACGGCGCCGGCAAGACCACGTTCTTCAACGTGATCACGGGCCTTTACACGCCGGACTCCGGCGACTTCAAGCTGGACGGCACGAACTACACGCCGACGGCCGTGCACCAGGTGGCCAAGGCCGGCATCGCGCGCACGTTCCAGAACATCCGCCTGTTCGGCGGGATGACGGCGCTCGAGAACGTGATGGTGGGCCGCCACGTGCGCACCAAGCACGGGCTGCTCGGCGCGGTGTTCCAGACGCCGGCCGAACGTCAGGAAGAGCGCGAGATCAAGGAACGCGCGATCGAGCTGCTCGACTACGTCGGCGTGCTGCAGTACGCGGACTACACGTCGCGCAACCTGTCGTACGGTCACCAGCGCCGGCTGGAAATCGCCCGTGCATTGGCGACCGACCCGAAGCTGCTCGCGCTCGACGAGCCGGCAGCCGGGATGAACGCGACCGAGAAGGTCGAACTCACGCGCCTGCTCGACAAGATCCGTTCGGACGGCCGCACGATCCTGCTGATCGAGCACGACGTGAAGCTCGTGATGGGGCTGTGCAACCGGATGACGGTGCTCGATTACGGCAAGGTGATCGCCGAGGGTCTGCCGCAGGACGTGCAGAAGAATCCGAAGGTGATTGAGGCATATCTCGGCGCAGGGGTGCACTGATGGCAGCGGCAATGTTGAAAATCAAGGGCTTGCAGGTCAACTACGGCGGCATCCAGGCCGTCAAGGGCGTTGACATGGAAGTCCGCCAGGGCGAGCTCGTGACGCTGATCGGCGCGAACGGCGCCGGCAAGACCACGACGATGAAGGCGATCACCGGCCTGAAGCCGTACTCGGCGGGCGACATCGAGTACGACGGCAAGTCGATCAAGGGCGTGCCGTCGCACGAGCTGCTCAAGCGCGGCCTCGCGATGGTGCCGGAAGGCCGCGGGATCTTCGCGCGGATGTCGATCATCGAGAACATGCAGATGGGCGCGTACCTGCGCAACGACAACGACCAGATCAAGAAGGACGTCGACCGGATGTTCGGCTTCTTCCCGCGCCTGAAGGAACGGGCGACGCAGCTCGCGGGCACGCTGTCGGGCGGCGAGCAGCAGATGCTGGCGATGTCGCGCGCGATTCTGAGCAAGCCGAAGCTGCTGCTGCTCGACGAGCCGTCGATGGGGTTGTCGCCGATCATGGTCGAGAAGATCTTCGAAGTGGTGCGCGAGATCTCGAAGGAAGGCATCACGGTGCTGCTGGTCGAGCAGAACGCACGCCTCGCGCTGCAGGCAGCCGATCGCGGCTACGTGATGGACTCGGGCACGGTCACGATGGAAGGCGACGCGAAGCAGATGCTCGACGATCCGAAGGTGCGCGCCGCGTATCTGGGCGAGTAAGCGATCGAACGAGTCCGGTTGCGCGCGTCGCACCCGGGCTGTCGAAAGCCGTTACGGGAAACCGTGACGGCTTTTTTTCGTATGGGGCGATTCGCGTCGAACTGTGCGCACGAAGGCGACTCCATTCGACTATTGGATCGTGCATGCGGCTGGCGCGCCGGCCGCCCGCAGCCCGCAAACCGACACACGGGCCGCGTAGCATCGATTACCCGTCGGCACACGGAGAACGCGCATGAGTCTGGACTACGGTTTCGTGAAGGCGAAGGTGAAGTCGGTGGCGAAGCTGAAGGGTTCGCCGCACGGCAGCGAGATCCAGTATCACGTTCACCTGACGCTGGCGCTGCCGGCAGGCGACTGGGACGTCGCGATCAACGTCGGTACCAACGACGCGGACGACCTGCTGAACTACAAGCTCGTCTACGATTTCCATCATCCGGTCACGCAGACGCTCGCGGCCGCGGTCGAAGGCTACACGGACCTGACCGGGCAAACGGCGTTGCCCGCGCTCGACTATCTGCGCAGCGACATCCTGGGCGACACGGGCGCGTGGCGCGCGAGTGCGGCGATGGACGGCACCGAGCATCCGGAGCCGATCCCGTCGCTGCTGCGGCTCGTGAACGCCGCGCAGTCGCAGGGGCTCGACGTCGTCGTGTTCGGCCGCACCTATGCGCAAGGCAACGGGATCCACGACACGCACATGAACCAGGGCTCGACGGGTCCGAACTACCTGCATCGCGCGGGCGACGACCACAACGATCACAACGACGTGTGGCAGGACGGCGCGCTGCTCGTGCGCGTGAGCGACACGCAGTGGGCCGCGTATTTCGCGGCGTTCGAGCAGCAGGCCGTGCCGACCGACGCGCTCGGCAATCCGCTGCCGGGCGCGGGGCTGATCACGCGCTGAGCCGCGCGGCGGCCGGCGGCGGTTTTACGCGACCGGCAGCGTCTTGCCGAACGAGATGCGTTCCTCGACGCGATAGCCGAGCGCTGCGTAGAAGCGGCATGCATCGTCGTTGCCGGGCAGCACCTGCAGGTTGATCTTCATGCAGCCGCGCGCGGCGAGCGCGCGTTCCGCATGCGCGATCAGCGCGCGGCCGACGCCGAGCCGGCGCGCGTCGTTCGCGACGCCGAACGAGTAGAGCCAGCCGCGATGTCCGTCGAAACCGGCCATCAGCGTGCCGACGACGCGCGCGCCGCTGATCGCGACGAAGAACAGTTCCGGCTGCGTCGCGAGCTTCAACTCGATCGATCGCAGCGGATCGCGGTGCGGGGGCGCACCGGTCTCGTCGTACTGCGGGAACGCGTCGCGCCATACCGCGAGCACGGCATCGGTGTCGGCGCGTTCGAACGGGCGGATCGCGACAGCATCGGCGGCGGCATTCATCGCGGCGGTCTCCTTACAGCGTGTCGAGGATCGACCGCAGCATCGCCATCATCTGGTCGATTTCCTCGGTCGTCACGTTCAGCGCGGGCATGAAGCGCAGCAGGTTCGGCCGTGCGGCGTTCAGCAGCAGGCCGTCCGGTTGCATGTCGCGCGCCTTCTCGACGATCTGCGGGCCGATGTCCTTGCCGAGCAGCAGCGCGCGCAGCAGGCCTTCGCCGCGCTCGCCCTCGAAGCCGCGTTCCTCCGACAGCTCGAGCAGCTTGCGCTTCAGATACTCGCTGCGCGCGCGCACCCCTTCGAGGAAGCCGGGCGCGACGAGCTGCGAGATCACCGAATAGCCGACCGCCGTCATCAGCGGATTGCCGTTGTACGTGCCGCCCTGGTCGCCGGCCTCGAACACCGCGACATCGGCCTTCGACAGCAGCGCGCCAAGCGGTACGCCGCCGCCGATGCCCTTCGCGAGCGTCATGACGTCCGGCTCGATGCCGGACAGCTCGTACGCGAACAGCGTGCCCGCGCGGCCGCAGCCGCTCTGCACTTCGTCGACGATCAGCAGCAGGTTGTGCTGCTTCGTCAGCGCGCGCAGCGCCTGCATGAATTCACGCGTGGCCGGGATCACGCCGCCTTCGCCCTGGATCGGCTCGAGCATCACGGCGACGGTCTTGTCGGTGATCAGCTTCTCGACCGACTCGATGTTGTTCAGCTCGGCCTTCGGGAAGCCCGGCACCTGCGGCGCGTAGATCGTGTCCCAGCCCGGCTTGCCGCTGGCCGACATCGTCGCGAGCGTGCGGCCGTGGAAGCTGTGGTCGAACGTGATGATCTCGTACGCGCCGTTCCTGAACTTGCGGCCCCACTTGCGCGCGAGCTTGATCGCGCCTTCATTAGCCTCGGCGCCGCTGTTCGTGAAGAACACCTTGTCGAACACGCTGTGCTGCGTGAGCAGGCCCGCGAGCTTCGCCATCGGCTCGTTGTAGAACGCCGGCGACGGATTCAGCAGCTTGTCGGCCTGCGTCTTCAGCGCTTCGACGATGCCGTCGTTGCAGTGGCCGAGGCTGTTGACGGCCCAGCCCTGGATGAAGTCCAGATAGCGCTTGCCCGTGTGATCGTAGAGCCACGAACCCTTGCCGTGCGTAAACACGATGTCGGGGCGGTTCGTGATGTACATCAGCGAGTCGATCGGATAATCGTTCAGGGGCATGGCAGCAGACTCCAGCGGGCGTTGAAAGGGAAACGGGCAATAAAAAAGCCACGGAAGGCCGTGGCTGGTGGGTCGAACAGCTTGTGCGTAACCGGTGAAGCGGAGGAGGGTTACGCGCGAGTCCGTGACGAGCCGGCGGCATCCGGGCGGAGCGGCGAGCGGCGACGTCGGAGAGCGGACAGGAAGCGGTTCATGTGCGCAAGCATAAGGCATCCCGCGCCCCACTGTAAACCGCCGCGATGCCACGGATGTGACACGGCGGCGCGCAGCGGGGCGCGGGCGCGCCCGCCGCTCAGACGGGATGCGCGAGGTCGGCGGCGCTCGTGAACGAGTCCGCGTAGAACTCGTCGGCCGGCAGCGCGTGGTGCTGCGTGAAGTCGCGCTGCGCGGATTCGACCATCACCGGCGCGCCGCACGCATAGACCTGGTGGCCGGACAGATCGGGCAGGTCCTCGATCACCGCCCGGTGGACGAAGCCCGTGCGGCCCGTCCACCGGTCGGCGTCGTCCGGCTCGGAGAGCACCGGGACATACTTGAAGTTCGGGATCTCGCGCGCCCACTGCTCGGCGAGTTCGGCGAGATAGATGTCCTTTTTGCGGCGCGCGCCCCAGTAGAGCGTCATCGGACGCGTGATGCCCGAGTGCTTCACGTGCTCGATGATCGCCTTGATCGGCGCGAAGCCGGTGCCCGACGCGAGCAGCACGATCGGCTTGTCGGAATCCTCGCGCAGGAAGAACGTGCCGAGCGGGCCTTCGAAGCGCAGGATGTCGCGCTCCTTCATCGCGCCGAATACGTGGTCGGTGAACTTGCCGCCCGGCATGTGGCGGATGTGCAGCTCGATCGGGCCTTCCTCGTGCGGCGCGTTCGCCATCGAGTAGCTGCGGCGCGAGCCGTCCTTCAGGATGAATTCGACGTACTGGCCCGCGAGGTACTGCAGGCGTTCGTTGGCCGGCAACTGCAGCTTCACGACCATCACGTCGTCCGCCTTGCGTTCGAGCGCGGCGATCCGGCACGGCAGCTTCTTCACCTGCACGCCGTCGACGCCGGCGATTTCGCGCACGTCGATCTCGAGATCGCATTGCGCCTTCGAGCAGCACAGCAGCGCGAGGCCGCGCGTGCGTTCGTCGTTGGACAGCGCAGACGCGGCGTGCGGGCCCTGTTCGATCTGGCCCGACACGATCTGGCCCTTGCACGAGCCGCACGCGCCGTTCTTGCAGCCGTACGGCAGATGGACGTTCTGGCGCAGCGCGGCCGCCAGCACGGTTTCATCCGACTCGACCTGGAATTGCCGGCCGCTTTGCTTGAGAGTGACGTTGAATGCCATAGAACCAAACTAGAACAAAATGGGGGGACCGTGCATGTCGCGCACGGCAGCTACAATGCAAAACCGTTGCGCGTCGCGCAACGGCGGCTACTGATCTCGCAACCAACATGATCGCGACACGAATCCTGCGCCGGCCGCGCGTACTGATCGTCGGCTGCGGCGACGTCGGCATGCGCTGCGTCGCGCAATGGCGTGACGCGCGCCCCGACCTGCGCATCCTCGCGCTGACGAGCCACCCGGCTCGCCGCGACGAACTGCGCGCCGCGGGCGCGACGCCGATCGTCGGCGACCTCGATCGCCGGGCGACGCTCGGCCGCCTCGCGGGCCTTGCCCGCACGATCCTGCATCTCGCGCCGCCGCCATCCGGCGGCCGCGACGACCGGCGCACGCGTGCACTGATCGCCGCAACGTCCATGCCCGCGCGTCGGCCGGCGGTACCGCCGGCATCGGCAGTCGGCCGGCTCCGAACGCTGCGCGGCGCGGCGCGACAGGCCGGCGCGTCCGTGCGGGCAGCGCGTATTGTACCCGAGGGTCTTCGCGCGCCGAGGCTGGTCTACGCCAGCACGACGGGCGTCTACGGCGACTGCGGCGGCGCGCGCATCGACGAAACGCACCCGCTGCGCCCCGCGAACCCGCGCGCGTTCCGGCGCGTGTCGGCCGAGCGGCAACTGCGTGCGGCGACGGTGCGCGGCGTGCTGTCCGCGCGCATCGTGCGCATTCCCGGCATCTATGCGGCGAACCGTCTGCCGGTCGCGCGGCTCGAGCGCGGTACGCCGGCGCTCGAGCCGGCCGACGACGTGTACACGAATCACATCCACGCGGACGATCTCGCGGCGATCCTGCGTCGTGCGGCCGAGCGCGGCAAGCCGGCGCGCGCCGTGCACGCGTCGGACGATACCGAACTGCGGATGGGAGAGTATTTCGACCGGGTCGCGCAGGTGCTCGGCCTGCCGAAGCCGCCGCGTGTCAGCCGCGCGGACGCGGAGCGCGTGCTCGAGCCGACGCTGCTGTCGTTCATGCGCGAGTCGCGGCGCCTGTCCAACGCACGGCTCAAGGCCGAATTGTGCGTGACGTTGCGCTATCCGACCGTAGACGATTTCCTTCAAACGCTCGCGCCGGGCGGCGTCAGGTGAGCGCCGGTAACGCCTCGATCAGCAGGAAGCACAGCAGCGCACCGATCAGCGCGCCGATCAGGTTCGGATGATATTTGTGCTTCAGATGCATCGCGGCCAGCAGGCCGCCGATCACGATGACGCCGATGACCGCGAACGCGATCATCACGGACGACAGTTCGAAAGAATGGCTGATGTTCATGATGTCTCCCCCTGCATCGCCGCTCTTGCAGCTTGTGATTTCAGTATAGCGGGGGAACCTGCGGTCGAGAGGCCGCCAGGCACCGAACGGTCGTGCGGATTTTCCCTTACAGGGTTTGGACGGGATTGCGCAGCATGGAAAGGTCGGCTTCGTCGAGCCACCGCCATGCGCCCGGCGCGAGATCGGCCGGCAGCGTGAACCCGCCGATGCTTTCGCGGTGCAGCAATTCGACGCGGTTGCTCGCCGCCGCGACCATCCGCTTGACCTGGTGGTATTTGCCTTCGAGCACGGTCAGCGCGAGCGTGTGCGGGGCGCGGGCGTCCGCGGCGACGGCCGCGATCGGCTTCGGCTCGCCATGTAGTTGCACGCCGGTGCGCAGCGCGTGCAATTGCGCATCGTCGAGCGGGTGGCGCACGGTCGCGACGTAGGTCTTCGGCACCTTGCGCTTCGGCGACGTGTACGCGTGCACGAACTGGCCGTCGTCGGACAACAGCAACAGGCCGGTCGTGTCCTGGTCGAGCCGGCCGACGCACTGCACGCCGCGCGCGACGAGCGGCGCGGGCAACAGGCTGAACACGCTCGCATGGTGCTGCGGATCGCGCGAGCATTCGTAGCCGGCCGGCTTGTTGAGCGCGAGATACGCGCGTGCGTGGAACGGCCAGGCCGTATCGTCGACCGTGAACACGAGGCCGTCGGTATCGAAGGTGGCGTCCGGGTCGGGCGCGACGGCGCCCGCGACGGCGACGCGGCCTGCTTCGATCAGGCCGCGGCACTGGCGGCGCGAGCCGAAGCCCTGGGTGTAGAGAATGCTTTCGAGATCCATAGCGCGCGCATTCTATCAAGCGCCGGCGCCCGACCGGCATGAACGCGTCTGCGCTGGTAAGCTGCCGGAACTGCGCCGCGCGAGGCGCCCGTTCATTCTTCACGGACAGTCCATGCGTTTCGATTCATTCCCGTTCGGCCGACACGTTGCCACCGTCATCGTGGCCGCGACCGTTTCGTCGGCCGCGTTCGCGCACGCGCATCTCGCAACGAGCGACCCGGCGGCGGGTGCGACGCTGGCTGCCGCACCGGCCGCCGTCACGATCGACTTCACCGAGCCGCTGGAGCCGGCATTCAGCTCGATCGTCGTCGTCGATGGCGCCGGCAAGACTGTGTCGGACGGCCGCGCGCGCATCGACGCGTCGAACCGCAAGCGGATGACGGTGCCGCTCGCGGCGCCCGGCACGGGCGCGTACGCGGTGAAGTGGGTGGCCGTCGCGACCGACGGGCATCGCACGCAGGGCGCGTACGGCTTCAGCGTGAAGTGACGCAACGGCGGCGGCAGGCCCGTGCCAGGATTGCCGCTCGCCTTCATCCGACAGGGAGGCTCCCGCATGAATCCGACGACGCTCGACGCACTCGCCGATTTTCCCCGTCAGCTCGAAGCGCATTTCGCGGCCGTGCCCGACGGCTATACGCGCTGGACCCCCGACGACTGGGCCGGCATGCCGAGCGAGCACTTCTCGCCGCTCGGGCAGCTCTGCCACGTGCGTGACATCGAGATCGACGGCTATCACGTGCGGCTGCGTCGCATGCTCGACGAAGACCACCCGCTGCTCGTGTCGATCGATGGCGACGCGTTCGCGATCGAACGGCGCTACGACGACGCGTATGCGTCCGACGTGCTCGCGGCGATTCGCGACGCACGGCGCGAGACGCTGGCGCTGCTGTCGTGCCTAACGCCCGAACAGTTCGAGCGTACCGGCGAATTCGACGGCTACGGTTCGCTGACCGTGCGCGGGCTGGTCCATTACCTGTGCAGCCACGACCAGCAGCACCTGGCCGGCATGCAGTGGCTGCTCGGCAAGATCGACGCGGCGCGGTACGCGCGCTGAGCCGGCCGGCGGCGGCGCCGCAATCGGTCGCGGAATCCGGCGCCGCCGTCGGTGCGGCAGATCACCTTGCGCGGCTTCGATTGGATCGGTTTTCTGGATAATCCATCCAGCGTCGACCGGCTGATCGGCGCGTCGCGTATGCCTACACTCCTAGCTTCGTTCAACGAAAAAAGGAGTCAACCGTGGCAACTCATACGCTCGCAGACAAGGTCGTCCTGATCGCAGGCGGCGCAAAGAATCTCGGCGGCCTGATCGCGCGGGACCTGGCGGGCCACGGCGCGAAGGCGGTGGCGATTCACTACAACAGCGCGGCGTCGCAGGCGCAGGCCGAGGAGACGGCTGCGGCGGTGCGCGCGGCTGGCGCGCAAGCCGCGACGTTCCAGGCGGACCTGACGACGGCCGCCGCGGTCGAGAAGCTGTTCGACGACGCGAAGCAGCGCTTCGGCAAGATCGACATCGCGATCAACACGGTCGGCAAGGTGCTGAAGAAGCCGTTCACCGAGATCAGCGAGGCCGAGTACGACGAGATGTTCGCGGTCAACAGCAAGTCGGCGTTCTTCTTCATCAAGGAAGCCGGGCGGCATCTCGAGGATCACGGCAAGCTCGTCACGCTCGTGACGTCGCTGCTCGGCGCGTTCACGCCGTTCTACGCGGCGTACGAAGGATCGAAGGCGCCGGTCGAGCATTTCACGCGCGCGGCGTCGAAGGAGTACGGCGCACGCGGGATCTCGGTGACGGCCGTCGGGCCGGGCCCGATGGACACTCCGTTCTTCTATCCGGCCGAAGGCGCCGATGCGGTCGCGTATCACAAGACGGCCGCCGCGCTGTCGCCGTTCAGCAAGACCGGGCTGACCGACATCGAGGACGTCGTGCCGTTCATCCGCCATCTCGTGACCGACGGCTGGTGGATCACGGGCCAGACGATCCTGATCAACGGCGGCTATACGACCAAGTAACCGGGCCGCTTGCGGCCGCGCGGCGCGCCGCAATGGCGCGTTTGCGTGGACAATGGACGGGCGCGCAGCCACGAGGCCGCGCGCCCGTTTTCTCTTGTCGCCGAAGCCAGCCGCGCTGCGTGGCGGCCGGCGCCGACCGTCGTTCGAACCCGGGTTTCCCGTCGATGGACAAACTGGATCAGGTCAGGATCTTTCTGCAGGTTGCCGAGATGGGCAGCTTCATCAAGGCCGCGCATGCGCTCGACGTGCCGCGCGCGACCGTGTCGGCGGCCGTCCAGCAACTCGAGACGGCGCTCGGCACGCGGCTGCTGCACCGCACGACGCGCCAGGTGCAACTGACCGCCGACGGCGCGCTGCTGCTCGAACGCGGCCGGCGCCTGCTCGCGGAGGCCGACGAACTCGACCGCCTGTTCCGGCGCCGCGACCGCGACGTGGTCGGGCGGCTGAACGTCGACGTGCCGAGCCGGATCGCCCGCCGCGTCGTGGCGCCCGCGCTGCCGTCGCTGTTTCGCCGCCACCCGAAGCTGCAACTGTCGCTGGGCTCCACCGACCGCGCGATCGACCTCGTGCAGGAGGGCGTCGATTGCGCGATCCGCGTCGGGCGGCTCGCGGACAGCAGCCTCGTCGTTCGGCCGCTTGGGCAGTTCACGCTGATCAACTGCGCGAGCCCCGACTACCTGCGCGAATGCGGCGTGCCCGAGCATCCGGATGCGCTCGCGCACGGGCACCGGGCGATCGGCTATGCGTCGCCGACGACGGGGCGCGAACTCGGCTGGGAATATTGCGCGGACGGGCAGCGGCACATGCTGACGCTGCCGAGCCGCGTGATCGTCAACAACGCCGAAACCTACATCGCCAGCTGCGTCGCGGGAATGGGGCTGATCCAGATTCCGCGCTTCGACGTCGAGCATTTGCTGGCAAGCGGCGCACTCGTCGACGTGATGCCCGGCCACCGCGCCGAGCCGATGGACGTGTCGGCCGTGTATCCGCACCGCCGGCATCGCTCGAGGCGGCTCAACGCGTTCATCGAGTGGTTCGGCGCGTTGATGGTGGAGGCATTGAACGACGCGGGCGCGAGCGACAGCGACAGCGGCGACTGAAAGCGGCATCGTGCCGGTATCCGCGGCCGTCCGCCGATCACCGACTCGTGACGCCGCTCGATCGGCGCAGGCGCGAGACGGCGGCCCGTGCGGCGAGCGCGCCGCGCGTGCTCAGTCGGCGAACTGCCGCGTGCGCCCGGTGGCCCGCACCGCGTCGATCAGCGCGGCGCCGACGCCGGCGGGTTTCGACGCAAATGCGTAAAAGCGGGCGGCCGGCAGCGCTGGCAGGCCGTCGTGCGGCCCGCACGCGCGCAGGCCGTCGCGCAACTGGCTGCGCGCGAGCGCCGTGACCGCGAAGCCGGCGAGCGCGGCCGACATGCAGCCGGCCATGCTCGCGCTTTCGAACAGCACGCGAAACGGCCGCAGCGCCGCCGCGAGCGCGGACACCGCGGCTTCCCGATACACGCACGGTTCCGGAAACAGCGCGAGCGGCACGCGTTCCTCGGCGTCGAGCGCCGTATCGGCCGCGAATGCCCACACGAGCGGCTCCTCCCACAGCAGTTCGCCGGGCGTGTCGACCTGTCGGCACTGCTTGCCGAACACGACGTCGAGCCGGCCCAGCGATTGCTCCCGTAGCAGCGACGCGGTGATGCCGACTTTCAGTTCGATCGATGTGCGCGGATGGCCGTCGCGGAACGTGCGCAGCACCTGCGGCAGCCATGTGCCCGCGAAATCCTCCGACGCGCCGACTCGCAGCGGCCCGTGCGCCGGTGCGCCGCGCAGCCGCGCGCGCACCTCGCGCTCCATGTCGACGATGTTGCGCGCGTACGCGTACAGCGTGTCGCCGGCCGGCGTCAGCGCGATCCGGCGGGTCGTGCGCGCCAGCAGCACGGTGCCGGCCGCCTGTTCGAGCCGCTTGATGTGGCCGCTGACGGCGGACGGCGTCAGCGCGAGGCGTTCCGCGGCCGGCGCGAACCCGCGGCTGTCGACGACTTCGAGAAAGGTGCGCAGCAGCGCGATGTCGAGCGCGGTCGACGCGGGATCGGTCGGCGGTTCCATGGATCGATTCAACGCAATATTCGAAGAGTGAATCATGATACTCCGCGAATCGTGATGAAAGGCCGACCTACCATCGGATGTTCATGCTGACCTGACGGAGTACACGATGACGACCTATACGCATGCGACGACCGCGTCGCTGGACGTTGCCTATCTCGAATGGAACCCGCGCGGCGAGCGCGTGGCCGTGCTGCTGCACGGCTGGCCGGACAGCCCGGTCGGCTGGGAGGCGGTGGCCGCGGGACTGGCCGCACGCGGCTACCGCGTGCTCGCGCCCGCGTTGCGCGGCTTCGCGCCGACGCGTTTTCGCGACGCATCCGTGCCGCGCAGCGGCCAGCTCGCGGCGCTCGGGCGCGACCTGCTCGAATTCGTCGACGTGCTCGGCATCGAGCGGCCCGTGCTGGTCGGGCACGACTGGGGCGCCCGCGCGGCCGCGAACGCGTGCGGGCTGCGCGACGGTGCCGCATCGCAGCTGGTGATGCTGTCGGTCGGGTACGGCACCAACGATCCCGCCCAGCCGCTGTCGCTGCAGCAGGCGCGCAACTACTGGTATCACTGGTTCATGGCGACGCCGCGCGGCGAGCAGGCGCTGCGCCACGACCGCCGCGCGTTCGCGCGCCTGATGTGGGATACGTGGTCGCCGCCGGGCTGGTATCGCGACAGCGATTTCGACGCGGCAGCCGTCGCGTTCGACGGACCCGACTGGATCGACGTCGTACTGCATTCGTACCGGCAGCGCTGGGGCTTCGCGCCGGGCGCGCCGGCCTATGCCGACGACGACGCGCGGCTGAACCCGGCGCCCGTGCTGGCGGTGCCGACGCTCGTGCTGCATGGCGGCGCGGACACTTGCAACCATCCCGACAGCTCGGCGGGGCGGGAGCGGTTCTTCGCCGGGCGCTACGAGCGGCAGGTGCTCGACGGAATCGGGCACTTCCCGCAGCGCGAATCCGCGGCGGCGGTCGCGGACGCGATTCTCCGGTTCTGCGAGCGGGATTGACGCGCGCCGGCCGGCCCGGCGCGCGAACGATCAGCCGTCGATGCGCGGCGCGAGCAGGTCGCCCAGGCCGATGTTCCTGAACATCTCGCGGCGGATGCGATCGCCGACGCGGAACACTTCCTCGGCGCCGTCCTGCGACGGGTCGACGAACACGCGGTACGGGCGCTTGCCGGCCGGCGCCGCGACGAGTTCGGCAATCGCCGTGGCGACGGCGCCTGCGTCGGCGTCCGCCGGTTCAAGCGCGGCGAGGCCCTTCAACGCCTGATCGGCGACGCCCGCGTACGGCCCGCCGTCGTAGGCGGCTTGCACGGCGGTATCGGCCGGCTTGCCCGCATGGAGGAAGTGATTCGTGCCCCGCGTGAACGCGCCCGGCACGACGATCGACGTTTCGATGCCCCAGCGCGCGAGCTCGGCCGCGTAGGACACGGCGAGCGAGTCCATCGCGGCTTTCGCGGCGAAGTAGGGCGCGAGGAACGGCGGCGTGCCGCCGCGCGCCGACGAGGACGACACCCACACGAGCAGGCCGCGGCCCTGGCGGCGCAGATGCGGCAGCGCCGCGCGGTTCACGCGCTGGGTCGACACGACGTTGACGTCGTAGAGCTGCGCAAGCTGCTCGGGCGTGAACGCTTCGGCCGGCCCGAACACCATATGGCCGGCGTTGTGGACGACGACGTCCAGACGCCCATTGTCGGCGATCACGCGATCGATGGCGGCGTCGACGGAGGCGTCGTCGCCGACGTCGAGTTCGACGCTGCGCAAGTCGACGCCGTGTTGTTGCGCATAGGCGGCGATGGCGGCGACGCGCGGCGCATTGCGCCCGGCGCTCTCGCGCATCGATGCGTAGACCGTGTGACCGGCGCGGGCGAGCGCCTGGGCCGTCAGCAAGCCGAAGCCGCTGGACGCGCCGGTGACGAGGACGACTTGGTTCATGAGCATTCTCCTGGCGGAAAGATGAGGCGGCGGTGAGCGGTCCGTCAGCACATGCCGCCGTTCGCGCGCAGGATCTGGCCGTTGATCCACGCGCCGTCCGGGCCGGCGAGGAACGCGACGACGCGCGCGATGTCGTCGGGCTGGCCGAGCCGCTCGAGCGGGTTCAGCTTCGCGAGCCGATCGATGAGTTCGGGGCTCTTGCCCTGCAGGAACAGCTCGGTCGCGACCGGTCCCGGCGCGACGGCGTTCACGCGGACGCCGCGCCCGCGCATTTCCTGCGCGAGCACCTGCGTGAGGCTTTCGACCGCGGCCTTGCTGGCGACGTACACGCCGTACGTCGGCATGCGCATGCCGATCACGCTGGTCGACAGGTTGATGATGCGCCCGCCGTCGCGCACCCGCCTGGCCGCTTCGCGGCAGACGTTGAACGTGCCTTTCACGTTGATCGCGAACGTTTCGTCGAACAGCGCGTCGTCGCAGTCGGCGATGGCCGACAGCTTCATCACGCCTGCGGAATTGACCACCACATCCAGACCGCCGAATGCGTCGCGGGTGGCGTCGAACAGCGCGGCCACGGCCGCTGGATCGGCGACGTTCGCCTGCACCGCGACCGCATGGCCGCCGTCGGCGACGATCGCGTCGACCACTTCGCGGGCCGGGCCGGCGCTGCCGGCATAGTTGACGACGACCCGGAAGCCGTCCCGGGCGAGCTGGCGTGCGATTTCCGCGCCGATGCCGCGCGACGAACCCGTGACGAGGGCGACTTGTTCCGATGTGCTCATGTCCTGCTCCTGATGAAGGTTGAATGCCGTTCGATCCGGCGACAGGACTTACTGTAGGCTTCCTCGATCAATAAAAATAATGAATAATCATCAGTCAATGAATGACTAAAAGTATGTCTCATGGGATTCGACAGCAGATTGCTCAGCGGTATCGGCGTGCTCTCGGCGGTGATCGAGGCCGGCACCTTCGCGCGGGCGGGCGAGGCGATGGGGCTGACTCAACCGGCGGTGAGTCGCGCCGTCGCCCGGTTGGAAGAGCGGGTCGGCATCCGGATCTTCAACCGGACGGCGCGCGCGATCACGTTGACCGACGAAGGGCGACGCTTTTACGAGGCGGTCGCGCCGCTGCTGGCCGGCATCGAGGAGGCGGCGCTCGACGCCGGCCAGTCGAAGGCGCGCGTGAGGGGGCGGCTGCGGGTCAACGTGGACGGCACGTTCGGCCACTACGTGCTGGCGCCGCGGATGGCGGAATTTCTCGACCGCTTTCCCGACCTGTCGGTCGAAATCAGCGTGCGGGACCGGATGGGCGACCTCGTCGCCGACGGCTTCGACGTGGCGGTGCGCTTCGGCATCCCGGAGCCGTCGTCATATCGCGCGCGGCTGCTGCTCGAGACGCGCGTGCTGACCTGCGCGTCGGCGGCCTACGTCGCGCGTCATGGCGAACCGCGGCACCCTCGGGATCTCGCGGACGCTCACCGGTGCGTGCTGATCCGCGATCCGGTGACGGGGCGGCCGTACGAATGGGAGTTTCATCGCGGCAAGGAAGTCGTGCCGGTCGACGCCGCCGGCAGGCTGACGGTCAACGATACGGGCGGGCTGCTCGGCGCGTGCCTGGGCGGTGTCGGCATTGCGCAATTGCTCGAGCTCTATGCGCGGGACGTGCTGGCCGACGGGCGGTTGGTGCAGTTGTTGCCCGAGTGGGCGGACGAGACGTTCCCGCTTTATGCGTATCACCACGCGTCGAATCTCGTTTCGGCGAAGGTGAGGGTGTTTCTGGATTTCGTCCGCGAGTTGATGGCCTGAGCGTACCGGGCGGCAGGCCGCCGTCGATCACTGGGTGCGGTGCGGAACGCGCACCATAAACAAAAAACCCGCGAAGCGGCGAGCTTGCGCGGGTTTCGACAAAGGCAGCGCATGACGCTGCGAAAGACTGGTGCCCAGGGCCGGAATCGAACCGGCACGCCTTGCGGCGGGGGATTTTGAGTCCCCTGCGTCTACCAATTTCACCACCTGGGCTTGATCCTGGCCGCGCATACGGCGGTGCGCGGCGAAACGCGGATTATGGCGGAAAACGAGGCACCGGGCAAGCAGCCCGGTGCCCGGCATGCAAGTCACTGGCTCAGGTAGACGAACCGGCCCTGTTTCACGATCCCCATCACGCTCGCGCGCTGGTCGAGCCCCACGTGATCCTTGTCGCTCGTATTGACGACGCCGTTCGGCACGACGAGCTCGTGCGCGCGTTCGAGTTCGCGCCGCAGCGCCGTGCGGAAGGCCGGCGTGCCGGGCTGCGCGGCCTTCAGCGCACGGCCGACCGCATCGGCGAGGCGCGGATACACGCCCGCCGCATCGCCCGCGAACTGCGTGACCGTGCCGGCGCCGTACTTCGTCTCGTACGCATCGACGAACGCGAGCGCGGCCTGGCGGGCCGGATGGTCGGCCGGCAACGTGCGCGCGACGACGACCGGCTGGGTCGGGAACAGCGTCCCGTCCACATCCTTGCCGCCGAGCTTGATGAATTCCGGCGTCGCGATCCCGTGCGTCTGGTAGATCGCGCCCTTGTAGCCGCGCTCGATCAGCGTGCGCTGCGGCAGCACGGTCGGCGTGCCCGCGCCGGCGATCAGGATCGCGTCGGGTTTCGCCGCGATCAGCTTCAGCGCCTGACCCGTGACGCTCGCGTCGGTGCGGTTGAAGCGCTCGGTCGCGATCACGCGGATCTTGCGCAGGTCCGCGAAGCGCGTGAATTCGTTGAGCCAGCTGTCGCCATAGCTGTCCGCGAAGCCGATGAAGCCGACCGTTTTCACGCCGTGGTTGGCCATGTAGCGCGTCATCACGTCGGCCATCGCGCGGTCGCTCTGCGCCATCTTGAACGCCCAGGTTCGCGCGCCTTCCTGCGGCTCGACGATCGAGCCCGAGCCGACCAGCGTGATCATCGGCGTCTGCGCGGCGGCCACCGCGTCGAGCGCCGCGAGCGCGGCCGGCGTGATGTTCGGGCCGACCACGACGTCGACGTGATCCTCGTCGACCAGCTTGCGGATGTTGCGCACCGCGGCGCCCGGATCGGACGCGTCGTCGAGCACCGTGACCTGCACGGGCTGCCCGGCGATCGTCTTCGGCCACATCAGGATCGCGTTCTTGCTCGTGATGCCGATCGCGGCGGCCGGGCCGGTCGACGACAGGTCGACGCCGACCTTCAGGTCGGCATGCGCGGCCGCGCAGGCCAGGACGAGGGCGGCGCCGGCGACGCGGCGCAACGAGGCGGGCAGCCGTGGCAGGGCGGGAAGCGTCATGCGGGAATCTCCGTCGGGCAACAAAACGGGGCGCGACAGGCGCCCCTGTGTTCATACCTGTCCGTCAAAGCTCATACGATTCGGCTTCGCCCTTGAGCGCCTGTTCGATCAGCTTGCGGTTCAGCGTCGGCGACAGCAGTTCGACGAGCGTATACACATAGCTGCGCAGGTAGGCGCCCTGCTTGAGCGCGACGCGCGTCACGTTGCTGCCGAACAGGTGGCCGACCGGGATCAGCCGCAGGCCGCGATCGCGCTCGGGATTGAACGCGATGTCGGCCATGATGCCGACGCCGAGGCCGAGTTCGACATAGGTCTTGATCACGTCGGCGTCGATCGCCTCGAGCACGATGTCCGGCGACAGCCCGCGCAGCGCGAACGCATGATTGATCTTCTTGCGGCCCGCGAACGCGTCGTCGTACGTGATCAGCGGGTATTGGGCGAGATCGTCCAGCGTGACCGGCTTGCGTTCGAGCAGCGGATGGTCGGCCGGCACGACGGCCGCGTGATGCCACTGGAAGCACGGCAGCGACACGAGCTCCTTGTAGTCGGAGATCGCCTCGGTCGCGATCGCGAGATCGGCCTGGTCGTGGATCACCATCTCGGCTACTTGCGTCGGGCTGCCTTGCAGGATCGACAGGTGCACCTTCGGGAAGCGCTTCTTGAACTCGGCGATCGCGGCCGGCAGCGAGTAGCGGGCCTGCGTGTGGGTCGCCGCGATGGTCAGGTTGCCCTGGTCCTGCGCCGCATAATCTTTTCCGACCCTTTTCAGGCTTTCCACTTCCTGGAGAATCCGCTCGACCGACGCGAGGATGATCCGGCCCGGCTCGGTGAGGGAGCGCACGCGCTTGCCGTGCCGCGTGAAGATCTCGACGCCCAGCTCGTCCTCGAGCTCGATGATCGCCTTCGACACCCCTGGTTGCGACGTGTAGAGCGCCTTGGCGGCCTCGGTGAGGTTGAAATTCTGCCGGACGGCCTCACGCACGAAGCGAAATTGGTGCAGGTTCATTTATAACCCTTCCGCATATCAACAGAATTTTTTAGTCGTTTGAAATATAAGGCGAGTTTATTACGATTCACCGGAGTTTTTCAAATATGGATATCTGTTTTCGTCATTAGCAATCCAGCCGGTCTCGGTTGGCGGCGATGACGACGGAACGGAGATTCGGGCGCGACGTGGCTAGGACGTCGCGCGGTCACCACGAAAACCCTGGGGTCCCCGAATGTATCAGTACGACCAATACGACCAGACGATCGTCGACGAGCGAGTCGCGCAGTACCGCGACCAGGTGCGCCGCCGGCTGTCGGGCGAGTTGAGCGAAGACGAATTCCGTCCGCTGCGTCTGCAGAACGGCCTGTACATGCAGCGCCATGCGTACATGCACCGCATCGCGATTCCGTACGGCAACCTGCGCAGCGACCAGCTCCGGATGCTGGCCCGCATCGCCCGCGAACACGACCGCGGCTACGGTCACTTCTCGACGCGCTCGAACATCCAGTTCAACTGGATCGAGCTCGAAGACACGCCCGAGATCCTCGCGAAGCTCGCGTCGGTGCAGATGCACGGGATCCAGACGTCGGGCAACTGCATCCGCAACATCACGGCCGACCAGTTCGCCGGCGTCGCCCAGGACGAAGAGATCGATCCGCGCCCGTGGGCCGAGGTCCTGCGCCAGTGGTCGACGTTCCATCCCGAATTCGCGTGGCTGCCGCGCAAGTTCAAGATCGCGGTGTCGGGCTCGAAGCACGACCGCGCGGCCGTGCAGATCCACGACCTCGGCGTGTACCTGAAGAAGAACGCGCAGGGCGAGGTGGTCGCGAGCATCCTCGCGGGCGGCGGCCTCGGCCGCACGCCGATCATCGGCGCGGTGATCAAGGAAGACCTGCCGTGGCAGCACCTGCTCACGTACTGCGAAGCCGTGCTGCGCGTGTACAACCGCTACGGCCGCCGCGACAACCTGTACAAGGCGCGGATCAAGATCCTCGTGAAGGCGCTGTCGCCGGCGAAGTTCGCGCAGCAGGTCGAGGAAGAGTGGCGGCACCTGAAGGACGGCCCGTCGACGCTCACGCAGGCCGAAATCGATCGCGTGTCGCAATACTTCAAGCCGCCCGTCTACGAAAAGCTGCCCGACACCGACGCATCGTTCGAACAGCATCTGCTCGAGAACAAGGCGTTTGCGCGCTGGGTCGAGCGTAACGTCGCGCCGCACAAGGTGCCGGGCTATGCGGCCGTCACGCTGTCGCTGAAGGATCACCGCGTGGCCCCGGGCGACGCGACAGACGCGCAGATGGACTTGGTGGCCGACTGGGCCGACGCGTACTCGCTGGGCGAGCTGCGCGTGTCGCACGAGCAGAACCTGATCCTCGCGAACGTGAAGAAGCGCGACCTGTTCGCGCTGTGGGAAAAGGCGAAGGCGGCCGGTTTCGCGACGCCGAACGTGGGCCTGTTGACCGACATCATCGCGTGCCCGGGCGGCGACTTCTGCTCGCTCGCGAACGCGAAGTCGATCCCGATCGCGCTGGCGATCCAGCAGCGTTTCGACGATCTCGACTACGTGTACGACCTCGGCGAACTATCGCTGAACATTTCCGGTTGCATGAACTCGTGCGGTCACCACCACGTCGGCAACATCGGCATCCTCGGCGTCGACAAGGACGGCGCCGAGTGGTACCAGGTGTCGCTCGGCGGCGAGCAGGGCACGGGCCGCAACGGCGCGCGCCTCGGCCGCGTGATCGGGCCGTCGTTCTCGGCGGAAGAAGTGCCCGACGTGATCGCGAAGCTGATCGATACGTTCGTCGAGGCACGCATCGACGGCGAGCGCTTCGTCGACACGTACGACCGCATCGGCATCGCACCGTTCAAGGAGCGCGTGTATGCGGCGCGCCAGGCAGTGAACGCGTAACCAACCGGGTAGAGGGAATTTGCAGATGGCTTCGATTATCAAGAACCGCGCAGTGATCGACGACGCATGGCAGGTCGTGCGCGCGGCGGAAGACGGTGCGCTGCCCGCGGTCGACGCATTGCCGGCCGGCAAGGTGCTCGTGCCGTTCGCGTGGTGGCAGGCCGAGCGCGCGGCGCTCGTCGCCGCTAAGACGAAGGACGAGCTCGGCGTGTGGCTCGCGCCGGACAGCGAACCGGCCGATCTCGTGGCCGACTTCGGCGCGATTTCGCTGATCGCCGTGGATTTCCCGCGCTTCGCGGACGGCCGCGGCTACAGCATCGCGCGCCTGTTGCGCGAGCGCCATGGCTGGACCGGCGAGTTGCGCGCGATCGGCGACGTGCTGCGCGACCAGCTGCTGTACATGTCGCGTTGCGGCTTCGACGCATTCGCGGTGCGTGCCGACAAGGACATCCACGACGCGCTGAATGCGTTCACGGAATTCACGCAGCGTTACCAGGGCGCGTTCGACGAGCCGGCGCCGCTGTTCCGCCGCCGCGAGGCGGCGGTCGACACGAAGGTGAGCGCATGAGCACCGCCACCGCGCTGACGCCGGAGCTTGCCGCGAAGGTCGAGCGCCTCGACGCGCTGCTCGCGCAGATCGGCGAGCGTCACGACAAGGTGAAATTCGCGAGCAGCCTCGCCGCGGAAGACATGCTGCTCACGCACGCGATCCTGTCGAAGGGCGTGTCGATCGGCATCTTCTCGCTGAACACGGGCCGCCTGCACGCGGAAACGCTCGGCATGATCGACCGCGTGCGCGAGCGCTACGGCTACGAGATCGAGCAGTTCCATCCGCGGCAGGACGCGGTCGACCAGTACGTGGCCGAGCACGGCTTGAATGCGTTCTACGAGAGCGTCGAGCTGCGCAAGTCGTGCTGCCACATCCGCAAGGTCGAGCCGCTGAACCGCGCGCTGGCCGACGTCGGCGCGTGGGTCACGGGCCAGCGCCGCGAGCAGTCGGTCACGCGCGCGGAGCTGCACGAGGAAGAACAGGACGAAGCGCGCGGGATCGCGAAGTACAACCCGCTCGCCGACTGGACGGAAGCCGACGTGTGGACGTACCTTAAGGCGTTCGACGTGCCGGTCAACCCGCTGCATGCGCGCGGCTACCCGAGCATCGGCTGCGAGCCGTGCACGCGCGCGATCCGTCCGGGCGAAGACAGCCGCGCGGGCCGCTGGTGGTGGGAGTCGCGCGACACGAAGGAATGCGGGCTGCACATCACGACGATCACGCCGATTCCCGCGAACGCCGAAGCCGGCGCCGCGCACTGAAGACCGACAAGAAACTGAATATTGCGCCGCCTGCGACAGCGCGCGGCACGAACCCAGAAGAGAAGGACTGAAATCATGAGCACGACGCTCGAGCAATCCGCCTTTGCCCCGCCCACCGGCGACAGCAGCCGCATGGGCCACCTCGACTGGCTCGAAGCCGAGTCGATCCACATCCTGCGCGAACTCGTTGCCGAATGCAGCAAGCCGGCGCTGCTGTTCTCGGGCGGCAAGGATTCGGTCGTCGTGCTGCATCTGGCGCTGAAGGCCTTCGGCCTCGGCGCGAACCGCAAGACGTCGCTGCCGTTCCCGCTCGTGCACATCGACACGGGCCACAACTACGAGGAAGTGATCGACTTCCGCGATCGCCGTGCGCAAGAGCTCGGCGCCGAGCTGGTGGTCGGCCACGTCGAGGATTCGATCAAGCGCGGCACGGTCGTGCTGCGCCGCGAAACCGATTCGCGCAATGCCGCGCAGGCCGTCACGCTGCTGGAAACGATCGAGCAGCACGGTTACACGGCGCTGATCGGCGGCGCGCGCCGCGACGAAGAGAAGGCACGTGCGAAGGAACGCATCTTCTCGTTCCGCGATGAATTCGGCCAGTGGGACCCGAAGGCGCAGCGCCCGGAACTGTGGAGCCTGTACAACGCCCGCCTGCACAAGGGCGAGCATCTGCGCGTGTTCCCGATCTCGAACTGGACCGAGCTCGACGTGTGGCAGTACATCGCACGCGAGAATCTCGAACTGCCGTTGATCTACTACGCGCACCAGCGCGAGATCGTGCGCCGCAACGGGCTGCTCGTGCCGGTCACGCCGCTCACGCCGATGCGTGACGGCGAGACGAGCGAGCTCGCGCAAGTGCGCTTCCGCACGGTCGGCGACATCAGCTGCACGTGCCCGGTCGAGAGCGACGCGGACGACGTCGAGAAGATCATCGCCGAGACGGCGGTGACCGAGATCACCGAGCGCGGCGCGACCCGGATGGACGACCAGGCATCCGAAGCCGCGATGGAACAGCGCAAGAAGCAAGGTTATTTCTGAAGCACACGAGGACATTCACATCATGAGCATCATCGAGAACAACGAAGACCTCGGCGTGTTGCGCTTCATCACCGCGGGCAGCGTCGACGACGGCAAGAGCACGCTGATCGGCCGCCTGCTGTACGACAGCAAGGCCGTGCTGTCCGACCAGCTGTCCGCGCTGTCGCGCGCGAAGAACAAGCGCACGGTCGGCGACGAGCTCGATCTCGCGCTGCTGACGGACGGCCTCGAAGCCGAGCGCGAGCAGGGCATCACGATCGACGTCGCGTACCGCTACTTCGCGACCGCGAAGCGCAAGTTCATCATCGCCGACACGCCGGGCCACGAGCAGTACACGCGCAACATGGTGACGGGCGCATCGACCGCGCACGCGGCGATCGTGCTGATCGACGCGACGCGCATCACGGTCGAGAACGGCGTCGTGCAACTGCTGCCGCAGACCAAGCGCCACAGCGCGATCGTCAAGCTGCTCGGGCTGCAGCACGTGATCGTCGCGATCAACAAGATGGACCTCGTCGACTACAGCGAGGCGCGCTTCAACGAGATCCGCGACGCGTACGTCGCGCTCGCGAAGCAGCTCGGCCTGACCGACGTGCGCTTCGTGCCGGTGTCGGCGCTGAAGGGCGACAACATCGTCGGCGCGAGCGAGCGCATGCCGTGGTACGCGGGCGAGCCGCTGCTCGACGTGCTCGAGTCGCTGCCGGTCGAGACGCAGGCGCATGACGCGCTGCGCTTCCCGGTGCAGTGGGTCGCGCGCCAGGACGGCAGCTCGGCCGACGATTTCCGCGGCTACATGGGCCGGATCGAGTCGGGCGAAGTGAAGGTCGGCGACGCGATCGTCGTGCTGCCGTCGAACCGCACCGCGACCGTTGCCGAGATCGTCGCACCGGTGCCGGGCGGCACCGCGTCGGTCGCGCACGCGTTCGCGGGCCAGACGGTGACGATCCGTCTCGAAGAGGACGTCGACGTGTCGCGCGGCGACATGTTCGTCACGACGGCCGAGCCGGTCGAGCCGGCCAAGAAGCTGGAAGCCGACCTGTGCTGGTTCGACGACGCACCGCTGTCGCAGCAGCGCAAGTACCTGCTGAAGCAGACCACCAGCACGGTGTTCGCGAAGGTCGGCGCGGTCAAGCAGGTGCTCGACGTGCATACGCTGTCGCACGCGACCGACCGTCAGGAACTGAAGATGAACGACATCGGCCGCGTGGCGCTGACGCTGCAGAAGCCGATCGTCTGCGACACCTACGATGCGCACCCCGGTACGGGCGCGTTCGTGCTGATCGACGAGGCGACGCATCACACGGTCGCCGCGGGCATGATCCGCGCGTTCTCGGCGTAATCGTCAATCTGCGCGGCGGCGAACCGGCCGCCGCGGCAGGACCCTAGCGAAGCGACAAACATGGGCAAGGTATATCTGATCGGAGCAGGGCCGGGCGCCGCGGATCTCATCACGGTACGCGGCGTGCGGCTGCTCGAGCAGGCCGACGTCGTGCTGCACGACGCGCTCGTCGAGCCCGCGATGCTCGACTATGCGCCGAGCGCGCGCAAGATCGCGGTCGGCAAGCGCTGCGGGCAGCGTTCGACCGCGCAGCATTTCATCAACAAGCAGATCGTCGATGCGGCGCGCGAGCATGCATGCGTCGTGCGGCTGAAGGGTGGTGATCCGATGCTGTTCGGCCGAGCCGAAGAGGAAATGCGGGCGCTCGAAGCGGCCGGCATCGACTACGAGGTCGTGCCGGGCATCACCGCAGCGCTGGCCGGCGCGGCGACGCTGAAGCGTTCGCTGACGTTGCGCGGCGTGTCGCGCAGCGTCGCGTTCGCGACGCACAGCCGCGCACCGGGCAGCGACGAGATCCGCGAAGCCGCACGCGCCGATTCGATCGTCTACTACATGGGCCGCGACAGCGCGCCCGGCATCGCGCAGGAGCTGATCGACGCCGGCCGTGCGCCGGCGACGCCGGTGGCGATCGTCGAGGCCTGCAGCACCGCGCGCGAACGCACGCTGACGCTCACGCTCGCGCAGATGGCGGCCGGCGACGCGCAGGCGTGGCTCGATCCGGCGGAGCCGAGCCTGCTGATGATCGGCGATGCGTTCGCCGAACGCGCACGGCTCGCGCAGGCGGGCGATCCAATCCGCAATGCCGCCTGAGCGCGGCTCGAACGCAGTCCCAAACGAAAAAAGCGCTGGCAGATGCCGGCGCTTTTTCGTTGGGTCCGACGAATGCGCCGGCTGCTACGTGTCGTCGCCGACCTGCTCGATGCAATAGCGCGCGACCGCGTCGAGCACGCCGTCGTCTTCACCGACCGCCGTCGCGCAACGGATCTCGACGCCCGGATGCGCGGCGCGGCATGCGTCGACGAGCTGCGGCAGGTCGCGGCGGACATGGCCGCCCTGGCCGAAGAATACGGGCACCACGGTGATGCGCGCGCAGCCGGCCGCGACTTGCGCGGCCACGGCCTCACCGAGCGACGGCGTCATCAGTTCGAGGAACGCGAGCGACACCTGCGCGGCCGGGGAGGCGCCGCGCAGCCGCGCGGCGAGCCGCTCGAACGGCTCGGCCCAGCGCGGGTCGCGGGCGCCGTGGCCGAACAGGACGATACCGTGCGATTGCATGTCGAAGCCTCCGTCGCGACGCGGCGCTCAGTGCCGGTCGACCCATTTGAGCGCGAACAGGCCGAGCGCGAGATAGATGAGGCCCGGCGTCGCGGCGGTGAGCGGCGCGGGCCACGTGTTCAGCGTGCCGATGTGCGAGAACAGCGTGTTGAGCAGCTGGAAGCTCATGCCGAGCATGATGCCGCCGAACACCTTCACGCCGACCACGCCGGCCCGCGTGTGCAGATACGCGAACGGCAGCGACAGCACGAGCATCACGAACACCGCGAACGGATACAGCAGCTTGCGCCACAGCGCGATGTCGTAGCGCTGCGTGTCCTGCTGGTTTTCGCGCAAGTGCTGGATGTAGCGGAACAGGTTGATGATCGACATGCGCTCCGGCGACACGAGCAGCACCGACAGAATCTGCGGCGTCAGGTCGGACCGCAGCCGGTATTCGGGCAGCGCCACCTGCTGCGACCGGTACACGGGGTTCAGCGCATCGGCCGGCTGGCCGCTGATCGGCTTGATCGGCGTCAGCTCCGTTTCGGTGACGCCCGTCAGCAGCCAGTGGCCGGGCGGCTCGTAGCGGCCGGTCTGCGCGATCCGCACGTTCTGCAGCTGGAATTTCGAGTCGAATTCGTAGATGCGCACGTTGCTGATCGTCGAGTCGGGCGACAGGCTGCCGACGTTGACGAAGCGCGTGACCTGCTCGCCGTTCTCGCGGGCCGCGAGCGTGTCCTTCACCCACACGCCCGACTGGAAGTTCGACGACACCGATGCGCCGAGCGCCTGCAGCCGCACGCGTTCGGACAACTGGTCGGCGTACGGGCCGACGAATTCGCCGATCAGGTAGGTGACGATCACGAGCGGCACGCCGATCTTCAGCAGCGAGCGCAGCGCCTGGTTGGTCGCGAGGCCCGACACGCGGAAGATCGTGAATTCCGAGTTCGCGGCCATCTGCGCGAACACGTAGATCGCGCTGATCAGCGCGGCGACCGGGATGATCTCGTAGAAGCGCGACGGCGTCTGCAGCGCGACGCGCAGCACCGCGTAGCCGAACTTGTAGTTGCCGTGCCCGACCGAATTCAGTTCGCTGATCAGGTCGAAGAAGAAGAACAGACCGGAGAACGCGAACAGGATGAAGACGAACGTGACGTAAATTTGCCGCGCGAAGTACTTTTCATAGAGCCGCATCGATCATGCTCCCGAGCGGCCGAACAGCGCGCGTGTCAACAGCGGACGATTGCGCACGCGCAACCAGAAAATGAATGCGACGATCGCCGCGACGAGCACGTGCAGGCCGACCAGACCGACGCCGAACGACATCTTGCCCTGCTCGATCTGCGCCTGCACGACGTTCAGCAGGTTCGAGTACGTGAGGTAGATCAGCACGGCCATCACGAGGTTGATCGTGCGGCTGCGGCGCGGGTTCTGGTACGAGAGTGGGATGCCGAGCACCATCAGGTTGATCGCGATCAGCGGCAGCCCCGCGCGCCACGCGAATTCCGCGAGGTTGTCGCGCGTCGGGTTGCGCAGCAGGTCGGGCGTGGGCGTGCTGTTGGTGGTCTGCACGTTGACGACCGGCTTGCTCGTGATCTTCACGCCGTAGCGCTCGAACTCCATGATCTTGAAGTTCGGCTGGCCGGGCGTACCGTCGTAGCGGCGGCCGTCCTCGAGGACGACGAAGCGATCGCCGTCCTTCGAGGTTTCCGTATGGCCGGTTTGCGACACGACCACGTTGAGCTTGCCGTTTTCCGTCGACGTGACGAAGACGTTCTGCACCTTGCTCTGGTCGGGCGACATCTTCTCGATGAAGAACACCCGATGGTTCGCGGCCGATTCGCGGAACTGGCCGGGCGCGAGCAGCGAGATTTCGTCGCGCTGCTGGAAGCGCGCCTTGATCAGCTTGCTCTGCTGGTTCGACCACGGCCAGCCGACGAACGCGAAGAACGTGATCAGCAGGATGATCGGCGCGGCGAACACGCCGATTGGCTTGATGAGGCGCGTGAGGCTCACGCCAGACGCGAGCCACACGACCATTTCGGAGTCCCGGTACCACCGGGTCAGCACGAACAGGATCGACACGAACAGCGTGACGACCAGCATCACGGCGAGATAGCCGATCACGGTCAGGCCGATCAGCACGAGCACGTCCCGCGGATCGATTTCGCCGGACGCGGCGTAGCCGACGATGCGAATCATCATCGTCGTGAGCATGATCGTGAGCAGCACCATGAACACGGCGCCAGCCGTATACGCAAGCTCGCGCTGGAGGGAGCGTTCGAAGATCATTCTTGATGAGAAGAGGGCGGGAGGCTGCGCACGCGTGGTGGGGCGCTCGCGCCGCCACGGGAAAAATAGCGGATAATTGCGGCTTTCATCCTTAGCCCAGATTTTATCCGAGGACAAGCGCGATGGACTTTAGCATAAAAGGCTGTGATTGGAGCAAAGGCGAAGCCAAGGGGTTCCTGACCGGGAAGTCCGACTGCATCGTGCTCGGCATCTTCGAGGCGCAGACGCTGTCGGGCGCGGCGCTCGACATCGACACGGCCACCAAGGGGCTGATCTCGCGCGTGGTGAAGGCCGGCGACATGGACGGCAAGCGCGGCAAGACGCTGTTCCTGCACGAAGTATCGGGCATCGGCGCGTCGCGCGTGCTGCTCGTCGGGCTCGGCAAGCAGGATGCTTTCAATCAGAAAGCCTACAACGATGCGGTGACGGCCGCGTGGCGCGCGCTGCTGGCGACCAAGGTCGTCCAGGTCACGTTCTCGCTCGCGCAACTGCCGGTCGACGAGCGCAGCTCCGACTGGGGCGTGCGCGCCGCGATCCTCGCGCTGCGCAACGAGACGTACCGCTTCACGCAGATGAAGAGCAAACCGGAACCGGCGTCGCACACGCTCAAGCGCGTCGTGTTCAGCGTCGATCCGGCCGACGAAAAGGCCGCGAAGGTCGCGATCAAGCAGGCCGTCGCGCTCGCGAACGGGATGGATCTGACCCGCGACCTCGGCAACCTGCCGGGCAACGTCTGCACGCCGACCTACCTGGGCAACACCGCGAAGCAGATCGCGAAGGATTGGGGCCTGAAGGCCGAAGTGCTCGGGCTCAAGCAGATCCAGGCGCTGAAGATGGGGTCGTTCCTGTCGGTCGCGCGCGCATCGGTCGAGCCGCCGCAGTTCATCGTGCTGCACTACCAGGGCGGCGCCGCGAAGGCCGCGCCGGTCGTGCTGGTCGGCAAGGGCATCACGTTCGATACGGGCGGCATCTCGCTGAAGCCGGGCGAAGGCATGGACGAGATGAAGTACGACATGTGCGGCGCGGGCTCGGTGCTCGGCACGATCCGCGCGGTCGCCGAGATGGGCCTGAAGATCAACGTCGTCGCGATCGTGCCGACCTGCGAGAACATGCCGGGCGGCAACGCGACGAAGCCGGGCGACATCGTCACCAGCATGAAGGGGCTGACGATCGAGGTCCTGAACACCGACGCCGAAGGCCGCCTGATCCTGTGCGACGCACTCACGTATGCCGAGCGCTTCAAGCCGGCCGCCGTGATCGACGTCGCGACGCTGACGGGCGCGTGCGTGATCGCGCTGGGCGGCCACAACAGCGGGCTGTTCTCGACCAACGACGCGCTCGCGGGCGAACTGCTCGACGCATCGCGCGAGGCGAACGACCCGGCATGGCGCATGCCGCTCGACGACGAATACCAGGATCAGCTGAAGTCGAATTTCGCGGATCTCGCGAACATCGGCGGGCGTCCGGCCGGCGCCGTGACGGCCGCATGCTTCCTGTCGCGCTTCACCGACAGCTACCCGTGGGCTCACCTCGACATCGCGGGCACCGCATGGAAGGGCGGTGCCGCGAAGGGCGCGACGGGGCGTCCGGTGCCGCTGCTCGCGCAGTTCCTGATCGACCGCGCCGGCCAGTGATGGCGGGGCTGACGACGTCGCGGGTGCGCGGGCAATGACGCGGATCGATTTCCACTCGAACGTCGGCGATTCGCTCGCGTACGCGTGCCGGCTGCTGCGCAAGGCCTATCTGGCCGGGCAGCCGGTCGTCGTGCTCGCCGAGCCCGCGCGCCTGCGCGCGCTCGACGAGCGGCTCTGGACGTTCTCGCCGCTCGATTTCATCCCGCATTGCGGCGTCGACAGCGAGCACGCAGCCGGTACGCCGATCGTGCTGGCCGCCGATCTCGACCGCGCGCCGCATCATCACGTGCTGCTGAACCTCGGCGCGACCGTGCCCGCGCAGTTCGCCCGCTTCGAGCGCCTGCTCGAAGTGGTCGGCAACGCGCCGGACGAGCTGGCCGCGGGCCGCGACCGCTACCGGTTCTACCGCGACCGCGGCTACGCGCTGAACAACTACAAGCAGGGCGGCTAGCCGCAACCGTCGACGGAGTGTTCCCGTGACAGAAGCCGATTCATCCTCGATCCCGACGCTGACCGACGTGCTGGTGCCCGGCAAGCCGGCGCCGGCGCGCTCGCCCGCGTCTGCCGCACCCGGGCCGCACGGAAGCGCGGCGATTCCGGTGCTCACCGACGTGATCGCACCGGGCGCCGCCGCGGCCGCGCCGGCCGAATCCCGTCAAACCGAAGCCGACCCCGATTCCGTCGTGGTCGAACCCGTGCCGACACCGCACGTGCCGACCGTCGAGTTGCCGGGCGACGTGGCGATGGCCGCCGCTGCGGGCGACACCGATGCGCCGGCCGGACCCGGCGCATCGGAGCACGTGGTTGCCGAAGAGGTGGCGGTGATGACGGCGCCGCTGCGCTCGTCGCTGGTCGAAGACGGTCTGCCGCAGCACACGTTCGCTCCGATTGCGCACGAATCGGCCGGGCATGCGCCGGACGCGGCAATGCCGGAGGCGGTCCTGCCGAGCGCAGCGCTGCAACCGGAAGCATCGGACGCCGCCGCGCTGACGCCGGAAGATGCGCAGCACATCGCCGAACGGCTTCGCAATCGCCTGACGAACTATCTGACCGGGCCAGGGCGCGAGGCCATCGAAGCGCGTTGTCGCGATGCGCTGCACGAGCATTCGGCCTGGCTGGTCGGCCAGGTCACGCGCGAAGTCGCCCTCGCGCTGGAAACAGAGGTGATGGACTGGGTACGCGATGCGGTCGATGAAGAGATCGCCCGCCGCCGCGCCGGTCACTCCGGCTGAACGGCAATCGCTCGCGGCGGTGAAAAGGGGGCGGTCCAGTAAGGGCCTGCGAAGCCGGCGGTGATGCGCCGCCGGTCGGGCGGTACGCGATTGCCTGCCTGCCACGCCCTGCACACCGCGTCGGTGCGTCGCGCGGATATCCGATTCAGCGAACCGACAGCACCCACTGGGCGAGCGTGCGGGCTTCGGTGCCCGTCAGTTGCGTGTTGGCGGGCATCGGCACGCTGCCCCATACGCCGACGCTGCCTTTCACTATCGATTGCGCAAGATAATCGGCGGCGTCGTTGCGCGTCGCGTACTTGCCGGCGATGTCGTGGAACGACGGACCCATCAGCGGCTTGCCGATCGCATGGCAGGCCATGCAGTTCTTGCGCTGCGCGAGCGCGAGCCCGTCGGCCTGGTCGGCGCGCGCCGCCGCCGCGCCGCCGGCCAGCAGCGTCGCGAGCAGCACGCGCAATATCGTCTGTTTCATGCGGTTCTCCGCCGGCGGGGATGGCCGGCTTCATGGTCCGCGCATTATAGAAGCAAAGGGGAAGCACGTTTTGCGCGTTCCCCCGGTGGTCCGTTTATCGGGGTCGCATGAGAGGGTGCCCTGCCTCAACCCGTGACCGCCCCTTGGTTCGCCGGCCGGGCAAGCGCCGCGAATTTCGCGAGCACGCCGCGCGTATAGCGCGGCGCGGGCTGCCGCCACGCGGCGCGGCGGCGTGCGAGTTCCGCATCGTCGACGTTCAGTTGCAGCAGCAGCCGGTGCGCGTCGATCGTGATCGAATCGCCTTCCTGCACCAGTGCGATCGTGCCGCCGACGAACGCCTCCGGCGCGACGTGGCCGACCACCATGCCCCAGGTGCCGCCCGAGAAGCGGCCGTCCGTGATGAAGCCGACCGATTCGCCAAGCCCCTTGCCGATGATCGCGGACGTCGGTGCGAGCATTTCCGGCATGCCGGGGCCGCCCTGCGGGCCGAGGTAGCGCAGCACGAGGATGTCGCCCGCCCGGATCCGGTCGCCGAGGATCGCATCCATCGCGCTCTGCTCGTCGTCGAACACGCGCGCCGGGCCCGTGATCACCGGGTTCTTCAGGCCGGTGATTTTCGCGACCGCGCCGTCTTCCGCGAGATTGCCCTTCAGGATCGCCAGATGGCCTTCCTTGTACAGCGCGCGGTCGATCGGAAAGATCACGTCCTGATCCGCGCGCGGCGCGGCCGGCACGTCCTTCAGCTCGTCGGCGATCGTGCGGCCGGTGATCGTCATGCAGTCGCCGTGCAGCAGCCCCGCATCGAGCAGGATCTTCAGCACCTGCGGAATCCCGCCGGCCCGGTGCAGGTCGGTCGCGACGTACTGTCCCGACGGCTTCAGGTCGCAGATCACCGGTACCCGCTTGCGGATGCGTTCGAAGTCGTCGATCGTCCAGTCGACCTCGGCCGCGTGCGCGATCGCGAGATAGTGCAGCACCGCATTGGTCGAGCCGCCGGTGGCCATGATCACCGACACCGCGTTCTCGATCGATTTCTTCGTGATGATGTCGCGCGGCTTCAGGTCGCGTTTCACGGCCTCGACCAGCACGCGCGCCGATTCGGCGGCCGAATCGACTTTCTCCTGGTCGGGATTCGCCATCGTCGACGAATACAGCAGCGACATCCCGAGCGCCTCGAACGACGAGCTCATCGTGTTCGCGGTGTACATCCCGCCGCACGAACCCGACGTCGGGCACGCGTTCTTCTCGACGCCTTCGAAATCCTCCTGCGACATCCGGCCCGCGGTGAATTCGCCGACGGCCTCGAATGACGACACGATCGTCAGGTCGCGGCCCTTCCAGTTGCCGGGGCGGATCGTGCCGCCGTACACGTAGATGCCCGGCACGTTCAGGCGCGCGAGCGCGATCATGCCGCCCGGCATGTTCTTGTCGCAGCCGCCGACGACCACCACGCCGTCCATCCACTGGCCCTGCACGCAGGTTTCGATGCAGTCGGCGATCACTTCGCGCGACACGAGCGAGTACTTCATCCCTTCGGTGCCCATCGACATGCCGTCCGAAATCGTCGGCGTGCCGAAGATCTGCGGGTTCGCGCCGGCCGCCTTCACGGCGTCGACCGCCGCGTCCGACAGCCGCTGCAGGCCGGAATTGCACGGCGTGATCGTCGAATGGCCGTTCGCGATGCCGATCATCGGCTTGTCGAAATCGTCCTTCTGGTAGCCGAGCGCGTAGTACATCGAGCGGTTCGGCGAACGGGCCACGCCTTGCGTGATGTTTTTAGAGCGGCGGTTGTACGACATGGGGAGCTCCATCGTTGTTTTGGCGACGCCGGCGCGAACAGTGCGCCGGGTGGGTCGATCAAGCATGGAGTTTCCGTTCTGGGATGTCCAATATATTATTTGTCGCCTATTAAGTCGTTTTACGAATGAGTCGAGCATGGCCGATCCGATCCCCGACCTGCGCCAGTGGCGCTATTTCGCGACCGTCGCCGACGAGCGCCATTTCGGCCGCGCGGCCGAGCGGCTGTCGATGACGCAGCCGCCGTTGTCGCAGGCGATCCGCGCGCTCGAGGACGCGCTCGGCGTCGCGCTGTTCGTGCGCACCAAGCGCTCGGTCGCGCTGACGGCGGTCGGCGCGGCGCTGCTGCCGGAGGTGCGCCGGCTGCTCGCGTCGGCCGATGCGCTGCCGCCGATGGCGCGGCGGCTCGCGCGCGGCGAGGCCGGCTCGCTGTCGCTCGCGTTCGTGTCGACCGCCGATTACGGGCTGCTGCCGTCATTGCTGCGCGCGTTCGGCGCGCGCTATCCGCAGGTGCGGCTGCAGCTCACCGAAGCGACGAGCGACGTGCAGATCGACGAACTCGTCGCCGGGCGCATCGACGCCGGGCTTATCATTCCGCCCGTGCCGCCGCGCCACGCGGCCGGGCTGTCGTACCTGCCCGTCGTGCGCGAGCCGCTGGTGGCCGCGATGCCGGCCGGGGCGTCCGACGCGCCCGAGGACGAGCCCGTGCAGCTCGCCGACGTCGCCGCGTTTCCGCTCGTGATCTTTCCGCGCCGTTTGGCGCCCGGCTTTTATGACATCATTACGGGCTGCTACGGCGCGGCGGGGGAAACTCCGCGCATCGGCCAGGAGGCGATCCAGATGCAGACGATCGTCAGCCTCGTGTCGGCCGGCATGGGCGTCGCACTGGTGCCGCAATCGCTGCGTAACCTGCGGCGCACCGGCGTGGTCTACCGGCCGCTCGCCGGTCACGCGCCGGTCGTCGAGACGGGCCTCGTGTGGCGCACCGGCGACGTGAGCCCCGTGCTCGCCGGCTTCATCGACGTCGTGTGCGCGCAGGGTCCGGCCGCGTGACGTGAACGATGGCGCGCGGGCGCCGTCCAACGCGCGGTCCTGCACGTGTGCGACGGCCGTACCGTATTCGAAAACTTCTTCGCTAACCCATGATCATTCACCCGAATTTCGACCCCGTTGCGATCCATCTCGGGCCGCTGGCCGTGCGCTGGTACGGCCTCATGTATCTCGTCGGCTTCATCGCGGCGATCGTCGTCGGCCGGATCCGCCTGAAGCTGCCGTATGTCGCCGCGCAGGGCTGGACCGCGAAGGACATCGACGACATGATGTTCTACGGCGTGCTCGGCACCGTGCTCGGCGGCCGGCTCGGCTACGTGCTGTTCTACAAGGCCGATTTCTACTTCTCGCATCCGCTCGACGTGTTCAAGGTGTGGGAAGGCGGCATGTCGTTTCACGGCGGCTTCCTCGGCGTGACGCTCGCGATGATGCTGTTCGCGTGGCAGCGCAAGCGGCACTGGCTGCAGGTCACCGATTTCGTCGCGCCGATGGTGCCGTTGGGGCTGGCAGCGGGGCGGCTCGGCAATTTCATCAACGGCGAGCTGTGGGGCCGCGTGACCGATCCGACGGCGCCGTGGGCGATGCTGTTCCCGGGGGCGATGCGCGACGACGCGGCATGGCTGCCGAAACATCCGGCACTCGTCGAGAAGTGGCATCTCGCCGACGTGTTCATGCAATACCAGATGCTGCCGCGCCATCCTTCGCAGCTCTATGAAATCGCGCTCGAGGGCATCGCGCTGTTCTTCGTGCTGTTCCTGTTCGCGCGCAAGCCGCGGCCGATGGGCGCGATATCCGCGCTGTTCCTGATCGGTTATGGCCTCGCACGTTTCACGGTCGAGTTCGCGCGCGAGCCCGACGACTTCCTCGGCCTGCTCGCGCTCGGCCTGTCGATGGGGCAGTGGTTGTCGCTGCCGATGATCCTCGCGGGTATCGCGATGATGGTCTGGGCGTATCGCCGTCGCGCGGCGAACGCGAATGCGGCTGCTTGAAGTGGCTGCGTGAGGTCGCTGCATGACGCGGTATCGATGTACGCGCGATCGGCGTGCGCATCGGTTACCCGGATGCACATGAAAAACGCCGGCCCTCGGGCCGGCGTTTTCGTTTCCGACAACGGCGCGATGCGCGTTACTGCGTTACTTCATCTGCACGGAGCCGTTGACGGTGACCGACACGGTGGCCTTGCCGCCTTCGACCGCGATCGGCGCACTCATCTTCGCGCTGTCCATCGGCGCCGCGGCCATCGCCATCATGCGCGGGTACGGCTGCACGTTGCGGCCGCTGCCGACGTTCACGTCGCGGATCGTGTAGCTGTTGTAGCCGAACGCCTTCGCGGCTTCGTCCGCGCGGGCGCGGAACGACTTGATCGCTTCGGTCGTGAGCTTCTGCTCGGCCGTGCGCTGCGCTTCCGGCGACAGCGAGAACTCGACGTTCGCAACCTGCATCAGGTTCGACAACTGGCCTGCCAGCTTCGACGCCGCGGCGAAATCGCGCGATTCGAGCGCGACCTCGGTGCGGCCGCGCCATGCGGAGATCTTGCCGTCGCGATCGGTGCTCGGATACACGGAGAACGCGCCCGTGTGCGCGGTGACGCCCGACACGCCCTTCGCCTGCGACAGCGCCGCATCCGCGCGCTGGTTCAGCTGCGCGGTGAGGCTGCCCGGGTCCTTGGCCTGCTGCTCGTAGAACAGCGTGATGTGGATGATGTCCTGCGGCACGTCGGCGCTGGCCTGCGACGAAAGCGACAGCACGCCGGCCGGCTCGGGAAAGTGCGGGTTCGCCGTCTGGGCGTGCGCGGCGGGCGACGCGAGCGTCAGCGCGACGGGAACGGCGGCGGCGAGAGCGAGCGACAGCGCGAGTGCGGATTTCTTGGTCATTGTTGGACTCCTTGTGCGAAGGCGCGCACGCGGATCACGCGTGCGCGACGCGGGCGTACCGCGCGACGAAAAAAACGACGGCCGGCCGATCGGCCGACAGCGGTTGCTTAGGCTGCGCGAAAGCGCCGCGAGTTCCGTTGCGGCAGTGCGTACTGAACAGATTTGACCTTTTGGCCGGTGCCTACTTCATCAACTTTTCGGTGATGAACCGCCATTCCGCGCGCGTGACGGGCGTGATCGACAGCCGGTTGCCACGGGCGAGCACGCGCATGTCGGCGAGCTCGTCGTGCTCGCGCAGCGCGGCGAGCGGCACGAGCGGCGACTTCTTCACGAAGCGCACGTCGACGAGCAGCCAGCGTGGCGCTTCCTGCGTCGATTTTGGGTCGTAATAGGGGCTTTTCGGATCGAACTGCGTGGGATCGGGGTAGGGCGTGGACGATACTTCGGCGAGGCCCGCGATGCCCGGCTCGGGGCAGCTCGAGTGATAGAACAGCACGCCGTCGCCGATCTTCATCGTGTCGCGCATGAAATTACGCGCTTGATAATTGCGCACGCCGGTCCACGGCAGCGAGCGCTGCGGTGCGTTGGCGAGATCGTCGATGCTTGCTTCGTCCGGTTCGGACTTCATCAGCCAATATTGCATGGATCGTAATCGACGCAGAAGGGGCATGAGGGTCTGTTTGCATGCGGAACGCGCACCCCAAACGAAAAATACCATTCACGGGAATGCCCGAAATCGCCCGCATGGCGGCGTCGCTCGTCACTTGTTTGGCTCGGCCAAACGGCGCTCCTCACTTCTTGCCCTGCGAGCGATTTCGGGCATTCGCATGCGCGTTCCGCATGCAAACAGACCCTCAAAAAGGAAACGGCATCGGGAGTTCCCGATGCCGTTGGATAGGCCCCCGCCTTGGCCGCTAGGCCGGCATCCTGAACCTGAGGTTCAGAATTGGTCGCAGTTAGCAGCACTTCGGGTACATCAGACAGAGTGACGCGCGCGCCCGTGCTACAAATTTCCGCAACCGTGCACATGGCATTGGTTCAAGGAATATATGACCTTGGCGAACCAGGCAGGGAAGCTGACTGAACTGTGTTTCGATGCGCCAATTTGACCACCGTTGACCGTCGAGATCAAGCGGAATCGACGCATCGTTTCAAACGTTACTGCGTCTCGTGCTGTGCGAGCACCGCGCCGAGCTGTTCGTTCATCTGGTGCATTGTACGACGGATTTCTTCCGCCGGAAATGCTTCACCGTGCCGCACGCTCGTTTGCAGCCGCAGCAATTCCGACGCAAGCGACAGCGCCGCCATCACCGCGATGCGATCGGTGCCGCGTACCGAGCTGTTCGAGCGGATTTTCGACATTTCGGCATCGACGCGCGCGACCGCTTCGAGCAGCGCCGCTTCGGTCTCGGCCGAACAGGCGAGCCGATAGGGCTGACCGAGAATCGAGACTTCGATCTGCTTGGTGCTCATGCATGTTCTCCGTGGCTGGCCGCGTCATCGCCATCCGTGCGCGCCTGCGCATCGAGCAGGTCGAGCTGGTTGTCGGCTTGCTCCGCGCTCTTCGAGCGCGGCAGCTTTTCGAGAATCGCGTTCAGTTTCACCTGGGCGTCGTCGATCTTCGCCGACAGCGTGTCGCGCTCGGCCGCGAGCGCATTGCGTTCGTCGCGCAGCTGCGCGAGTTCCGCGCGGACCGTATCCGCTTCCGCGCGCAATTGCGCGACCTGCTCCTCGAGCGCGAGCCGTTCCGAGTGATAGCGCTTGTTCAGCGAAATCAGACGGCCAATATTTTGAGACAGGGTTTCGAGTTCGTTGAGCATTTGCTGCGTCCTCTAAAGACCCAGCATTTTAGCGCGGAATACCGCGCAATCCGACATCTGTAACGTTTCCAGTCGTAACACCCCTGCTTCTTGCCGCGAATAGGCATGTCCGACGCCGGTCCGGACGCTTCCTTGACGCTCGCGCGACCGGCTCCTAAACTGGCGCCGCCTCGGTGCTCGCGCGCAGGATGCGCGGTTAAACGGGAAGCAGGGTGCGGGCTCCGCGAGCGCGCCAACCTGCGCTGCCCCCGCAACGGTAAGCGGCCGCGTCGCGTGACGCAGGCCGGCTCGGGCGCGTTTCGCGTGCAGGTCGCACGCAGGCGCGGGCCACTGCGCGTCATCGCGCGGGAAGGCGAGCCGGACCGCCGCCAGCCCGGATACCGGCCGAGACGGGGAGCCCGCAAGGGTTCCATGACGCGCGGCCTGCGGGGAAGCGGGGCGCGCAATGCTTCACGGAACGTTCTTCGATGCCGACCCCAATCGTTCGCCACGCGCCCCTGTCGCGCCCGGCCGGCCACCGCAAGCGGATGCACCGCGCGTCGGGCGCGCGGCCGTGCGCCGCATGAGCGCCGCACGCGCCACCGTCATCTGGGCCGCGCTGGCCGCCGTGGTCGCGCTGCTGTTCGTCGCGTCGCTGTCGATCGGCAGCGTGCCGATGTCGCCGTGGCAGGCGCTCGCGTCGCTCGTGCCGCACGGCGGCGATACCTTGTTTGCCGATATCGTCCGGACGCTGCGCCTGCCGCGCGCGCTCGCGGGTTTCGCGTGCGGCGCGCTGCTCGCGCTGGCAGGCGCGTTGTTGCAGGTGCTGCTGCGCAATCCGCTCGCGGAGCCGTACGTGCTGGGCGTGTCCGGCGGCGCGGCCGGCTTCGCGCTCGTCGCGATGATCGCGGGCGGCGCGTGGTGGCTCGTCGACGCATCCGCATTCGCCGGTTCGCTCGTCTCGGTCGCGCTCGTGCTCGGTCTCGCGAGGCGCGAGCTGTGGCGCGGCGAATCGCGCGACGCATCGCCGCGGCTGCTGCTCACGGGCGTCGTGATCGCGGCGGGATGGGGCGCGCTCGTCACGCTGTTGCTGTCGCTCGCGCCCGATGCACGGCTGCGCGGCATCATCTTCTGGCTGACCGGCGACCTGAACGGCGCGACGGCGCCGTGGTTCGCGTGGGGCGCGCTGTTGCTGAGCGCATGCGCCGCGCTGCCGGCCGCGCCGCAACTGAACGTGCTGCTGCGCGGCGACGCGACCGCGCAGGCGCTCGGCGTGCCGGTCGCGCGGCTGCGCGTGCGGATCTATCTCGTCGCGTCGCTGGCCGCCGCGGCCGCGGTCACGACGGCCGGTACGATCGGCTTCGTCGGCCTCGTCGTGCCGCACGCGTTGCGGCTCGCGTTCGGCAACGACCAGCGGATGCTGCTGCCGGCCGCGATGCTCGCGGGCGGTGGCGGCGTGATGGCGGCCGACCTGCTCGCGCGCACCGCGATCGCGCCCGCACAATTGCCGGTGGGCGTGATGACCGCGTTGATCGGCGTGCCCGTGTTCCTGTGGATGTTGCTGAGGAGGCCGATGCGATGACAGGCACCGCAGCACCGCACGCCGCTGCCGGCGACATGCGCTACATGGCCGTCGACCTGACGCTGAAGGCCGGCGCGCGCACGCTGCTCGACCGCTTCACGCACGCGTTCCGCCCCGGCGAGATCTGGTGCGTCGCCGGGCCGAACGGCGCGGGCAAGACGACGCTGCTCGCCACGCTCGCGGGACTGCAGCCGCCCGCCGGCGGACACGTCGAGATCGACGGTCGGCCGCTTGCCGCATGGCGTCCCGGGCAACTCGCGCAGCGCCGCGCGCTGATGCCGCAGCAACTGCACGATGCGTTCAGCGCGACCGTGTTCGACACGGTGCTGCTCAACCGCTTTCCATATCTCGGCGGCTGGGGTTGGGAGCGCGACGGCGACCGCGCGGCCGCGCGCGAGGCGCTCGCGACATTCGACCTGAACCCGCTCGCGTCGCGCGACGTGATGTCGCTGTCGGGCGGCGAGCGGCAGCGGGTCGCGCTGGCCGCGACGCTGTGCCAGGATGCGCCGCTGATGTTGCTGGACGAACCGCTCGCGCATCTCGACCTGCATCACCAGATCGACTGCCTGACCGCGCTGGCCGCCTGGCTCGCGGCGGGCCCGCGTACGGTGATGTTTTCGTGTCACGACCTGAATCTCGCGCGGCGTTTCGCGACGCATGCGCTGTTGCTCGACGGCCGCGGGCATGCGTGGGCCGGCCGCGTGCATGATGTGCTGACGCCCGAGCGCGCGAGCGACGCGTTCGGCTATCCGCTCGTGCTGATCCGCGAGAACGGCCGCGATGCGCTGTTGCCGGCGTGGCCCGCGCGACAATGATCTTTCCCGTTCCGAATTTTCCGATGCGCGGCGCATGCCGCGCCCACCATACGGCCCCTCGATGACCACTTCGACCCAATTCCCGCCCGCGATCGCGCCGCTAGACGACGCGCTGCGCACGCGCCTGCAGCATGTGATCGACCACAAGACCAAGCCGCCCGGCAGCCTCGGCCAGCTCGAGGCGCTCGCGCTGCAGATCGGCCTGATCCAGCGCACCGAGCGGCCGGTCGTGCAGCGTCCGGTGACGATCGTGTTCGCGGGCGACCACGGGATCGCGGCCGAGGGCGTCAGCCCTTATCCGCAGGCGGTGACCGCGCAGATGGTCGCGAACTTCCTCGCCGGCGGCGCGGCGATCAACGCGTTCTCGGGCGTCGCGCAGAGCACGCTCGAGATCGTCGATGCGGGCGTCGCGTCGCCGCTGCCGCTGTCGGACCGGCTGGTGTCGGTTCCGGTCGCGCGCGGCACGCGCAACTTCGCGGCGGAACCCGCGATGACGCGTGAAGAAGCGATGACGGCGCTGGCCGCGGGCGCGGCGCGCGTGCGCCTGCACGCGTCGCTCGGCACGAACGTGATCGGCTTCGGCGAGATGGGGATCGCGAATACGTCGTCGGCCGCGTGCCTGATGAGCCGCCTGCTCGACGTGCCGATCGACGCGTGCGTCGGCCGCGGCACGGGCCTCGACGATCAGGGCCTCGCGCACAAGCGTGCGGTGCTCGGTCGCGCGCTCGTCAAGCACTCGCATGCGATCGCGCCGCTCGACGTGCTCGCGACGTTCGGCGGCTTCGAGATCGCGATGATGACCGGCGCGTACCTCGCGGCCGCGAGCGAGCGGATGACGATCCTCGTCGACGGCTTCATCGCGACCGCCGCGCTGCTCGTCGCCGAGCGCATCGCGCCCGGCGTGCGCGACTACTGCGTGTTCTCGCATACGTCGCACGAGGCCGGCCACCGGCGCATGCTCGAGCATTTCGGCGCGAAGCCGCTGCTCGCGCTCGACCTGCGGCTCGGCGAAGGCACGGGCGCCGCGCTCGCGCTGCCGCTGGTGCGCGCGGCGGCCGCGTTCCTCAGCGAGATGGCGAGCTTCGAATCCGCCGGCGTCGACGATCGTGACGCCTGAGCGCGTGCGCGGCATGCGCGCCGAGCTGCGCTACTTCTTCGTCGCGCTCGGCTATTTCACGCGCGTACCCGTGCCGCGCTCGATCGGCTACGCGGCCGGCGATCTCGACCAGGCCGCGCGCTATTTCCCGCTCGTCGGCGCGTGCGTCGGCGCGTGGGGCGCGCTCGTCTATCTCGTCGCGCTGCGCGTGCTGCCGCCATCGATCGCGGTCGGGCTGTCGATGGCCGCGACGCTGCTCGCGACCGGCGCGTTCCACGAAGACGGCCTCGCCGACAGTTGCGATGCGTTCGGCGGCGGTTACACGCGCGACGACGTGCTGCGCATCATGCACGATTCGCGGATCGGCACGTTCGGCGCCGTTGCGCTCGTGATCGCACTCGGCCTGAAATGGCAGGCGCTGGCGTCGATGCTGCCGCTGCGCGCCGCATGGACGATGATCGCCGCGCACGCGGCGAGCCGCGCGATGGCCGTGAGCCTGCTGATGACGCTCGACTACGTGCGGCCCGAAGGCAAGGCGAAGCCGGTCGCGCAACGAATGGACGCACGTGCGGCGTGCGTCGCGGCGGTGTTCGGACTGCCGTGGCTGTTCTGGCCGGACTGGCGCATGGGCGTTGCCGCCTGCGTGGCGCTCGTGCTCGTGCGCGCGTGGGCGGCCCGCTATTTCGTGAAGCGGATCGGCGGTTATACGGGCGACTGTCTCGGCTTCGCGCAGCAACTGGGCGAACTGGCGATCTATCTGGTGGTGCTCGGATGGACGTCGTCCTGATCCGTCATCCGGCCGTCGGCATCGAGCCGGGCGTCTGCTATGGGCGCAGCGACGTGCCGCTCGCCGAATCGGCCGATGGCGGCGCGCAGGCCGTGCGCATGCATCTGGCGGAACTAAGTGCGCCGTCGCCCGAACAGGTGCGGACGAGCCCGCTGACGCGCTGCGCGTCGGTTGCCGAACGGCTCGCGCGGGCATTCGACGTACCGCTGCTGGGCGATGACGACTGGCAGGAAATGGATTTCGGCGCGTGGGAAATGCAGCGCTGGGACGATATCGACCGCGCCGCACTCGATGCGTGGGCGGCCGACCTGATGCATGCGTGCGCGCACGGCGGAGAAAGCGTCGCGCGATTCGTCGCGCGGGTGGCGCGGCAGGCCGATGCGGTTGCGGCGTTCGACGGACCGCAATGGGTCGTCACGCATGCGGGCGTGATCCGCGCATTCGCGTCGCATGTGTTGCGCGTGCCGCTCGACACGTTGCTGTCGCGGCCGGTGCCGACGGGCGGGGCGGTGTGGCTGCGCAGGGAGGGCGCCGCGCGAACGTGGGAAGTCGTGCACTGGGATGAATAGGTGCACTTGCGTCTGCATGTGAACTGCGCTGCGCACGGAGCGATCTGTTTCGAGCACCGCACGCATCCGGCACCGGTGCACGATGCACCGCAACCCGCCGGAAATCAGCGCGCCGGCCGCCGCGCACGCGCGGCCTCCAGATCCTCGCACAGCGCGGCCGCACCCTGCGCGATCCGCGGCGCCGGCCGCGTCAGCAGATCGCCGTCGATCGCGAACAGGTTGTTGCGCGCCACGGCCGTCAGCGCGGGCCACGCGCGCCAGCGCGCGAGGCTCGGCAGCGGTTCGTTCGAACGGGTCGCGCCGGCACTCGTCGTCACGATCGCTTCCGGATTCGCCGCGAGCACCGCCTCGTCGGTCACGGTCGGCGCAAGCGGCTTGAGCGACGCGAACACGTTGCGGCCGCCGCAAAGTTCGAATACTTCGTTGATCAGGTGCGTGCCGTTGAGCGTCGTCAGCGGGCGGTCCCACACCTGGAAGAACATCGCGACGGGCGGGCGTGCCGCGTAGCGTGCGCGCAGTGTCGCGATGTCCCGCGTAAAGGCGGCCGCGGCGGCATCGGCGGCCGGTTGCGTGCCGAGCAGCGTGCCGAGCCGGCGCAACGACGACGACACGTCGTCGAGATGCTTCGGTTCGCTGAAGAACAGCGGGATGTGCAGCGCGCGCAGCGCGTCGGTCTGCCGCTCGGCGTTGCCGTGCCGCCAGACGACGATCAGGTCGGGCTTCAGCGCGGCGATGCGTTCGAGATCGAGCGCCTTGTTGTCGCCGACGCGCGGCACCGCTTGCGCGGCGGCCGGATAGTCGCTGTACGTGACGGTGCCGACGAGCTTCGCACCGCCGCCGGCCGCGTAGACGAGCTCGGTCGCGTGCGGCGCGAGGCTGATCACGCGCTGCGCGGGCGCGGGCAGCGTGACCGTATTGCCGGCGTCGTCGCGGGTCGTGACGTTGGCGTGGACGAGCGGCGCGTGAGCGAGCGCGACCAGCAGCGCGGCTGGCGTCGGCCGACGGAACACGCGTGAACTCATGCGGAGGCCCGCCGCAGCAGCGGTGCGCAATGTGCGAGCGCATCGCCGAGGCGCCGCCATTCGGCTTCGCTGCCCGGCAGGCCGATGCGCACGCTCGACGGCGTCGGGAAGTACCGCGTCCAGATCCCGCGCGCCGCGAGCGCCGCATGCAGCGCCGCGGCGCGCGGATCGTCGGTCCAGCTGAACAGCGGCGTCGCGCGCACCGCGAAGCCGTGCGCGCGCAGCAACGCGGCCAGTCGTTCGCCGTCGGCCCCGAGCCGCTCGCGCGCGGCGGCCTGCCATGCGCGGTCGGCGAATGCCGCGGCGACCGCATGGCGTGCGGGGCCGCTGACGGTCCACGCGCCGAGCACGTCGCGCAGCGCGGCGATCAGCAAGGGATCCGCGAGCACGAAGCCCGCGCGGATCCCGGCCAGCCCGAAGAACTTGCCGACCGAGCGCAGCACGACGAGCCCCGGACGATCGACCTGCGGCGCGAGCGATGGCGTCGCGCCCGTATCGGCGAACGCTTCGTCGACGATCAACGCGCCGCCGCGTGCCGCCAGTTGCGCGTGCCAGCCGAGCAAGCGCGCGGTCGGCACGAATTCGGCGGTCGGATTATTCGGATTCCCGACGATGACGTGGCGCAGCGTCGCGGGCAGCGTATCCGCGCGGATGTCGAGCGCGACGACGCGATGGCCGTGGCGCGCGAACGCGGGCGCGTATTCGCCGTACGCGAGCGCCGCGACGCCTGCGTCGCCGGCCGACAGCAACGCCGGCAACGCGCGGATCGCGGCCTGGCTGCCGGCAACCGGTAGCACGTGCGCGGCGTCGGGAGCATGGTAGTACCGCGCGGCGCAGGCCGCGAGGCCGTCGCCGTCGTCGGGCAGCCGGCGCCACGCGTCGGCCGGCACGGGCGGAACCGGGTAGCCGACCGGATTGATGCCGGTCGACAGGTCGAGCCACGCGTCGTACGGAATGCCGTGGCGGCGGGCGGCTTCGTGCAGGTTGCCGCCGTGCGCGATGGATGAATCAGACATGATGGGAGGCCATGACGAGTGCGCCGCTCGCGACCAGCAGCGCGAGCCACAGCGCGAGCGTGCGCGTGACGAGCGACAGCGCGGCGACGATGTGAAGGGCGGTGGCCGTGGCGCCGGTGCCGAGCGCCGGCCGATCCTCGATCTCGCCGTGATAGACGGCCGGGCCGCCGAGCTGCACGTTCAGGCTGCCGGCGCCCGCGGCCATCACGGGGCCCGCGTTCGGGCTGTCCCAGTGGTGGGCCTGCGCGCGCCAGCAGCGCCACGCGGCGGCCGTGTCGCCGAGCAGCGCGTAGCTCGCGGCGGTGAGGCGCGCGGGAATCCAGTTCAGCGCATCGTCGAGGCGCGCGGCGGCCCAGCCGAAGGTCAGGAAGCGCGGCGTGCGGTAGCCCCACATCGCGTCGAGCGTGTTCGCGAGCCGGAACAGCAACGCGCCGGGGCCGCCCGCGACGACGAACCAGAAGAGCGCGCCGAAGATCGCGTCGTTGCCGTTTTCGAGCGCCGATTCGACGGCCGCGCGCGACAGCGCACCTTCGTCCGCGTTGCTCGTGTCCCGCGACACGATGCGCGCGGTCAGCGTGCGCGCCGCGTCGAGGTCGTGCCGCAGCAGCGCGGCGGCGATCGGCGCGACGTGGTCGGCGAGGCTCTTCGCGCCGAGCGCGAACCACAGCAGCGCGACGTGCAGCGCCGCCGCGAACGGCCAGGGCAGCACGGCGACGAGCCATGCCGCGACGGCCACCGGCGGCGCGACCGCCGCGAGCCACGCGGCGACGCCGACCACGCGGCCGCGCCGGCCCGTGTTCAGCGCGGCTTCGATGCGCGCGGCGACGCGGCCGAACGCGACGAGCGGATGCCAGCCGGCCGGCTCGCCGATGGCGCGGTCGACGATCGCGGCCGCGACCGCCAGCATCGCGACGACGGGCAGCGACAGCATCAGCATGACGGCGCGCCCGCCTTGAGGTCGAGCGGCAGCCCGGCAACCAGCAGCGTGACGCGCGTCGCGAGCGCGGCGACGCGCTGGTTCAGGCGGCCGAGCTCGTCGACGTAGCGGCGCGTGACCGACCCGAGCGGCACGACGCCGAGCCCGATCTCGTTGCTGACGACGATCACCTTCGCGTGCGCGCCGCGCAGCGCGTGCTCGAGCCGCTCGACCTGGGCCGCGTACTGCGCGTCGTCGAGCGGTGCGCCGTCGGCGGGGCACAGCAGGTTCGTGAGCCACAGCGTCAGGCAGTCGACGAGCAGGCACGCGTGCGGATCGTCGAGCCGCGCGAGCGTGCCGGCGAGATCGACGCTCGCGTCGGCGAACCCCCAGTCGGCCGGCCGGCGCGCGCGGTGATGCGCGATGCGCTGCGCGAATTCGGGATCGGCGGCGGTCGCGGTCGCGATGTAGGTGACGGGGCGGCCGCTATCGGCGGCGAGCCGCTCGGCATGCGCGCTCTTGCCCGAGCGCGCGCCGCCGAGGACGAAGGTGAGGTCGTGCGGAATCATCGCGTGATTGTAACGGCGCGGGCGACCCGGCGCGGGCGATAATGCCGCCTTTGCTTCGCGACACCTTTCACACGATGAATGCACCCGAGCCGCGGCCGCGCGGCACGCTGATGATCCAGGGCACGACGTCCGACGCGGGCAAGAGCACGCTCGTCGCGGGCCTGTGCCGCCTCGCGCGCCGCGGCGGCGTGCGCGTCGCGCCGTTCAAGCCGCAGAACATGGCGCTCAACAGCGCGGTGACGGTCGACGGCGGCGAGATCGGCCGCGCGCAGGCGTTGCAGGCGCTGGCCGCCGGCGTCGCGCCGCATACGGATTTCAATCCGGTGCTGCTGAAGCCGACGAGCGACCGCGGCGCGCAGGTGATCATTCACGGCAAGGCGCGCATGAACCTCGACGCGCGGGCGTATCACGACTACAAGCCGGTCGCGTTCGATGCGGTGCTCGAGTCGTATGCGCGCCTGCGCGCCGGTTACGACACGGTGATCGTCGAAGGCGCCGGCAGCCCGGCCGAGATCAACCTGCGCGACGGCGACATCGCGAACATGGGCTTTGCCGAGCGCGTCGACTGCCCGGTCGTGCTCGTCGCCGACATCGATCGCGGCGGCGTGTTCGCGCATCTGGTCGGCACGCTCGCCTGCCTGTCGGACAGCGAGCGCGCGCGCGTGCGCGGCTTCGTGATCAACCGTTTCCGCGGCGACCTCAAGCTGCTCGAACCGGGGCTCGACTGGCTGCGCGCGCAGACGGGCAAGCCGGTGTTCGGCGTGCTGCCGTATCTGCACGGGCTGCTGCTCGACGCCGAGGACATGCTGCCCGCGCAGGCGCGCAGTGCCGCCGCCCGCGGCGATGCCGGCGTGTTGCGCGTCGTCGTGCCCGCGCTGCCGCGCATCAGCAACCACACCGATTTCGATCCGCTGCGCGCGCATCCGCAGATCGAATTCACGTACTGGAAGAGCGGCCCCGTGCCCGACGCCGACCTGCTGATCCTGCCCGGTTCGAAGAGCGTGCAGCGCGATCTCGCGTGGCTGCGCGATGCGGGCTGGGACGCGCTGATCCGGCGCCATCTCCGCTACGGCGGCAAGGTGATCGGCATCTGCGGCGGCATGCAGATGCTCGGCCGCACGCTCGACGATCCGCTCGGCCTCGAAGGCGCGCCCGGCAGCGTGCCGGGGCTCGGGCTGCTCGAGTTCGACACGACGCTGCAGCCCGACAAGACGCTGAAGAACGTGACCGGTCGACTCGCGCTGCCGGGCGCGGCGGCCGTGCGCGGCTACGAGATTCACATGGGCGACACGCGCGGGCCGGCGCTCGCGACGCCCGCGCTGACGCTGGCCGCCGATGCCGCGCAGGACGGCATGCGTCCCGACGGCGCGAGATCAGCCGACGGCCAGATCCTCGCGACCTACGTGCACGGGCTGTTCGACGCGCCCGCCGCCTGCGCGGCGCTGCTCGCGTGGGCGGGGCTCGACGGCGCGGCCCGCATCGACTACCCGGCGCTGCGCGAGGCGTCGCTCGAGCGGCTGGCCGACACGTTCGCCGAGCACCTCGACCTCGACGCGCTGTACGCCGAGTTTCGTTGAAACCGCGCCGGTCGACTCTCGCTTTTTCCGCGCGATCGCGTACAACAGAGGAGGGCGGAAGTCCGCCCGAAGGAGGGCGACGATGAGGGCTCGATGGTGGTGGAGCGTCCTGCTCGCGGCGCTGCTGGGCGCGTCCGCGGCCGCGCATGCCTGCGATTCGTATGCGCCGGGCGGCGGCCAGTCCGGCGGTGACGCCACGCAAGGCACGAGCGGTTACTGAGCAGGAAGGACGCAGGGCATGATCGGTCATGCCCTTTTTTTGCGTCGATTCATTCCTGAATGGAGGTAATTTAAGCGGGCTGGCGCGTTTATCGGCCGAATGGATTCGAATAGAGTGCGATCCATTCCATCCACTCACCAAGGAATCCGTCATGAACGCCAATCGCCTGAACGATTTCGCCGCGACGCTGCTGCGCGTCGCCCTCGGCGTGCTGTACCTCGCGCACGTCGCACAGAAAGTATTCGTCTTCACGCTGCCGGGCACCGCGCAGTTTTTCACGTCGATCGGCCTGCCGGGCTGGCTCGCGTACCTGACCACGTTCGTCGAACTGGCGGGCGGCCTCGCGCTGCTCGCGGGGTTCCGCGTGCGCATCGCCGCGCTGGTGCTGCTGCCGTTCATGCTCGGCGCGGTCGCCGCGCATCTGCCGAACGGCTGGGGCTTCTCGTCGCCGCACGGCGGCTGGGAATATCCGGCGTTCTGGGCCGTCACGCTGGCCGTGCAGGCCCTGCTGGGCGGCGGCGCGTTCGCGCTCGGCGCGCGGGAGGCCGCGGTCCAGCGCGCGTGACGTGAAGGAAAGCAGACGAAAGGGGCACAGGTTCGGTGCGACCGGTTCCGGTGACCCCCCGTTTGCCGATATCATCGCTCCCTGTATCCGCAATCGAGCGGCGCCTGCCATGCGGCCGGCGCCGCGCGGCTTTTTCGGGGGAATTCATGACGGTCATCGTGGTGGCGAATCCGAAGGGCGGCGTGGGCAAGAGCACGCTGTCCACCAATCTAGCCGGCTATTTCGCGGCGCAGGGCGCATGGGTCGCGCTGGCCGACCTGGACCGGCAGCAGTCCGCGCATGCGTGGCTCGACCTGCGGCCGGCCGGCTTGCCGGCGATCGAGGCGTGGGCGCTCGATCCGGAGGCGCCGTCGAAGCCGCCGCGCGGCCTCGAATACGCGGTGATCGATACGCCGGCCGGCCTGCACGGCACGCGGCTCAACGTCGCGCTGCAACTGGCCGACAAGGTGATCGTGCCGCTGCAGCCGTCGATGTTCGATATTCTCGCGACCCAGCAGTTTCTGGAACGCCTTGCCGGCGAGAAGGCCGTGCGCAAGGGCAGCGTCGAGGTCGGGATCGTCGGGATGCGGGTCGACGCGCGCACGCGCTCGTCCGACCAGCTGCACCGGTTCGTCGAAGGGCTCGGCCTGCCGGTGCTCGGCTACGTGCGCGACACGCAGAACTACGTGCAGATCGCCGCGCACGGCCTGACGCTGTGGGATGTCGCGAAAAGCCGCGTCGAGAAGGATCTCGAACAGTGGCGGCCGATCGTCGAATGGGCCGAGCGCCGCGCGCCGAAGGCCGAGAAGGCCGTCAAGGCCGCGTCCTGAACGCCCGGCCGTCCGGCCGGCGCGACATCCAATGAGAAGGGCCGGATCCCGTCGCGTACGGTGTCCGGCCCTTCGGTTGCAGGCGGCATCGCTGCACCGCATGCCGCGGCATGCGGGCGTGCCCCGCTCAGGTCACGTCCAGTTCTGCGTCGGCACGTGATCGCGGTGGCCCTTGATCTTGTTGCCTTCGTCGATGAACACGAGCTTCGGCTTCCAGCCGGCCTGCAGTTCCGCTTCGTCAACCATCGCGAACGCCGCGATGATCACGAGGTCGCCGAGCTGCGCGCGGCGTGCGGCCGAGCCGTTCAGCGAGATCATCCCGCTGCCGCGCTCGCCCTTGATCGCGTAGGTCGAGAAGCGCTCGCCGTTGTTGATGTTCCAGATGTCGATCCGTTCGTTTTCGATGAGGCCCGCCGCTTCGAGCAGGTCTTCGTCGATCGCGCACGAACCTTCGTAGTGCAGTTCGCAGTGCGTGACCGCCGCACGGTGGATCTTCGATTTGAGCATGTGGCGCTGCATGGTGTCTCCGTGATGCGTCGTGAGAGGCGCGGCGGGCCGCGCGTCAGATTTCCAGGTTGTCGATGAGGCGCGTCGCGCCGAGCTTCGCGGCCGCGAGCACGACGAGCGGTTCGCCGGCTTCGAGTTCGGCTGCGCTCGGGGCGATCAGGTTCGCGCGGCGGCGGATCGCGATGTAGTCGGGCACCCAGCCGCGTTCGGCCAGGTGCGCGTGCGCATGCTGCTCGAGCTTGCCGAGATCGCGTTCGCCGCCGAGCACGCTGTCGCGCACGCGCTGCAGCGTTTTCGCCAGTTCGGGCGCTTCGTTGCGCTCGTCGGTCGTCAGGTAGCGGTTGCGCGACGACAGCGCGAGGCCGTCGTCGTCGCGCACGGTTTCGGCGGCGATGATGTCGACCGGCAGCGCGAGCTGCTGGCACATCCGGCGCACGATCATCAACTGCTGGTAGTCCTTCTTGCCGAACACGGCGACGCGCGGCTGCACGCAGGACATCAGCTTCGTGACGACCGTGCACACGCCGGCGAAGAAGCCGGGCCGGAACTCGCCCTCGAGGATCCCGCCGAGATCGTCCGGCGGCAGCACGCGGTATTCCTGCGGCTCAGGGTACATGTCGCGCTCGGTCGGCGCGAACAGCACGTACACGTTTTCCTGCTGCAGCTTCTCGATATCGTCCTGGAGCGTGCGCGGGTACTTGTCGAAATCCTCGTTCGGGCCGAATTGCAGCCGGTTGACGAAGATGCTCGCCACGACCGGGTCGCCGTGCTGGCGCGCGAGGCGCATCAGCGACAGGTGCCCTTCGTGCAGGTTGCCCATCGTCGGCACGAACGCCGTGCGGTTCTGTCCGCGCAGCTGGTCGCGCAGTTCCTGGATCGAGCTGATGACTTTCATGATCGGGTAGCGGGTTCCTCGCGCAGGCGCGCGTTGACGCCGCGGCAGCGGCATCGGGGTCGAAGCGGAGAACGCCGGCGCGCGGGCGGCGCATCGGGCGTCGGCGGATTGTAGAGGATTTGGTCGCGCGACGCATCGATAAAAGAACGATCGTTCACTTTATAGTGGGACGTACCGGATACCCGCCGGACGGCCATTCGCCGCGGCGAAGCGGCGAGCGTCGGGATACACCGGGGAACGGGGAGCGGCGGGGCGGCCCTTACGCGGGCAGGTAAGCGAGACGCACGTAGATCGGCGCGAACGGTTCGGCCTGCGTGATCTCGAGCAGCGATTCGCGCGCGAGTTCGAGCATCGCGATGAAGTTCACGACGACGACCGGCACGCCGCGCGACGTGTCGAACAGCTCGGCGAATTCCATGAAGCGCGCGTTCTGCAGCCGGCGCAGGATCAGGCTCATGTGTTCGCGCACCGACAGCTCCTCGCGGGAGATCTTGTGGTGCTGGACGAGCTTCGCGCGCTTGAGCACGTCGGCCCACGCGGCGCGCAGGTCGTCCGAATTCACGTCGGGAAAGCGCGGCGTGACGCTCTGCTCGATGTAGACCTCGGCGCGCAGGAAATCGCGGCCAAGCTGCGGCAACTGGTCGAGCCGCTGCGCGGCGAGCTTCATCTGCTCGTACTCGAGCAGCCGGCGCACGAGTTCGGCGCGCGGATCCTCGGCTTCCTCGCCGGTGTCGGCCTTCTTGACCGGCAGCAGCATCCGCGACTTGATCTCGATCAGCATCGCGGCCATCAGCAGGTACTCGGCCGCGAGCTCGAGGTTCGACGTGCGGATCTGGTCGACGTAGCCCAGATATTGCGCGGTGACCTGCGCCATCGGGATGTCGAGCACGTTGAAGTTCTGCTTGCGGATCAGGTACAGCAGCAGGTCGAGCGGGCCTTCGAACGTCTCGAGGAACACCTCGAGCGCGTCGGGCGGGATGTACAGATCCTGCGGCAGCTTGAACAGCGGCTCGCCGTACAGGCGAGCGAACGCCGCGACACCGTCGACCGTGTCGGGCGTCGAATCGGCGCCCGCGGGCGCGGCGATCGCGTTGTCCTGCCGGGCGGCGCTGGCCTCGTCGGCGGCGCTCACGTCGTCAGAAGTTCTGGTAGTAGACGTACGACGTTTGCTTCACGCGCGATTCCTGCTGCTCGGCGCGCTCTTCGAGATCGATCGGCTGCTTGTCCCACAGCAGGGAACGGCCCTTGCGTTGCTCTTCCTCGAGCGTCGGCTTCTGCTGCTTGAGCTGGTTCAGGAACTGCGTGACGTCGGACTGGTACGGCATGGCTGGATCTTCCGTTTCGGGCGGCGCACGATGCGCCGGATTCTCGATGGCGGGATTTTACCGCATCGCGGGGAACAGCCGGCGCCAATCGAGCGTCGAATCCGCGGGCCGGCGCTGGCGGGCGTCGTGCGGTGACCCTGCCGCGGCCTTGGCACTCTTTCACAATCGTTTGGCCGTGACGTCGGCGCCCTGTGGTCAAATACAGGGTTTTCCACGAAACCGTAACACTCCAGGACGGCGAGGTCATATTTGGCGGGGCAGTCGAACCAGCAAGCACACACGGCGCATCACGCGGGCCGGCGCGCGGCACGCGATCGCTCCGACGCCGCGGCCCGCGTCGCGCGGGCGGCCCTCGCGGGTTGCCTGGCCGCGTGCTTCGCGCTGCCGGCCCACGCGAAGTACGACGTCGACATCGACGCGCCGCGCTCGATCCGCAAGCTCCTGAAGACGCATCTCGACATCGCCCGCTTCGCGAAGCGCGACGACATCAGCGACGACCAGTTCGACTTCCTCGTGACCGCCACGCCGCAGCAGGTGCGCGACCTGGCCGCGACGGCCGGCTATTTCTCGCCGGTCGTGCGCACCGACGTGCGCACGCGCGACGGCAAGCGCGACGTGCGCATCGCGGTCGATCCGGGCAAGCAGACCGTCGTGTCGACGGTCGACCTGACGTTCAAGGGGCCGGTGGAAACCGAGGATCCGAAGCAGGAGACCGCGACGCGGTTCGCGTTCTCGATGAAGCCGGGCGACCCGTTCACGCAGTCCGACTGGGACGACGCGAAGGGTGCGGCGCTCCGGCAACTGCAGTCGCGCCGCTATCTCGGCGCGAAGATCGCGTCGTCCGAGGCGCGCATCGATCCGCGCACGCAGCGCGCGACGCTCGCGGTCGCGTTCGACAGCGGTCCGACGTTCACGATCGGCAAGGTCGACGTCGACGGCGTGCGCCGTTATCCGGAAAGGATCGTCACGAACGTCAATCCGCTGTCGGAAGGCGAGATCTACGACGTGCGGCGGATCACCGAACTGCAGCGGCAGCTGCAGAACACGCCGTACTACGCGAGCGTCGCGATCGACGTCGGCGACGATACGTCGAAACCCGATCGCACGCCCGTGCACGTGAAGGTCAGCGAGTTTCCGTACAACAACATCCGCGGCGGCGTCGGCTTCGCGACCGACACCGGGCCGCACGTGCAGGGTTCCTATACGTATCTCGACACGTTCGGCGCCGCGTGGCCGCTGACCGTGTCGGGCCGGGTCGACCAGATCCAGCAGTACGGGCAGGTCCAGCTGTCGATGCCGCCGGGCGAGAAGGGCTGGACCAACAGCGTGCTCGCGTCGTACACGAACACCAACGTGTCGGATACGCGCATCTACAGCGCGCGGATCGGCGCGCAGCGCACGCGCACCGGCCAGTTCATCGACTATGCGTATTCGCTGATGTACTACCAGGACCGGCTCGACCAGAACGGCGCGGGGCCGACCACGAGCCGCGCGCTGGTGCCGCAGTGGGCGTGGACCCGCCGCAACGTCGACGATCCGCTGTTTCCGCGCTCGGGCAACCTGATTCACGCGGAGGCCGGCTTCGCGGTCAAGCACGTGCTGGCCGACGAAACCTTCATCCGCGGCTACGCGCGCGGGCAGCAGTATTTGCCGATCGGCAAGCGCGACCTGTTCGTGTTCCGCGCGGAGCTCGGCGGCGTGTTCACGAGCGGCAGTTCGACCGGCGTGCCGGCGTCGCTGCTGTTCCGCGCCGGCGGCTCGAATTCGGTGCGCGGTTACGGCTACCAGAGCATCGGCAACAGCGTCGACGGCTCCGTCTTGCCGACCAAGTACCTGATGACGGGGACGGCCGAATACCAGCACTGGTTCAACCGCGACTGGGGCGCCGCGACGTTCTTCGACATCGGCACCGCGACCGATGCGTGGGGCGAGCGCGTGTTCTACCCGGGCGTGGGCGTCGGTGCGCGCTGGCGCAGCCCGGTCGGTCCGATCAACGTCGACGTCGCGTACGGGTTGCGCAACCACAGCGTGCGCCCGTACCTGACGCTCGGCATCGCTTTCTGAACCTGCCGCCCTATTGACGACGACCGCACGACGAACCGCATGACGAAGGACCCGAACGACACGCCGCCGCCTCACGATCCGGATTCGCCCGACGGCGCGCCCGGCACGCCGCCGCGCGTGCCGCGCCGCGGCCGCGCGTGGCGGGCCGTCGCGTGGACGCTCGCGACGGTCGTGCTGCTCGTCATGCTGGCGGCGGGGCTCGTGCTGGGCGCGGTGACGACCGAGCGCGGCACGCGGCTCGCGTGGCAGGTAGCCGGCAAGGTGCTGGGCACGCGGCTCGCGGGCACGCTCGAAGGCGGCTCGCTCGCGACCGGCGTGCGCTTGCGCGGGTTCGCATGGACCAGCCCCGACGGCACCGGCACCGAGGTCCGCATCGACCGGCTCGACGGCCGCTGGGCACTGACGCGCGCGCCGTGGCGGCTGTCCGTCGCCTATCTGCGCGCCGGCACGATCGACGTGCGGATCGTGCCGGGGCCGTCGACGCCGAGTACGACGCCGCAGAATCTGAGCCTGCCGCTGCAGGTGCGGATCGACGACCTGCGCGTCGCTCGCCTCGCCATTCACGAAGGCGCGTCGACGACGCAGCTCGACCATCTCGCGCTGAACGGCCGCAGCGACGGCCGCCACCATGAACTCGTGCTCGACGGCGTCGATACGCCGTACGGTGCGCTGACCGCGCGCGCGAAGCTCGACGGCGTGAAGCCGTTCGCGCTGACGGGCGACGCCACCTACGTGGGCAAACTCGCCGATGAACCGGTCAACGCGAGCGCGAACGTGTCGGGGTCGCTCGAAGCGCTCGTCGCCGACGTCTCCGCGAGCGGGATGAAGCTGAACGGGCGCGCGCACGTCGAGGCCGCGCCGTTCGGCACGGTGCCGCTCACGCGTGCGTCGCTCGCGTTCGACCACGTGAACCCGCAGGCGCTGTCGCCCGGCGCGCCTGCGGCCGATCTCGCGGTGCGCGCGGAACTCGCGCCGGTGAGCGCGCCGGCCGGCGCGGCGCCCGCGAAGGGCTTCGCGGTGACGGGCCCGGTGTCGATCGTCAACGCGAAACCCGGCACGCTCGGCGACCATCTGCTGCCGGTGATCGACGCGCACGCGAGCGTGCATCTCGACGCGCACGCGCAGCGCATCGACGGTCTCGCGCTGAAACTGATCCGCGACGGCAGCGTGACCGGCGGCGGCACGCTCGCGGGCGGCAAGGGCCGCTTCGACCTGAAGGTCGCGAACCTCGACCTCAACGCGTTCGTCGCCGAGCTGCGGCCGATGCGCCTCGGCGGCCCGCTCGGCGTCACGCTCGCGGGCGACGTGACGACCGTCGATTTCAACCTGAACGACCCGAAGCTCGCGCTCGGCGCGCGGGCCAAGGTCGCGCTGACGCAGCAGCAGACCGTGCTGACCGATACGCGCGTGACTGCGGGCAAGGGCCGCATCGACCTGACGGGCGTGTTCCGCCACGACGCGCATTCGACCTATGACGCGAAGGCGACACTGACCGCGTTCGATCCGCTGCTGCTCGCCGCGATGAGCGCGCCGAAGGCGGGCGGCAAGGCGCCTGCGAAAGCGGCCAAGGCGCCGGCCAAGCGCGGCGAGACGCGCGTGTCCGGCACGCTGACCGCGTCGGGCGCGTTCGCGCCGCAGGTATCGACGAAGGCGACCTTCAAGCTCGCCGACAGCCTGTACGACGGCGTGCCGCTGACCGGCGCCGGCGTCGTGCAGCTCGCCGGCTCACGAATTCTGCCGAGCAACGCGAACCTGTCGATCGCCGGCAACCACGTCGACCTGCGCGGCAGCTTCGGCGCACCCGGCGACCGGCTGCGCTTCGTCGTCGACGCGCCGCAGCTCGACCGGCTCGGCTTCGGCGTCGAAGGGCTCGTGCAGGCGCAGGGCGACCTGACCGGCAGCTTCGCGCATCCGAACGTGACAGCCGCCTACAAGGCCGAGCACGTCGTCGTCGGTTCGAACCGGATCGGCACCGCCCAGGGCCGCGCCGACATCCGCGACGGCGCGCACGGCGCGCTCGTGTTCACGGCCGACGCGGCCGACATCGCGCTCGGCTCGTTCAAGCTGAAGTCGTTGCGCGCGAACCTCGACGGCACGCGCGCGAAGCACACGCTCGACGCGTCGGCGCTCGGAATGGCCGGCGGCCGCGTGATCGACCTGACGCTGGCGGCGAACGGCGGCGTGGTCGAGAACCGCGACGGCATGCGCTGGGACGGCACCGTTACGCGGCTCGCGAATCGCGGCACGCCGGCGCTTGCGCTGCAGGCGCCGCTGACGATCTCGGCCGGCGCCGGCCGCGTGACGCTCGGCGCGACGCGGCTCACGCTCGAAGGCGCGGCGATCGACCTGAAATCGTTCGTGTTCGATCGCGGCCAGATGCGCTCGGCCGGTTCGGTGACCGGCGCATCGATCGCGCGTTTCCTCGAGGTTCGCCAGGTGCTGACCGGCCAGCGGCCGCCGATGCGCACCGACGTCGTGCTCGATGCCGACTGGGATTTCTCGCTCGGCGCGAACGCGACGGGCTACGTGCAGGTGAAGCGTCGTGGCGGCGACGTGACGATCGAGACCGGGCGCGGCATCGCGTCGCTCGGCCTGACCGACCTGTCCGCCCGCGCGAGCTTCGCGCCCGGCAACCGGCTCAACGTGACCGGGCTCGCGAAGGCGAGCCGGATCGGCACGCTGGACGCGAACGTCACGGTGCCGTTCGCGCTGCGCGACGGCGTGTTCGGCATCGTCGACGACGGTCCGCTGTCGGGCCGCATCGATGCCGACATCCCGGCGCTGAAGACCACCGGCAACCTGTTCGGCCCGAGCTACCTGCTCGGCGGACGCGCGGCGCTGAAGCTGACGGTGTCCGGCACGCCGGTGAAACCGAACTTGTCGGGGACGCTGACGGGCGACGAGCTGTCCGCGACGTTGATCGACCAGGGCGTCCAGTTGAAGGACGGCATCGTGCGCGTGAAGCTGTCGGACAACCTCGTCGAATTCCAGCAGGTCGAGTTTCACGGCGGCGACGGCACGCTGCGCGCGCTCGGCCGCGTGCGCCTCGACGGCGAGGCGCCGGACCTGACCGCGAGCATCGTCGCGGACAAGCTCGAACTGTTCGCGGCGCCGGATCGCAAGCTGTCGCTGTCGGGCAAGGCCACCGTCGCGAACGACGGGCCGCGCGGCGCGCTGGCGATCGACGGCAAGTTCGTCGTCGATCGCGCGCTGTTCGACCTGCCCGAGCAATCGGCGCCGCACCTGTCGGACGACGTCGTGATCGTGCAGCCGGACGGCACGGTGCGCGGCGAGACGCCCACCGGCACCGCGGCCGCGAAGCCGAAGCCGGTCGAGAACAAGCCGGCGCCGTCGCTGGCGCCGCGCGCGAACATCGACGTCGGGCTCGGCAACAACTTCCGCTTCAAGGGCCACGGTGCGGATCTCGGGCTGCGCGGCACGATCACCGTGATGAGCGCGCCGGGCGTGCCGCTGCGCGCGATCGGCAACGTGCGCGTGACCGAGGGCTCGACGTACACGACGTTCGGCCGCAAGCTCGCGGTCGAGAACGGCTTCTTCACGTTCAACGGCCCGGTGGCGAACCCCGGCGTCAACATCCTCGCGATGCGGCGCAACCAGGAGGTCGAGGCCGGCGTGCAGGTGACGGGGACGATCCAGTCGCCGACGGTCAAGCTCGTGTCGGAGCCGAACGTGACGGACAACGAAAAGCTGTCGTGGCTGCTGTTCGGGCACGGCACCGACCAGGGCAACAACGTCGGTCAGCAGGGGGCGATGACGGCGGCGCTCGGGCTGCTCGGCAGCGTGACCGGCAAGCGGGTCGCGCAGACCTTCGGTCTCGACGAGGTGTCGGTCGGCCGCAGCGAAGTCGGACTGACCGATCCGCAGGTCGTGCTGGTGTCGAAGGCGATCAACGAGCGGTTCGTGCTCGGCTTCGAGCAGGGGCTGCAATCGGCGAGCAACGCGTTCAAGGCGACGATCAACCTGACGCGCTTCTGGTCGGTGTCCGCGTACGGCGGCACGTTCCAGGGCGTCGACTTGAACTACACGCGGCGCTTCGACCGGTGGTTCGGGCAGCGGTGACGGAGGGCCGGCGTACCGGGCAGCGATAAAAAATCCCCGCACGATTCAAACCGTGCGGGGCTTTTTTGCACCAGCGGCAGCGCGTTGCGCTTACTTCACGCGCATGCCCGGCTTCGCGCCGCTGTGCGGCTCGAGGATGTAGAGGCCCGGTTCCGCCTTCTCGTCGGTGGCCGACGCGGCGAGCACCATCCCTTCGGACAGGCCGAACTTCATCTTGCGCGGCGCGAGGTTCGCGACCATCACCGTCAGCTTGCCGACGAGCTGCTCGGGCTGGTACGCGGACTTGATGCCCGAGAACACGTTGCGGGTCTTTTCCTCGCCGACGTCGAGCGTGAGCTGCAGCAGCTTGTCCGAGCCCTCGACGGCCTGGCACGCGACGATCTTCGCGATGCGCAGGTCGATCTTCGCGAAATCGTCGATCGAGATCGGTGCATCGTCGGCGCCGTTCGCGGCGGCCGGCTTCGCGTTCGCCTTCGCGTTGTTTTTCGCATCCTTCGCGGCGTTCGCGCTCGCGGCGGCCGCACCCGTTGCCTCGGCCTGCAGCGAATCGCGGTTCGCGGCGAGCAGCGCTTCGAGCTGCTTCGCGTCGACACGCGTCATCAGGTGCTGGTACGCCTTGATCGGCTGCGCCGACGACAGCGGCTTTGCGGCATCGGCCCACGCGAGCGGCGCGATCCCGAAGAACGCCTCGACCGCTTCGGCGACGCGCGGCAGCACCGGCTTCAGCGCGAGCGACAGCAGGCGGAACGCCTCGAGGCTCACGCTGCAGGTTTCGTGCAGCGCGACCGCGTTGGCCGGATCCTTCGCGAGATCCCACGGTTTCGCGCCGTCGACGTACGCGTTCACTTCGTCAGCGAGCTCCATCGTGTGGCGCAGCGCGCGGCCGTATTCGCGTGCTTCGTAGCTCGCGGCGATTTGCGGAATCGCATCGCGCAGCTTCGCGACGAGCGGATGATTCATCGCGCTGTCCTGCACGCGGCCGTCGAAGCGCTTGATCAGGAAGCCGGCTGCGCGGCTCGCGATGTTCACGTACTTGCCGACGAGATCGCTGTTCACGCGCGCCTGGAAGTCGTCGAGGTTCAGGTCGATGTCTTCCATCGTCGCGTTCAGCTTCGCCGCGAAGTAGTAGCGCAGCCACTCGGGGTTCAGGCCCGTGTCGATGTAGCTCTGCGCGGTGATGAACGTACCGCGCGACTTCGACATCTTCGCGCCGTCGACGGTCAGGAAGCCGTGCGCGAACACGTTGGTCGGCGTGCGATGGCCCGAGAACTCGAGCATCGCGGGCCAGAACAGCGTGTGGAAGTACAGGATGTCCTTGCCGATGAAGTGATACTGCTCGGCCGTCGAGCCCGGGCGGATCCACGCGTCGAAATCGATGCCGTTACGGTCGCACAGGTTCTTGAAGCTCGCGTAGTAGCCGACCGGCGCGTCGAGCCACACGTAGAAATACTTGCCGGGCGCGCCCGGGATCTCGAAGCCGAAGTACGGCGCGTCGCGCGAGATGTCCCAGTCGGCGAGCTTGGCTTCGCCGGCGTCGCCGAGCCATTCGCGCATCTTGTTGGTCGCTTCGGGCTGCGCGAGGCCGCTCACCCATTCGCGCAGGAACGATTCGCAACGCGGGTCGGACAGGCGGAAGAAGTAGTGCTTCGAGGTCTTGCGCACCGGCGTCGCGCCCGACACGACCGAATACGGGTTCAGCAGTTCGGTCGGCAGGTACGTCGAGCCGCACACTTCGCAGCTGTCGCCGTACTGGTCCTTCGCGTGGCACTTCGGGCACTCGCCCTTGATGAAGCGGTCCGGCAGGAACATTTCCTTGACCGGATCGTAGGCCTGCTCGATTTCGCGTTCGGCGATCAGGCCGGCTTCCTGCAGCGCGAGATAGATCTTCTCGCTCAGCACGCGGTTCTCGTCCGAATCGGTCGAGTAGAAGTTGTCGAACGACACGCCGAAGCTGTCGAAGTCGCGCTTGTGCTCGGTCCACACGCGGTCGATCAGCTGCTTCGGCGTCACGCCTTCCTTCTCCGCGCGCAGCATGACCGGCGTGCCGTGCGTATCGTCGGCGCCGATGTAGTAGACCTCATGGCCATGCATTCGCAGCGTCCGCACCCAGATGTCGGTCTGGATGTACTCGACCAGGTGGCCGATGTGGATCTGCCCGTTGGCATAGGGCAGTGCGGACGTAACGAGGATCTGGCGGCTGCCTTGCGGCGCCGCAGCCTGCACGGAGGTGAGGTCGGATGCGGACATAGTGTCTGGAGAAGAACAGCGGGAAAAACGACGGGAAACCGCGATTCTAGCAGGGGCGCGGGCCAGCGCGGCGGGCGGGCGCCGCGGACCGGGCGCCGGAACGGGCAGGGGCGCCCCGCGCGGCGTGCCGGGGGGGTGTTGTGCTGCAGCGCAACACGAATTCTGCGGGCAAAAAAAACCGGGGCGGATACGGCCCCGGAGCAACAACGACAAGAGGAGAATGGTGACGCGCCGGCAACACCAGCCGCGTACCGTAAATACTGACCACGGCCTGCGACAGAAGTTCGAAAATTTTTTCGATTTGTTACCGGCCCCGCCCAACGCCTTGTCAGGCGGGGCTGTGCGGGCGCGGCGCCCGCACGTTTCCTCTCGTGGTCGCGCTTATTGATGCTGTTGCGGCGCGCGCAGGTAGATCTCGACGCGGCGGTTCTGCGCGCGGCCGGCTTCGGTCGCGTTGTCCGCGATCGGGTTCGACGGGCCCATGCCTTGCGCGGACAGACGGCCGCCGTTCACGCCGCGCTGCACGAGCGCGTTCACGACGCTTTGCGCGCGGTTCTGCGACAGCGTCTGGTTCAGCTGCGCCGAGCCCGTGCTGTCCGTGTAGCCGACGATCGACGCCGTCACTTGCGGGTTCTGGTTCAGCGTGGTCGCCAGGTCGTTCAGCAGCGGCGTGAACGCCGGCGTGATCGCGTACTGGTTCGTCGCGAACGTGACCGAGCTCGGCACGTTCAGCTTCAGCGAGCCGTCCGGCTGCTCGGTGACCTGCGTGCCCGTCTGCGCTGCCGAAGGCGCGAGCTTGTTCTTGATCGCTTGCCAGTTGTAACCCGTCACGCCGCCGACCAGTGCGCCGACGCCCGCGCCGATCGCCGCGCCCTTGCCGCCACCGGCCAGTGCACCGATGCCCGCGCCCAGCGCCGCACCCGTGCCGGTACCGACGGCCGTGTTGTTACCTTGCTGCGTGGCGCAGCCTGCCAGCAGCGCGCCGGCGAGTGCGAAGACGGACAGGCGAGTCGCGATTTTCATGTTCATCTTGGATTCCTCTCTTGGTTGAACGAGTCGACAACGACGACAAACAACAGTGATGGCTCCCTGCGCGGGCCGTCCGAAAAAGGAAGGCCGGCCGGCGCTCGCGGCAGCCGCCGAGGCGCTCGCATGCCCTGTCCGTCAGCGTGGCTGTTCGGGCAGTGCGACGCGTCAGCCTCTACAATATAGGCGGTGAGTGGCCGATTTGGCCCTATAGCATGCCGCACGCGAAGAGTGCGCCGGGTCGCGCGTTCGCGCAATGGCGTGCAACAGATTCTTTCACTTTTCCCGAATTTCGCCGCGGAATTTGATATTTTTTGACGTTTTGCGCGCGAGAAAAACGTTTTCACGGAGTTTCGATGAGCATTGACCGGGCCCAAGTCGACGCCGCGCTGGCGGCAGTCGTCGACCCCAATACCGGCCGCCCGTACGCGGCGAACAAGGGCGTGCGCAACGTCGCGATCGACGGCGATGTCGTGGCGCTCGACGTGGTGCTCGGTTATCCGGCGCGCAGCCAGCACGACGACGTGCGTGCGCGCGTCGCCGCAGCGCTCCAGGCCGTGCCGGGCGTGCGCGACGCGCGCGTCGCCGTGTCGCAGGAGATCGTCGCGCATACGGTACAGCGCGGCGTGAAGCTGTTGCCGAATGTGAAGAACATCGTCGCGGTCGCGTCGGGCAAGGGCGGGGTCGGGAAGAGCACGACGGCCGTCAATCTCGCGCTCGCGCTCGCCGCGGAAGGCGCGTCGGTCGGCATTCTCGACGCCGACATCTACGGCCCGTCGCTGCCGACGATGCTCGGCATCCACGGCCAGCGCCCCGAGTCGCCGGACAACCAGTCGATGAACCCGCTGGTCGGCCACGGGCTGCAGGCGAACTCGATCGGCTTCCTGATCGAGGAAGACAACCCGATGGTGTGGCGCGGCCCGATGGCCACGTCCGCGCTCGAGCAGCTGCTGCGCCAGACCAACTGGCGCGAGCTCGACTACCTGATCGTCGACATGCCGCCGGGCACGGGCGACATCCAGCTCACGCTCGCGCAGCGCGTGCCCGTCACCGGCGCGGTGATCGTCACGACGCCGCAGGACATCGCGCTGCTGGACGCGAAGAAGGGGCTGAAGATGTTCGAGAAGGTCGGGATCCCGATCCTCGGCATCGTCGAGAACATGAGCATCCACGTCTGCTCGAACTGCGGCCACGAGGAGCACATCTTCGGCGCCGGCGGGGCGGAGCGGATGGCGAAGGATTACGACGTGACCGTGCTCGGCAGCCTGCCGCTCGACATCGCGATCCGCGAGCGCGCCGACAGCGGCACGCCGACGGTCGCGGCCGATCCCGAAGGCGCGCTCGCGCGTCGTTACCGCGACATCGCGCGTGGGGTCGCGCTGGCGATTGCCGAGCGATCGCGCGACATGACGTCGAAGTTCCCGTCGATCGTTGTTCAAAATACGTAAAACCCTTGCGGGGCGGGGCCTCACGCTGTTTGCTGCGCCGCGAGGCGCGGTATCATGGCGACTTTTCCCGGGTCCCTTTACCCGCCCGGCGCGGCCGTCGTCTCGAACGGTCGCCAGCCGGCATGAGGATCGAATGAAACAACGACATCACGGCGTGCGCGCCGGCCGCGCGCGGCGCGCGCTGCTGGCCGCCGCCGCGCTGGGCCTGCTGGCCGGCTGTACCTCCTTTTCCTCGTCGCACGAAAAACGGGCCGACGCGCAACTGCAGCCGACGGTCGGCTCGCAGGCGCGTGGCGCGGTGACGTTCGTCGAGCGCCCGGACGGCGTGCAGGTCACCTACAACCTGGTCGGCCTGCCGCCGAACAGCGATCACGCGCTGCAGGTGCACGAACGCGGCGACTGCAACGCGGGCGACGGCTCGAGCGCCGGCCAGGTGTTCGCGCCGGCCGCCGACCGGTTGCGCGCGGGCGCGCGCGTCGCCGGCGATCTCGGCAACATCCACGCGGATGCGAACGGCGTCGCGGCCGGCTTCATCGTCGCGCCCGATCTGGCCCTCGATGGCGTGCGCTCGGCGATGAACCGCGCGGCGCTGGTGCACCGCGACGCGAGCGACCCCGCGTTTTCGCAGCATGGCGCGGGGCCTGCGCTGGCCTGCGGCGTGATCCGTTGACGGCCGCCGCGTGCGTGGGCCGATGATCGCGTAAAATGTCCGCCTTTCCCGGCCGCCGCCTCGCGCGAGCGGCCCTCCCTGATTGTCACGCAGCGTTTCCAGGCGCCCAGATATGAGCATCAAGTCCGACAAATGGATTCGGCGCATGGCCGAAGAGCACAAGATGATCGAGCCGTTCGTGCCCGATCAGGTCCGCGCGTCCGAGGACGGCCGCCGGATCGTCAGCTACGGTACGTCGAGCTACGGCTACGACATCCGCTGCGCGGACGAATTCAAGATCTTCACGAACATCAACTCGACGATCGTCGATCCGAAGAACTTCGACGAGGGTTCGTTTGTCGATTTCAAGGGCGACGTGTGCATCATCCCGCCGAATTCGTTCGCGCTGGCCCGCACCGTCGAATATTTCCGCATCCCGCGCACCGTGCTGACCGTCTGCCTCGGCAAGTCGACCTATGCGCGCTGCGGGATCATCGTCAACGTGACGCCGTTCGAACCCGAATGGGAAGGCTACGTCACGCTGGAATTCTCGAATACCACGCCGTTGCCCGCGAAGATCTACGCGAACGAAGGCGTCGCGCAGGTGCTCTTCTTCGAAAGCGACGAGGTGTGCGACGTGTCGTACGCCGATCGCGGCGGCAAGTATCAGGGGCAGCGCGGTGTCACGCTGCCGAAAACCTGATCTGGTTGCATAACGTCTCACCAGTTTCCGGGTGACCGCTGCGCGTGACGCGCCGCGGTCGTTCTTTTTGGAGAATCGCCCATGAAGTTTCGTTTCCCCGTCGTCATCATCGACGAAGATTTCCGCTCCGAGAACATCTCGGGCTCCGGCATCCGGGCGTTGGCCGAAGCGATCGAGAAGGAGGGCGTCGAAGTCCTCGGCCTCACGAGCTACGGCGATCTGACGTCGTTCGCGCAGCAATCGAGCCGCGCGTCGTGCTTCATCCTGTCGATCGACGACGACGAACTCATGCTCGGCGAAACCGGCCCGGACGGCGAGCTGCCGGAGCTCGCGACCGCGATCATCGAGCTGCGCGCGTTCGTCACCGAAGTGCGCCGCCGCAACGCGGACATCCCGATCTTCCTGTACGGCGAGACGCGCACGTCGCGCCATCTGCCGAACGACATCCTGCGCGAACTGCACGGCTTCATCCACATGTTCGAGGACACGCCGGAGTTCGTCGCGCGCCACATCATCCGCGAGGCGAAGGTCTATCTCGATTCGCTCGCGCCGCCGTTCTTCAAGGAACTGGTGAAGTACGCGGACGAAGGCTCGTACTCGTGGCACTGCCCCGGGCACTCGGGCGGCGTCGCGTTCCTGAAGAACCCGCTCGGCCAGATGTTCCACCAGTTCTTCGGCGAGAACATGCTGCGCGCGGACGTCTGCAACGCGGTGGACGAACTCGGTCAGCTGCTCGACCACACGGGCCCGGTCGCGGCGTCCGAGCGCAACGCGGCGCGCATCTTCAGCGCCGATCACCTGTTTTTCGTGACCAACGGCACGTCGACGTCGAACAAGATCGTCTGGCACGCGACGGTCGCACCGGGCGACATCGTGCTGGTCGACCGCAACTGCCACAAGTCGATCCTGCACGCGATCACGATGACGGGCGCGATCCCCGTGTTCCTCACGCCGACGCGCAACCATTTCGGCATCATCGGGCCGATCCCGCGCGACGAATTCAAGCCGGAGAACATCCGCCGGAAGATCGAGGCGAACCCGTTCGCGCGCGAGGCGCTGCGCCAGAACCCGGACATGAAGCCGCGGATCCTGACGATCACGCAGAGCACGTACGACGGCGTCGTCTACAACGTCGAGATGATCAAGGACCTGCTCGGCGACCTGCTCGACACGCTGCACTTCGACGAAGCGTGGCTGCCGCACGCGACGTTCCACGATTTCTACCGCGACATGCACGCGATCGGCGACGGCCGTCCGCGCACCGGCGCGCTCGTGTTCGCGACGCACTCGACGCACAAGCTGCTCGCGGGCATTTCGCAGGCGTCGCAGATCGTCGTGCAGGATTCCGAGAACCGCACGTTCGACAAGCACCGCTTCAACGAGGCGTACCTGATGCACACGTCGACGAGCCCGCAGTACGCGATCATCGCGTCGTGCGACGTCGCGGCCGCGATGATGGAGCCGCCGGGCGGCACCGCGCTCGTCGAGGAATCGATCGCCGAGGCGATCGACTTCCGCCGCGCGATGCGCAAGGTCGACGCCGAATACGGCGACGACTGGTTCTTCAGCGTGTGGGGGCCGGACAACCTGTCCGAGGAAGGTATCGGGTCGCGCGAAGACTGGATGCTGAAGCCGAACGACCACTGGCACGGCTTCGGCCCGCTCGCGGAAGGCTTCAACATGCTCGACCCGATCAAGGCGACGATCATCACGCCGGGGCTCGACGTCGACGGCGAGTTCGGCGAGACCGGCATTCCGGCCGCGATCGTCACGAAGTACCTGGCCGAGCACGGGATCATCGTCGAGAAGACCGGCCTGTACTCGTTTTTCATCATGTTCACGATCGGCATCACGAAGGGTCGCTGGAACTCGATGGTGACCGAGCTGCAGCAGTTCAAGGACGACTACGACAACAACCAGCCGCTGTGGCGCGTGCTGCCGGAATTCGTCGCGCAGCATCCGCGCTACGAGCGCGTCGGCCTGCGCGACCTGTGCACGCAGATCCACGACGTGTACCGCGCGAACGACATCGCCCGCCTGACGACCGAGATGTACCTGTCGGACATGGAGCCGGCGATGAAGCCGTCGGACGCGTTCGCGAAGCTCGCGCACCGCAAGATCGACCGCGTGCCGCTCGACGAGCTCGAGGGCCGCGTGACGAGCATCCTGCTCACGCCGTACCCGCCGGGCATTCCGCTGCTGATTCCGGGCGAGCGCTTCAACAAGACGATCGTGAACTACCTGCGGTTCGCGCGCGACTTCAACGAGCGCTTCCCGGGCTTCCACACCGACATCCACGGCCTCGTCGCGGAAGAGGTGAACGGCCGCGTCGAGTACTTCGTCGACTGCGTGCGCGACTGATGGCGGCGCACGGACGAGTCCGGACGATGCGCGCGGCGCTGGCCGCGCTCGTCGTCTGGGCGGCAGGATTGGCGGGGCTCGCGGGCGCGAGTGTTGCCCATGCGGAAGTCGCGGCGGCCGACCCGATCGACGTCGCGATGCGGCAATGCCTCGCGCGGCGCGACCGGTCGTCGCCGGCCGGGCAGATCCAGTGCATGGGCGAAGCGCAGCAGCAGTGGCAGGCCGTGATGGACGGCGCGTACCAGCGCCTGTTGAAGGATGCGCCGGCCGACGCGAAGCGCGGCTGGCAGGACAGCCAGCGCCGCTGGCTCACGTGGCGCAAGGACGAAGTGCTGCTGCTGAAGGCCGTGTACGACACGACGCGCGGCACCGCGTATGCGATGTCGAGCGCCGACCTGCAGTTGCAGCCGGTGCGCGATCGCGCGCTGGCGCTGCGCGGCGCGGCCGATCGCTATGCGCCGCCGCCCGCCGCCGTGCCGGTCGCGGCGACGAGCGGCGCGCAGGGCGGTGCCGGTGGGGTCGCGCCGGCCGGCGCCAGGCCGGCGAATGCGCCGCGCGATCCGGCGATCCGCCGCGTGCGGCCGTGCGCGCAGGACGCCGCATGCGAACACGCGTTATTCGACTTGAACCGCTATTACCAGAAGCTGCACCGCAAGATGCCCGCGCATTCGGCCGCGACGCTCGTGCGCGCGCAGCGCGCGTGGCTGGCGTTCCGCGATGCGACGGCGCCGCTCGTCGGCGAGGACGGACGCGTCGACCTGATCGGCGCGCGCATCGCGACGATGAAGCGGCTGTCGGAGACGGCCGGCAATCGGTAAAGGCGCGCCGCTTTTGACTGCGGCGACATGATGAAACGGGCACCCTCGGGTGCCCGTTTTGCGTTGGAGCGGTGTATCGCCTACGCGGGCTGCGACATGCCCTGCAGCCCGAACCACGACGGCACGAGCGCGACCGCGTCGTCGAGCGACGCGAGCACGTGCAGGCTCAGCGCGACGATGTCGGGCGTCGGCGCTTTCAGGTCGGGCACGGTGACGACCGCGGCGCCGGCGCCGGCGGCCGACTGCGCGCCGAAGTCGCTGTCCTCGAACGCGACGCACGCGTGCGCCGGCACGCCGAGACGCTCGGCCGCGAGCCGGTAGACGGCCGGGTCGGGCTTGCCGCGCGCGACTTCGTCGCCGCCCGCGATCGCGCGGAAGAACGGCAGCACGCCGACCGCGTCGAGCCGCGCACGGATCACGTCGCGCGCGGACGACGACGCGACCGCGCACGGAATGCCGGCCTGCGCGAGCGTTTCGAGCAGCGCGAGCGCGCCCGACTTCAGCGGAAACTTCGGATGGGGTTCGGGTGCGGCGAGTTGCTCGCGCACGCGGATGCGCACCGCGTCGAACGTGTCGGCGTCGCCGATCAGCCGCGCGAGGATCACCTGGCCTTCGGCGAACGAGCGGCCGACGATCTGCAGGTAATCGATCTCGGTCAGCACGACGCCGTGCGCGTTCGACACGTCGATCCACGTGTTCATGATGGTCCGCTCGGAATCGACGAGCAGGCCGTCCATGTCGAAGAGCGCGGCGGAGAAGGTCATCGTGGGCGTCCGTGAAGCGGGGAAGCGACGGGCGGCGCGACGGCCGCCCGAATGAAAAACGGACGCCGAAGGCGTCCGTCCGGGACGGCGGGCCGTTACTTGCCGATCGCGGCGCGGGCAGCCTTGACGGCCGCGCGCACCTGGTCGGGCGCGGTGCCGCCCGGATGGTTGCGGCTCGCGACCGACCCTTCGAGCGTCAGGTAGCCGAACACGTCGTCGCCGATCAGGTGCGCAACGTTCGGCAGCTCCTGCTTCATTTCGTCGAGCGTCAGGTCGGCGAGGTCGATCCCGCGGTCGTCGCAGATCTTCACCGCGTGCGCGACGGCTTCGTGCGCGTCGCGGAACGGCAGGCCGCGCTTGACCAGGTAGTCGGCGAGGTCGGTGGCGGTCGAGAAGCCCTGCAGCGCGGCCGCGCGCATCGCGTCCGGCTTCACGGTGATGCCGGCGACCATTTCCGCGAAGATCCGCAGCGTGTCGGCGACGGTGTCGACCGTGTCGAACAGCGGTTCCTTGTCTTCCTGGTTGTCCTTGTTGTACGCGAGCGGCTGGCCCTTCATCAGCGTGAGCAGCGCCATCAGATGGCCGTTCACGCGGCCGGTCTTGCCGCGCGCGAGTTCGGGCACGTCCGGGTTCTTCTTCTGCGGCATGATCGAGCTGCCGGTGCAGAAGCGGTCGGCGATGTCGATGAAGCCGACGCGCGGGCTCATCCACAGCACGAGTTCTTCGGAGAAGCGCGACACGTGCGTCATCACGAGCGCGGACGCCGCCGTGAATTCGATCGCGAAGTCGCGATCGGACACCGCGTCGAGCGAGTTCGCGCAGATGCCGTCGAAGCCGAGCGTCTTCGCCACTGCATGACGGTCGATCGGGTAGCTGGTGCCCGCGAGCGCGGCCGCGCCGAGCGGCAGGCGGTTCACGCGGGTGCGGCAGTCGCGCATGCGTTCCGCGTCGCGCGAGAACATCTCGACGTACGCGAGCAGGTGGTGGCCGAACGTGACCGGCTGCGCGACCTGCAGGTGCGTGAAGCCCGGCATGATCGTGTCGGCGTTCTGTTCCGCGAGGTCGATCAGCGCGCCGCGCAGGTCGTTCAGCAGGCCGCCGATGCGGTCGATCTCGCCGCGCAGCCACAGGCGGATGTCGGTCGCGACCTGGTCGTTGCGCGAGCGGCCCGTGTGCAGGCGCTTGCCGGCATCGCCGATCAGCGCGGTCAGGCGCGCCTCGATGTTCAGGTGGACGTCTTCCAGGTCGAGCTGCCATTCGAATTCGCCACGCTCGATCTCGCCCTTGATCTGCGCCATCCCGCGTTCGATCGCGGCCAGGTCGTCGGCGCTGATGATCTTCTGCGCGGCGAGCATGTTCGCGTGCGCGAGCGAGCCGGCGATGTCGACGAGCGCGAGGCGCTTGTCGAAAAACACCGACGACGTGTAGCGCTTGACCAGCTCCGACATCGGTTCCGAGAAGCGGGCCGACCAGGCCTCGCCCTTTTTGTGCAGTTGGGACGTCATGGCGATTCTTCGAAGGGGAGTTGGGCGGCCGTGCGCCGCCGAGGGAATCCCGCGATTCTAACATTCGCGAAGCGGGCGGCCGGCGCGCGCTACCGCGGGCCGCAGGTCAGCGGGCCGATGCGCGGCAGCGTGCCGTCGTCCGGCCGCCGGTACGCGAATTCGACGGTGCAGTCGCGGCCGCCGCCGGAGATCTCCAGGTGGTTGGTCTCGACGAGGCCGTCGACGAAGGTCAGGCCGTCGTAGCCGACGATCGTGCGCTGGCCGCTTTCGACGTGGCGGACCGCGAGCCCCGGCGGAAGCGGCGTGCCGTCCGGCGCGTGCAGCGCGATCGACGCGGCGCTGTAGCGCGTGATGGCGAAGTGCGCGAGCACGCCGGAGCGGGCCTGCGGCACGACGTCGAGCGTCGTGTCGGCGATCCGCGCGTCGGCCGGCAGCGCGCTGCCGTCGATCGCGACGCGATTGTTCTGGTACGCATTCAGGTCGGGCACCAGCAGGTAGCCGGCCCGGTCCGTCGCGCCGATCGGCCGGTTCTGGTGCAGCACGGGCACGCGCCCCGTGTCGGTCGAGACGAGCGCGAAGCCGTCGTCGACGCGGCGCGCCGTCATCACCCGGCCGTCCATCAGCACGAACGCGCCCGTGATGTCGGCCGCCGCGTTGCCGCGCCCGTCGAACGATTGCGCGAGCAGCGTGAGCTGGCCGGCGCGGCCGAGATACTGCAGCTGGCCCTGCCCGTAGCGCGTGCCCGCGTTGGCGCCGGCCTGCACGTTCCAGCCGAAGCCGCCGCCATAGTCGGGCGGCCGCGATGCGTTGAGCGTGTAGGTCGATTCGCCGTTCTGCCGCCCGGCGTTCGCGGAGACGGACGTGTTGCCGCCGAGCCCGATGCTCAGGCTCACGAAGAAGCCGCGCGCGTCGCGTTGTCGGAAGTCCTGGAAGCCGCTGAACGTGATCGAGGTCAGGCCGCCGAGGTTGACGAGGTAAGCGAGCGAGCCGATCCGCGACGCGGCGACGCCCGGATACTTGAGGGCCAGATAGCTGAACGACAGCGTTTGCGCGCGCAGGAACGGGAACGACACCGTCACGCGATCGGTGGCGCGCGAGACCGGCACGCCTTCGCGGCTGCCCAGGTCGACGTAGTCGCCGAATGCGCGCAGCGTCTGTGCGTCGATCGAGAAGCGCGACGTCACGTACTGGTAGCCGATGCCGGCCTGCACGCCGGTCCTGCCCGGCGCGCTGAGCGCCAGGGACGCGTTCGCCACGCCCCGCTCGCCGAGGCGCGCGAGCACGCCGGCGCCGGCGTTGTAGACGCCGGCCGTCGCTTCCCCGTGCGCTTCGACGGTCAGCCGCTCGCTGGTCCCGTAGCGCAGCGAGGCGCTCGCCGCCGGCGTGCGCGCGTAGTCGAACGAATCGGTGCCGTACGCGCGGCGCAGGAAACCGGCTTCGACCGAATAGCTGGCGAGGCCGGGCGCGAGCAGGCGCGTATCGACGTACAGCGGAATCGACGTCGCGATCGCGCGGCCGAGCGCGTCGCGCGTGACGACCGTCGCGTTGCCCGCGCCGGTGATGCCCGGCACGCTGTTGATCACGAACGGCCCGCTCGGCACGTTGCCGCTGAACTGGCGCACGTTGTTCACGTACAGGTCGACCGACGTCGGCACGACCGCGCTGCCGGACAGTGCAGGCACCGGAAACGTGACGAGGTCGGGGCGCAGGCCGAAATTGCTGCGCCACTGCACGCCGCCCAGGCGCAGCGAGCGCGTCCAGGACAGCGACGACGAAATCGTGTCGCCGACCTGGGTCGTCGTGAGCGTGCCGGGATTCGAGCGGGTCCAGGACGTGTCGTAGCGCACGTAGCGCCGGCGATCGTCGTACAGGTACGCGATGCCGGTGCTGCTGAGTACGCCGGCCGGATCGAAATAGCGCGCCTCGCTCCAGACCGCGAGCGGTGCGCGCGCGACGGTTTGCGCGTACGCATCGTAGTTCAGCACGAAGCCGCGGCCGGACGTGGCCGGCGGCGCGGCGGCGAGCGCGCGCGTATCGAACGTGTGCGGAATCCGCAGTGCATCGGGCACGCGCAGGTCGAGCGTCTGCCGGCCGGCGTCGTAGTCGTAGTGCAGCCCCGCGAGCGTATCGAGCGCGACGAGCGTGTTCGACGGCGCGTTCGCGGGGCCGCCGGTCGCGATGCCCAGGTCGTTCAGGTCGGTGGACGCCGCATGCAGCCGCCCGTCGATCTGCCGGAACCGGGCAATCCGGTGCGTCGGTTCGCCATTGAGCGACACGTCGAGATACAGCCCGTCGGCTTGCGCCGCGGCTTCGGACGCGGCGGCGGGCGGCACCGGCGCCGGCTGCGCGCATACGACGAGCGCGCGCAGCGCCAGTATCAGCGCCAGCGCGAGCGGCGCGGCGGTGGGCCGGCCGGGCCCGGCGTGTCGCACGGGGCAGTCGGGCCGGAGGGTCTTGCTCGGCGTCGGCACGGGCACCGTCGTGCGATCCTGCTCGGGTGGCTCAGGGCGCCGTCAGCCGGGCTTCGACCGGCTGCGCGTTGACGGTCGCCTGGATCTTGACGAACGGCGTGCCGGCGTCGAGCTTGAGCGGCCAGCGTCGCGTACTGCCCGCGAGCGCATAACCGAGCAGCCCGCGCGTGACCTCGTGGACACCGCCTCGCGCATCGACCAGCCGGACCGCGGAAATCTGCGCCCGCCGTCCGCCGCGATTGTCGACCGTGAGCCGCATGCCGGTCCCGTCGGGTTCGACGCGCCAGTCGAGGCGCGGGGACGCTGGCGCGGCATCGGGCTCGACGAATACGGGCACGGAATAGCGCAGCCGGATCGTCACGCCGTTGTCGACCGGCGTGCCCGGTGCGGGCAGTTCGTCGATCAGCACGCGATAGCTCTCCTCGGCGGCCGGCGTGCCGCGGCTCGTGCGTACGAGCCGGATCAACTGCTCGGCGTTCGCGTCGATCTGCAGCAGCGGCGGCGACGCGGCGAGCGCGTCGGTCGGCGTCATCACGTCGGTGCCGTTTTCCTGCGTCCAGCGATAGGTGCGGACCTGGCCGTAGATCGGCCGTCCGCCCGGGTTGCTGAGCGTCATGCTCGCGGCGGCCGCCGATGGCGGCAGCTCGATCGTCACGGGCGTGATCTGCAGCGTGGCGGCATGCGAGACCGCCGCCGCCCATCCGACGTACAGCGCGGCCAACGCGCGCGGGAACAATCGCACGGCCCGTTAGAAATAGACGGTGGCGGTGACCGAGGCCTGGTAGGTGTCGGGCTTCGGCGTCGCCTGCGCGGGCACCTGGCCGTACACGTTCAGCACCTGCGCGGAACCGGTGCCGGTGCCGCCCACCGTGTCGGTGCCTTGCGTATTGCCCCAGATCGTCGAGTGGCCCGAGTCCTGATAGAGCTGGTAGCCGACCGTCGTGCCGGTATTGCCGGTCGTGGTGCCGCCCATCAGCCGGCTGGCGACGGTCGAGCCGCTCACCGTGCCGGCGTCGAGCCCGACGTTGTAGGGCGTCGAGTTCGTGCAGGTGACGGAGACCGTCGTCTGCTGGTTGAGCGTCGACGCGAGCACGCCGGTCGTGCCGAATGCAAGCGGGTTCGCGGCGATCGTGCAGTTCGCCTGAATCGTGAGCGTGACGTTGAATTGTGCGGTGGCCGTGCCGTTCGAATAGACTGCGGCAACGGTGACGGGCTGCAGCACCGGCGCGAACGCGAACGTGGCTGCGAGCATGACTGAAAAAACACGACGTCGGGAATCTATCATTATGATTGTCTCCTGCCGTTCAAGGGGTCGCCCGGCCGCGGAGTGCCTGCCGCGTGGTCTGTTGCCGGTCGCCGTTACCGCTCTGTCGTTGGAGGAAGACTACTCCACCGGTTCGGTCGCGCGCAATGGAGAAAACGCCGACCTGGCGGGCATTGTCCGGGGGGGGCGGACGGATTCCATCGGCCTATTGATATGGATCAAGTAACAGTGCGAACGATCGATGCGCGGACCGATACGATGACGGCGCGACCCGGTCCGCGAACCCGATCGGGCGGACGGTTTTTTTCGGGGAGATGCATGGCGGATGACGGCTTCGACGTGGCGCGCCGCTGGATGCGCGCGCTCGCGTACCTGCTGCTGGCCGCGCTGCTCGGCATGCCGTGGATGCCCGCGCGTGCGGATACGTGCACGGTGACGCCGCCGGCGCCGAGCTTCGGCTCGGTCAGCCCGATCACGCAACAGGCGTACACGACGACCGGCACGATGACCGTGAACTGCACGTGGGACGTGCTGAGCCTGAACACCGGCGTGCTCGTGTGCGTGAACCTCGGCGGCACGAGTCCGCGCTACCTGAGCAACGGGACGAACCAGATGCAGTACGACCTGTATCAGGATGCGGGCTATTCGCAGCCCTGGGGCGCCGTGAGCAGCGGCACGACGCCGATCTCGCTGACGTTGACGAAACCGGCGCTCGGCACGTCCGCGAGTGCGAACGTGACCATCTACGGCCGCATCGCGCCGAACCAGCCGACCGTGCCGACCGTGAACAACGACAGCACCGTCTATACGCAGAGTTTCAGCGGCAACCAGGCCGCATACAGCTACAGTTTTTCGCTGCTCGGCGTGCTGCCGACACCGTGCGTGTCGCAGTCGACGGCCGGCACGATGACGGTTACGACGACCGCCACCGTCGTCAACAACTGCATCATCAGCGCGACCGGCGTCGCGTTTCCGCCGGCAGGCGTGCTGGCGTCGGCGCTGACCGCGAGCGGCTCGATCAGCGCGCGCTGCACGAACGGCGACGCATTCCGGATCGCGTTGAACGGCGGCGGCAGCGGCAACGTCGCCGCACGCACGATGCAGCGCGCGGGCGGCGGGTCGGTCAGCTACCAGCTCTATCAGGACAGCGGCTTCACGCAGCCATGGGGCGACGGCACCGCCGGCACGTCGATGGCGACCGGCACCGGCAGCGGGTTCGCGCAGGCGATCACCGTGTACGGCCGCGTGCCCGCGCAAGCGACGCCGGCGCCCGGCAACTACAGCGACACGATTACCGCGACGATCAGCTTCTGAGCCGCGCTCAGTCGCGCACCAGCACGACGAGCTTCAGGTCCTCGCGGTGCGCGGGCTTCAGCGTGATCTGCTGATACACGACGCGGCCGTCGGCCGGATGGTCGAATTCGCGCAGCCCGCCTTCGCGCTCGAACACGTCCTGCGACGCCCAGTACTGCGCGAACGCGTCGCTGCCGGCCGTCAGCGCGTCGATCAGCGCGCGCGTCGGCGCATCGGTCAGGTGGCGGATCGCATCGGCGCGGAATTCGGCGGCGAGCCGCCGGGCGCGGGTTTCCCAGTCGACGATCAGCGTGCGGGCGGCCGGCGACATGAACGTGAAGCGCAGCAGGTTGCGGTCGTGTTCGCCGTCGAGCCAGCCGGAAAAGAGCGCGGCAGCCGGCGCATTCCACGCGAGCGCGTTCCATTGTCGGTCGAGCACGTAGGCGGGCGTCGCGATCGCCGCGACGGTCGCGGCGAGCGTCGGCGGCAGGTCGCCGCCCGCGACGTCGGGCTCGGCCGGGTCGCGCTGCGCGGCGAGCTCGAACAGATACGCGCGCTCGGCCTTCGACAGCTGCAACGCGACCGCGATCCGGGCCAGCGCGTCGGCCGAGGCCGACACGGGCCGACCCTGTTCGATCCACGTGTACCAGGTCGGGCTGACGCCGCACAGTTGCGCGACTTCCTCGCGCCGCAGCCCCGGCGTGCGTCGGCGCGGGCCGGGCGGCAGGCCGACGGCCTGCGGCGACAGCCGCTCGCGGTGGGCGCGGATGAATTCGCCGAGCGCGCGGGCAGGCGTGGCGTCGAGCGGCGGGACGGGGGCGGAGGAGAGTTGGCTCATGCGGAAACGGCAAAGTGGAAGCGAAAACGCGGCAACGATCGAACGATCAGACAGGTGGATCGAATACCAGAATAACTGCTTAACTTGTACTGGTACACACGCCGGCCTATTGTAGCGGCTCGCGCGCTGGCAGGGCAGCGGGCGTCCCCCACAATACGTTGCACGGGGCCGGATCGCGCGCCGAAGCGTCGGTCGGCCGACTGCATCCAGGACAGGAGCGAACGATGAAACACCACGACCAGGTCGCCGACGCATTCGGCACGACGGCCGCCGCCTATCTGACCAGCACGGTTCATGCGACGGGCGCCGACCTGCAGACGCTCGCCGACGCGGTGCGTGCGACGCCCGATGCGGCGGTGCTCGACCTCGGTTGCGGCGCCGGCCACGCGAGCTTCGCGGTCGCGCCGCACGTGCGCGACGTGGTCGCGTACGACCTCGCCGCGCCGATGCTCGCGACCGTCGACGCGGCCGCGCGCGAGCGCGGGCTCGCGAACATCCGCACGCAGCAGGGTCCGGCCGAGCGGCTGCCGTTCGACACCGCGACGTTCGACTGGGTCGTGAGCCGGATGAGCGCGCATCACTGGCACGACGTTCGCGCGGCGCTCGCCGAGGTGCGCCGCGTGCTGAAGCCGGGCGGCCGCGTGCTGATGATCGACATCGCGGGCAACGACCATCCGTTGCTCGATACGTACCTGCAGGCCGCGGAAGTGCTGCGCGACGCGTCGCACGTGCGCGACTACCGCGCGGACGAATGGCTCGCGATGTTCCGCGCCGCCGGTTTCGACGCGCAGGTGCACAGCCGCTGGCGGCTGCCGATCGATTTCGACACGTGGGTCGCGCGCATCCGCACGCCGGCCGACAGCGTCGCCGGCATTCGCGCGCTGTGGGCGCATGCGCCGGACGAGGTGCGCGGCTATTACGCGGTGCGGCCCGACGGTTCGTTCGAGCACGATGCGTTGCTGATCGACGCGCACTGAGCGTGCGGCGCGCGCTGCGCCGTTGCGCCATTTCGTCGCCGCATGAAAAAAGCCGCGATACGCATCGACGCGTATCGCGGCTTTCGTTATCCCGGCCGGCGCCGAACACGTCCGGCGCCGCGCGGCCCGCGGATCAGCCGGTGTTGCGCAGGCCGGCCGCGATCCCGTTGATCGTCAGGTGAATCCCGCGGCGCAGCCGCGCGTTCGTGTCGCCCGCGCGGTGACGCTTGATCAGTTCGACCTGCAGGTGGTTCAGCGGATCGAGATACGGGAAGCGGTTCTTGATCGAGCGCGCGAGCAGCGGGTTGGTCGCGAGGCGGCCTTCCTGCCCGGTGATTTCCGCGAGCGCCTGCGACGTGCGCTCCCATTCCGCGACGATCCGCCCGAACACGTGCTTGCGCAGCTTGCGGTCGGACACGAGCTGCGCATAGCGCGACGCGACCGCGAGATCGGTCTTCGCGAGCACCATGTCCATGTTCGACAGCAGGTTCGCGAAGAACGGCCAGGTCTTGTTCATCTTCTTCAGCAGCGTCACGCGTTTCGCACGTTCGGCGTCGTCCTGCGCGCCGTCGAGATACGCGCTCACCGCGCTGCCGAAGCCGTACCAGCCGGTCAGCAGCAGCCGGCACTGGCCCCACGAGAAGCCCCACGGAATCGCGCGCAGATCCTCGATCTTGCGCTGCTTCGGATCCTGCAGCTTGCGCGACGCCGGGCGGCTGCCGATGTTCAGCTCGGCGATCTCGGTGATCGGCGTCGACGAGAAGAAGTAGTCGGTGAAGCCCGGGGTTTCGTAGACGAGCGCGCGGTACGCGGCCATCGCCGAATCGGACAGCGTCTGCATCGCGGCCTCGAACGCGGGCAACTGTGCCGGCGCGTTCGACTGCGGCAGCAGCGACGCCTCGAGCGTCGCGGCGACGACCGTCTCGAGGTTGCGCCGGCCGATCGACGGGTTCGCGAACTTGCTCGCGATCACCTCGCCCTGTTCGGTCAGGCGGATCTGGCCGTTCACCGTGCCCGGCGGCTGCGACAGGATCGCCTGGTAGGTCGGGCCGCCTCCGCGGCCGACCGTGCCGCCGCGGCCGTGGAACAGCCGCAGCGTGATCTTGCGTTCGCGGAACAGCTCGACGAGCGCGAGTTCCGCACGATACAGCTCCCAGTTCGACGTGAGGAAGCCGCCGTCCTTGTTGCTGTCCGAATAGCCGAGCATCACTTCCTGCTCGGCGCCCTGGTGCGCGATCAGCGCGTCGATGCCCGGCAGCGCGAAGTATTCGCGCATGATGCGCGACGCGTCGCGCAAGTCGGGAATCGTCTCGAACAGCGGAATCACCATCAGGCTGTTGCGCGCGTCGCTGCCCGGCACGCCGAGCGTGCCTTCGAGCAGGCCCGTCTCCTTCTGCAGCAGCAGTACCTCGACGAGGTCGCTGACGGTTTCCGTGTGCGAAATGATGTAGTTGCGCACCGCACGCGCACCGAATTGCGCGCGGACCTCGCGCGCCTTCTCGAACACGCCGAGCTCGCTCTGCGCGAGCGCCGAGTAGTCGAGGTACGGCGAGCGCAGCGGGCGCGGATCGGCGAGCGCGGCGAGCAGCACGCGCAGCTTGTCTTCCTCGGCGAGCGCCGCATAGTCGGCCTCGACGCCCGCGCGCGCGAACAGCTCGGCGACCACCGCCTCGTGGATGTCGGAACTCTGGCGCAGGTCGATGCTCGCCAGATGGAAGCCGAACACTTCGGCCGCGCGCACGAGCGGCGCGAGGCGCGGCGCGGCGAGCGACGCGCCGTGGTGCTCGTCGAGCGACGCGGTCAGCACCTTCAGATCGGCGACGAATGCTTCGGAATCCTCGTACGGAATCGCGCGCACCGGCGGCGCGCCGCGGCCCGCGCTGCGCACGGGCACCGTGCCTTCGCCGACACGCACGCGCGCGCTCGCGGCGAGCCGCGTGTAGATCCCGATCAGCGCGCGGCGATACGGTTCGTCGACGCGATGCGGCGACTGGTCGGGCGATGCTGCCGCGAGGGCCTTCACTGCGTCGTTCGCGCCGACCAGCAGGTTCGATACCGACAGCTCGGCGCCGAGCTTGTGCACCTGTTCCAGATAGTGCTCGAGGATCACCGCGGCCTGGCGGTTGATCGCCTCGTCGAGCGTCGCGGCCGTCACGTTCGGGTTGCCGTCGCGATCGCCGCCGATCCAGCTGCCCATCTGGAAGAACGCGGGCACGCGGGCCGACAGGCCGTGCTCCGCGAGCGCGGCCTCGATGTCGCCGTACAGCGCGGGCAGTTCGTCGAGGAACGTCGCGCGGTAGTACGACAGCGCGTTCTCGATCTCGTCGCCAACCGTCAGGCGCGAGTCGCGCAGCATGCGCGTCTGCCACAGCGCGGTCACGCGTGCGCGCAGCATCGCTTCGTTGTACTGGCGCTCGCGAGCGGTCAGCTCCTGGTCGCGCTCGGCGAGCAGGCGCGCGATGTCGTGCTGCGCGTCGAGGATGCTCTTGCGCTGCACTTCGGTCGGGTGCGCGGTCAGCACCGGCACGATCAGCGCATCGTCGAAGAAGCGCTGCAGCAGGCGCTTCGACGCGTTGCCGGTGGTTTTCAGCTGGTCGAGCGCATACGCGACCGTGCCGGGCTGCGGCGCGGAGCCGGCCAGCGCGTGGATGCGGCGGCGGCGGTTGTGGTGACGGTCTTCCGCGATGTTCGCGAGGTGCGAGAAATAGCTGAACGCGCGCACGACGCTCACCGTCTGCTCGGGCGTCAGCTTGCGCAGCTTCTTCTCGAGGGTCTGCGCGGCTTCGCTGTCGTCCTCGCGGCGGAACTTGACCGCGGTCTGGCGGATCGTCTCGACGACGTCGAACACCGTATCGCCTTCCTGTTCGCGCACGACGTCGCCGAGCAGGCGGCCGAGGAAGCGGATGTCCTCGAACAGCGGGCGGTCCTTGTCGTCGCGCGTGCGGGTGCCGGCCTTCGGCGCGACCGCCTGGCGGGCGGCGGGGCTGGAGGCTTTCGTCGTGCGTTTTGTCTGACGTATCGGGTCTTTCGGTTTCGTTGCCGTGGGTTTCGTTGCCGTTTTCGCACGGCCGTTCGCGGCGGTCGCGAGCGTGGCCGTCGGGGCGTCGGGGGAGGGCAAGGCAGCATTGCGGCGCGCCGTACGCGCCGATCCGGAAGACTTCACGATGGGTTTCCTTGGGAAAGCTCGAGTCAAAAGGAACTGCGGAAACTGCGGGAACTGCGGTCAAGCAACCAGCTACGTGCGACACATCCGCACAACGGCGCCGCGACCCGCGCGGAAGCAGGCCGGGCGCAGGCTTCGGGCCCGGGCGGGCCGGGGCGTGCGTGCTACCATTGTTCGATCTTCAATCCCGTCCTTCGATGTTCCAGCAATGAATTCCGAGACCCCCGCGGCCGGGCCGCAGCAGGCACAGCCGCCCGCGACGTTGACGATTGCTTCGCGCGAGAGCCGCCTGGCGATGTGGCAAGCCGAACATGTGCGTGATGCGCTGCGCAAATTATATCCAGCTTGTGACGTGAAAATCCTCGGGATGACGACGCGCGGCGATCAGATTCTCGATCGCACGCTGTCGAAGGTCGGCGGCAAGGGCCTGTTCGTGAAGGAACTGGAGGCCGCGCTGGCCGACGGCCGCGCCGATCTCGCCGTGCATTCGCTGAAGGACGTGCCGATGGCGCTGCCCGACGGCTTCTCGCTCGCCGCGATCATGGAACGCGAAGACCCGCGCGATGCGTTCGTGTCGAACGACTACGCGTCGCTCGACGCGCTGCCGGCCGGCGCGGTCGTCGGCACGTCGAGCCTGCGCCGCGAGGCGATGCTGCGTTCGCGCTATCCGCATCTCGAGGTCCTGCCGCTGCGCGGCAACCTCGACACGCGCCTCGCGAAGCTCGACCGCGGCGACTACGCGGCGATCATCCTCGCGGCCGCCGGCCTGAAGCGCCTCGGCCTCGAAACGCGGATCCGCGCGCTGCTCGATGTCGAGGCCAGCCCGCCTGCGGCCGGCCAGGGCGCGCTCGGCATCGAGATCGCCGCGCACCGCGACGACGTCGCCGCGTGGCTCGCGCCGCTGCACGACCCGCGGACCGCGCTCGCGGTCGAGGCCGAGCGGATGGTGTCGCGCGCGCTCGGCGGCAGCTGCGAGGTGCCGCTCGCCGCGCACGCGGTGTGGCGCGCGGGCGAGCTGTACCTGACGGGCCGCGTGTCGACCACCGACGGCAAGCGCGTGCTGACGGCCGACGCGTGCGGCGCGGTCGTGACCGTCGCCGATGCGCTCGCACTCGGCCGCGCGGTGTCCGACGAACTCGAGGCGCAAGGCGCGCTCGACATCGTCCAGGCGCTGCTCGCGAGCTCGCAGGCCGCGGGCAAAGGCGACGCCTGATGGCGGGCGGCGCGCGCGCGTTCACCGCTGTCCTGACGCGTCCGGACGGCCAGTCCGACGCGCTTGCGTCGCAACTGGCCGACGCCGGCTGCGACGTGCTCGAATTCCCGCTGATCGATATCGCGCCGGTCGACGATCCGGCGCCGCTCGACGCCGCGTTCGCGGCGCTGGCCGACTACGCGCTGGTGATCTTCGTGTCGCCGAACGCGATCGACCGCGCGCTCGCGCGCTACGGCGCGATCTGGCCGAACGCGCTGCCGGTCGGCGTGGTCGGGCCCGGCAGCGTCGCGGCGCTCGAGCGCCACGGCATCGCGACGCCCGCGCATCGCGTGATCGCGCCGCAGGCGCCGGCCGACGGCGGCGTGCCCCATTACGATTCGGAAAGCCTGTTCGCGAGCATCGACGCCGCGTTCGGCGGCGCGCAGGCGCTGGCGGGCGAGCGCGTGCTGATCGTGCGCGGCGACGGCGGGCGCGAATGGCTCGCCGAGCGTCTGCGCGAGGCCGGTGCGGACGTCACGCTCGTCGCCGCCTACCGGCGCGTCGTGCCCGAGCCGCGCGTCGGCGCGTGGGAGCGCGTGCACGCGCTGCTCGACGGCCGGCCGCACGCGTGGCTCGTCACGAGCTCGGAAGGCGTGCGCAACCTGCACGCGCTCGCGCGGGCCCACCTGAACGATGCCGAGATCGACGCGCTGAAGCATGCGCCGCTCGTCACGCCGCACCCGCGGATCGAGCAGACCGCGCGCGCATTGGGTTTTGATAGGATTACGCTGACCGGCGCGGGCGATGAGCGCATCGTCCGCGCGTTTCGAACGATGGCCGACGAGGCCGTCCAACCGGCGACAGCCGCACCGGTGACTAAACGCATGACAGATACCAACGATTCCAAAAGCGTCGCTTCCCAGCCGGCCGCTGCCTCCGCGCCGCCGTCCAGCCCTCCTTATCGCGCGCCCGAACCGCGTGCGCGCCGCGGCGGCAGCGCGGTGCTGTGGTTCGTCGTCGTCGTGCTCGGCTGCGCGGCGGGTGTCGGCGGCTACGCGCTGAACCGCAAGATCGACCGGCTCGACGGCACGTTCGTCGCGCGCCAGAAGGCGCTCGACGCGCAAGCGGCCGAAACGCGGACGAAGACCGAGCAGGCGCTCGCCGGCACGCACCAGGTCGACACGCAGCTCGCGCAGCTCGACGGCAAGCTCGCCGATGCGCAGAGCGCGCAGCAGGCGCTGCAGCAGCAATACCAGGACCTGTCGCGCAACCGCGATGCGTGGATGCTCGAGGAAGTCGACCAGATGCTGTCCAGCGCGAGCCAGCAGCTTCAACTGACCGGCAACACGCAGCTCGCGCTGATCGCGCTGCAGAACGCCGACGCGCGTCTCGCGACGTCGCAGAGCGCGCAGGCCGTCACGGTGCGCAAGGCGCTCGCGCAGGACATCGAGAAGCTGAAGGCCGCGCCGGCAGCCGATCTCACCGGCCTCGCGATCAAGCTCGACGACGCGATCGCCAAGATCGACGCGCTGCCGCTGTCCGGCGAGGCGATCGTGCCGCACGCGGCGCCGAAGGCCGCGCCGGCCGACGCCGCGTCGTCGGTCGCCGCCGGCGAGCCGCGCTGGAAGGTGTGGTGGCACGCGTTCTCGGCCGGCCTCGGCCAGCAATTGAAAGGCCTCGTGCAGGTGCGCCGGATCGACAACGCGGACGCGATGCTCGCGTCGCCCGACCAGGGCTACTTCGTGCGCGAGAACGTGAAGCTGCGCCTGCTCACCGCACGGCTGTCGCTGCTGGCGCGCAACGACAGCGCGATGAAGGCCGATCTGCACGCCGCGCAGGCGTCGCTCGGCAAGTATTTCGATCAGGCGTCGAAGGACACGCAGACCGTCGAGGATCTGCTCAGGCAGGTTGACGGCGCATCGCTGACGGTCGCGGTGCCGAACCTGAACACGAGCCTGAACGCCGTTCAGCAGTTCAAGAGCCGGGGGTAACGATGACGCTTCGAGGAATCGTCTGGCTCGCGGTCCTGTTCGCGATCGCCGCGGCGCTCGCCACCGTCGGCCGTTTCGACGCGGGGCAGGTGCTGCTCGTCTATCCGCCGTACCGGATCGACGTGTCGCTGAACCTGTTCGTGATCGCCATCGTCGTGCTGTTCATCGTCGTGTACGCGCTGCTGCGCATCGTGCGCAACATCTGGCGTATGCCGCAGCGGGTCGCCGCGTATCGCGCGCGTTCGCGCAACGAGAAGGCGCAGGCGTCGCTGCGCGATGCGATCGCGAACCTGTACGCGGGCCGCTTCTCGCGTGCGGAGAAGGCCGCGCGTGAAGCGTTGTCGGTGGATGCGAACCTGGGCGCCGCGAGTCTCGTCGGCGCCACGGCCGCGCACCGGATGCACGAGTACACGCGCCGCGACGACTGGCTGTCGAAGGTCGACGCGCCCGAATGGCAGGATGCACGGCTGCTCGCCGCGGCCGACATGCGCGCGGACGCCCGCGATGCGGACGGCGCGCTTGCCGCGCTGGCCGACATGCAGGCCGGCGGCAAGCGCATCCATGCGCAGCAGATCGCGCTGCGTGCGCAGCAGCAACTGAAGAACTGGGCCGAGGTGCTGAAGCTCGCGAAGGCGCTCGAAAAGCGCGAGGCGCTGCATCCGGCCGCGGCCGTGCGGCTGCGCCAGCAGGCGGCGGAAAACCTGCTGCGCGAACGCCGGCACGACCCCGAAGCGCTGCTCGAAGTGTGGCAGTCGCTGTCGCCGGTCGAGCGCCAGTCGCCGCGCCTGGCCGATCTCGCGGCCGAGCTGCTCGTGCCGCTCGAGCGCCGCAACGAAGCGCGCCGTATCGTCGAGGACGCGCTCGCGCACAACTGGGATGCGCGCCTGCTGCGCCGTTACCCGGACACGGCCGGCGCCGATGCGCTGCCGCTGATCCAGAAGGCCGAAGGCTGGAAGAAGGATCATCCGGAAGATGCCGACCTGCTGTTCGCACTCGGCCGCCTCTGCCAGCAGCAGCAGCTGTGGGGCAAGGCGCAGTCGTTCCTCGAATCGGCGCTGAAGCTGGCCGACAACGAGGCGCTGAAGGTGCGCGCGCATCGCGCGCTCGCCCGCCTGTTCGAGCAGCTCGGCGAAACCGACAAGGCCGCGAAGCACTACCGCGAAAGCGCGCTCGCGATCACCGTGGCCTGACGCCGCGCTGCGTAAAAATGCCCCGAACGCCGATCGGCCTTCGGGGCTTTTTTTCGTCCGTCGCGAGGCAGCGGGGCGCGTGGCGCGTTATGCGCCGAGCCTGCGCAGCAGGTCGTTCTCGCTCGGGACGAACCAGACCGATTTTCCGCGATTGGACTCGCGAACGAGCGCGCGCAGCGCTTCGCTGCGCGCGAGCCAGCGGTCGATATCGCCGATCACGCCGAGCCGGACGCCGTAGTTGGTCAGCTTTTGCAGCACGGCGCCGGCCAGCCCGCTGTCGAGCCGGTAGAAGTCGTCGTGCAGCGCGTCGGTGGCGACCGCGATCCAGTCGGCTTCATGCTCGTGCGCGAGCGCGATGAGGTCGAGCGCATCGCTTTCCCGCTGCACGAGGCCGGCGGAAGGATCCCGGACCAGCACACGGCTGCCGGCGGCCTGGACGATTCGATGTGGCATGCGGGTTGGCTCCGTCGACATGATCGTTACGCGCCGCGCATCACTTGTCGACGAGCCGCTTCGGCACCGACAGCGCCAGCAGCCCGCCGAGCACGAGGAACCCGGCCAGCATGTACATGCCCGCATCGTTGCTGCCCGTTACCTGCTTGAGCCAGCCCATCAGGTACGGGCTCAGGAAGCCCGCGAGGTTGCCGATCGAGTTGATCATCGCGATGCCGGCCGCGGCGGCCGTGCCGCCGAGGAAGGCGGTCGGCAGGCTCCAGAACAGCGGCAGCGTCGTCAGGATGCCGATCGTCGCGAGCGTGAGGCCGAGCATCGCGAGCGCGGTCTGGTGGGCCCAGATCACCGACAGCACGAGGCCGAGCGCGCCGATCGCGGCCGGAATCGCGAGGTGCCAGCGGCGTTCGCGGCGCTTGTCCGCGCTGCGCGCGATCAGGATCATCGCGACCACCGCGGCCGCATACGGAATCGCCGACAGCAGGCCGATCATGACCGTGTCGGTCACGCCCGTCGCCTTGATGATCGTCGGCAGCCAGAAGCCGACGCCGTAGAGCCCCATCACGAACGAGAAATAGATCAGCGCCATCAGCCAGACGCGCGGGCTCGACATCACGGCGCCGAGCGGCGGGTCTTCCTTGGTGGCTTCCTCGGCGTCGACGTTGCGGGCGAGCAGCGCCTTTTCTTCGTCGGTGAGCCACGTCGCCTTCGCGATCCGCTCGTCGAGCGCGAAGAACACGAGTACGCCGGCGAGCACCGACGGAATGCCTTCGAGCAGGAACAGCCATTGCCAGCCGTGCCAGCCGCTTACACCGTCGAACGCCTTCAGGATGAAGCCCGAGATCGGCCCGCCGATCACGCCGGACAGCGCGACGGCCGTCATGAAGAACGTCGTCATCCGGCCGCGCCGGTGCGCGGGATACCAGTAGGTGAGGTAGAGGATCACGCCGGGGAAGAAGCCTGCTTCCGCGACGCCGAGCAGGAAGCGCATCACGTAGAACATCGCGGGCGTCGTGACGAACATCGTCAGGATCGAGATCACGCCCCACGTCGCCATGATGCGGGCGATCCACACGCGGGCGCCCACCTTGTGCAGGATGATGTTGCTCGGCACCTCGAACAGGAAATAGCCGAAGAAGAAGATCCCCGCGCCGAGCCCGTACACGGTATCGCTCAGGTTCAGGTCGCTCGCCATCTGCAGCTTCGCGAACCCGACGTTCACGCGGTCCAGATACGCGACCACGTAGCACAGCAGCAGCAGCGGCAGGAGCCGCCACGACACCTTGCGATAGGTTGCTTCCTCGAATGCGCCGGACGAGCCCGGCAGCGATTGCGTCGATGTTGCCATGTTGTCTCCTGTCGATCCAAGTTGGCGCTTTAGCGCTTACTTGGATCCCATGCTTTGCGGTCGATCCAAGTTGGCGCTTTGGCGGTTACCTGGATCCCGTGTACCGCTGTCGTTGTAGTTGGCCGGCGCAGACGCCGCGGCGTCCGATCCGGTTTCGTGCGAAGCAAGACGGGGCGATCGAGCGTCCCGGTACGACTAGATGCAGCGTCCGCCGTCGACTTCGAGGCACACGCCGGTGATGAATTCGGCTTCGTCGGACGCAAGATACAGCGCGGCGTTCGCGATGTCCTGCGGCGTCGAGAAGCGGCCGAGCGGGATCGTCGCGAGGAAGCGGCGGCGATTGTCCGGTGTGTCCTCGCAGCCCATGAACTCGGTCATCAACGCGGTTTCGCCGAGCACCGGGTTGATGCAGTTCACGCGGATGCGGTCGGCGCCGAGCTCGGCCGCGAGCGACTTGCTCGCGGTGATCATCGCGCCCTTCGTGCTGTTGTACCAGACGAGGCCCGGGCGCGGCCGCACGCCGGCCGTCGACGCGACGTTCACGAACACGCCGCCGCCCTGTGCGCGAAAGTACGGCACGAAGGTCTGCACGCACCAGAACAGGCTCTTCATGTTGACCGCGTACACGCGGTCGAACTCGGCCTCCGTCACGTCGAGCACGGGCTTGTTGCGGTGCGTGGTGCCCGCGTTGTTCACGACGATCTGCACCGCATGGAAATCGTCGAGCGCGGCCTGCAGCAGCGCGCGCCAGTCGTCCTCTTTCGACACGTCGCCGGCCACCGCGATCGCCTTGCCGCCCGCGAGCGCGATTTCGCTCGCGACGCGCTCGGCCGCCGCGCCGTTCAGGTCGTTGACGACGACGTTCGCGCCTTCGCGCGCATACGTCTTCGCGATGCCTTCGCCGAACCCCGAGCCGCCGCCCGTGACGATGGCCGTCTTGCCGCTCAACCGCATGGTGTGTCTCCTGTGCTGGTAATGAGAGTCGTCGTGTGCCGACGGGCTGCCGGCTGCTGCCGGCTGCCTGTGGCGTGCCGTGCACTCAGCCGTGCCGGATCGCGATCGTCTTCAGCGCGGTGAAACCGTACAGGGCCTCGAAGCCTTTCTCGCGGCCGTGGCCCGAATGGCCGACGCCGCCGAACGGCAGTTCGACGCCGCCGCCCGCGCCATAGTTGTTGATGAACACCTGGCCGGCGCGCAGGCGCCGCGCGAGCCGCATCTGGCGGGCGCCGTCGCGTGTCCAGATGCCCGCGACGAGGCCGTACGGCGTGCCGTTCGCGAGTGCGACGGCTTCGTCCTCGTCGACGAAACGCATCGCCGCGAGCACGGGGCCGAACACTTCCTCCTGCGCGAGCCGGTGCGACGGCGGCACGTCGCGCAACAGCGCGGGCGCCTGATAGAAGCCGCTTTCGGGCGCGTCGGCGACGACCTGCCCGTGGCCGGCCATCGGAATGCCGTCGTGCTGCGCGTCGGACAGGAAATCCCACACGCGCTGCTGCTGCTTCGCGTTGATCAGCGGGCCGCAGTCGAGATCGGCGCGGCTCGGGCCGACGCGCAGTCCGTTGAATGCGGTGGCGAGGCGCTCGACGAGCGGCTCGTACACCGCGCGCTCGATCAGCACGCGGCTGCCGGCCGAGCACGTCTGCCCGCCGTTCTGCACGATCGCGGACACGAGCACGGGCAGCGCCGCGTCGAGATCGGCATCGGCGAACACGATTTGCGGCGACTTGCCGCCGAGTTCGAGCGTGACCGGCACGTGGTTCTCGGCCGCCATCTGCGTGACCAGCTTGCCGGTGGCCGGCGAACCCGTAAACGAGATGTGATCGATGCCCGGATGGCGGGCGAGCGCGGCGCCCGCTTCATGGCCGTAGCCGGTGACGACGTTGAGCGCGCCGGCCGGCAGCCCGGCCTCGGCGGCCAGCTCGGCGACGCGCAGCACGGACAGGCACGCGTCCTCGGCCGGCTTGACCACGCATGCGTTGCCGGCCGCGAGCGCCGCGCCGACGCTGCGCCCGAAGATCTGCATCGGGTAGTTCCACGGCACGATATGGCCCGTGACGCCGTGCGGCTCGCGCACCGTCAGCACCGTATAGCCGGCCTGGTAGGGGAGGGTTTCGCCGTGCAGCTTGTCGGCGGCGCCCGCGTAGAACTCGAAGTAGCGCACGAGCGCGGCGGCATCGGCGCGCGCCTGTTTCAGCGGCTTGCCGGTGTCGCGCGCCTCGATCGCGGCGAGTTCCTCGATCGAATCGGCCACGCGAGCCGACAGCCGCATCAGCGCGCGGCCGCGTTCGGCGGCGCTCGCGGCGCCCCACGGGCCCGCGAACGCGTCGCGGGCGGCGGCGACCGCGCGCTCGATGTCGGGCGCGGTGCCGCGTGCGATCGTCGCGAACGGCTGGCCGTCGGACGGATCGACGACCGCGATGGTTTCGAGTTGCGCGGGCAACGTCCATTCGCCCGAGATGAAGTGCTTCGCCTCTTCCATGCGTCCTCCTGTCGACCCAAGTTAGCGCTTTAGCGCTTACTTGGGTCCCATGCATAGCGGTCGACCCAAGTTAGCGCTTTAGCGCTTACTTGGGTCCCATGCAACGCGGTCGATTCAAGCAAGCGCTTCAGCGCTTGCCCGGCCCCCACGCACCGCGGTCGACCCGGGTCGGCGCCTTGGCACCGCCTCGGGCCCATGCATTGTGATCGACGTGCCACGCCGCCGCCGGTTCGGCGGTCGACATCCGGAACGATTATCGCGCCGATCGTCATCCGGACGCCACCGGTCGATTGGCTATAATGGCGCATTCCTTTTTGGGGGACGCCCGCGGCCGTGCATCGGCCGCGGCGCCCTGTCCCGAATTCCCATCGACCTACAGAGAGTGCTCATGAGCTTCAATCATGTTCCGGCCGGCAAGGACCTGCCGCAAGATTTCAACGTGATCATCGAGATTCCCGCGCAAAGCGATCCGGTGAAGTACGAGGCGGACAAGGAACTGGGCCTCCTCGTCGTCGACCGCTTCATCGGTACGGGCATGCGCTACCCGGTGAACTACGGCTACATCCCGCAGACGCTGTCGGGCGACGGCGATCCGGTCGACGTGCTGGTGATCACGCCGTTCCCGCTGCTGGCCGGCTCGATCGTGCGCTCGCGCGTGCTCGGCATGCTGCAGATGACCGACGAGTCGGGCGTCGACGCGAAGCTGGTCGCGGTGCCGCACGACAAGATCTGCCCGATGACGGCGAACCTGAAGACGATCGACGACGTGCCCGAGTACCTGAAGGACCAGATCAAGCACTTCTTCGAGCAATACAAGGCCCTCGAGAAGGGCAAGTGGGTGAAGGTCGAAGGCTGGGCCGGCATCGAAGCCGCGCACAAGGAAATCACCGACGGCGCCGCGAACTACAAGAAGTAAGCGGCGTGCCGGCCGACGGCCGGCTCGTACGGAACGCGAACCGCGCGTGTCTCGTCAGGAGGCCGCGCGGTTTTGTTTTGCGCGCGCGGTTTTCCGGCGGGCGGACGCGGAGACGGGCGGCAGCGAGGTAGCCGGTGCGTTCTTCGCGCGTTTCGCGCGGGGCGCGGCAACGGACGGCGCGGTCGCTTCGGCGGCTTTCGTGGCCGAACGACGGCGGGCCGGTGCGGAAGCGGCGTCTTCGCGTGCGTTCGCGGCGGGTTTGCCGGCGGCGGCCGGTGCCTTCCTCTTTGACGACGCGGATGCGGGCAGGTCGGTTTTCTTTACCGGTGTGCGACGCGACGAGGTCTTTTTTGCGGCTGCATCGCCGACGGGTTTTGCACGTTTCGCGTCCGGTGCGGCTTGACTCGCCTTCGTCGACTTCGATGCTTGTTTGCCCTTCGCAGGCTTCGCCGTCTTCGCGGCCGTTGCTGCTCCGACCACTTTCCCGGCCTTCACCTTTTTCCCGGCAACCTGTTCCGTTGCAGCCGTCTCCGCCGCAGCGTCGACATTTTCCGCCTTCACCTTCTTCCGCCCGCGCGCCGTCGCCTTCGTCCCGGTCGTGTCGCCGCTCTCGTCGAGCGTGACCACCGCCGGCAGCACCGATTCAAGCGTGCGCAACCCAGCCGCGAGTTCGCGCTTTTTCGCGGGCGTGAGCCGCTTCACCCAGTATTCGGCGCGCGACGCGCTCGACCGGTCGGGCAGCGCAAACGCCGCGAGCACCGCGCGCGGCTTGCGCGAGCGCGTGTAGCGCGCGCCCTTGCCGGACGCGTGTTCGTCGAAGCGCGCGGCGACATCGGTCGTGATGCCCGTGTAGACGCTGTCGTCGGCGCATTCGATCAGATACAGAAACCAGGACATGGCAGGGCGGCGGGATGCGAAGCCGCCAGTGTCTCAGAAAAACCGTGCATCAACGCCGTCGGTCGCCGTGCCCGTCGCGAAAGCGGCTGGGCGCCGCGCCGAGTTCGCGCGTGAAGAAGCGCGTGAACGCGCTCGTCGAACGGAAGCCGACGCGCACGCCGATCTCGCCGATCGGCAACTGCGTGTTGAGCAGCAGGTCGCGCGCCTCGCCGAGCCGCGCCTGCGCGACGAGCGCATGGAAACCGACCGCTTCGCGATGCAGGCGCCGGCGCAACGTCCAGCGCGACATCGCGAAGCGCGTGCAGACGTGCTGCATCAGCGTATCGGTCGGCACGTCGGCGTCGTCGGACGTGCGCAGCCAGTCGCGCACGCATTGCTCGACCGACGAGCCGAACGTCGAGCGAGCGCGCACGCGTTCGCGCGCGGCGTCGGCCGCATGCCGCTGGATGCCGGCGAGCGGCGCGTTGTAGCGCTCGAACGGCGTGTCGAAGTGCGCGGAGCGCAGCACGATGCGATTGTGTGAGGCATCGAACGACACCGGGGCGCCGAGCATGTCGCGCAGCGCGGCAACGGGCGCGAACGCGCGGCCGGCGAATGCGGCGTCGTCGACGCGCACGTGCGGGTCGTACAGGCGCGCGAGCGCCGCGAGGATCGCGAGGTTCGCGAACGCGCTGCCCGCGTGCCGGCCGTCGCCTTCGTTCACGTACTCGAGCGCGATCGCGTCGCCGTTCTCGTGCGCGAACACCCAGTCGACGTTGCCGATCAGCTCGCGATAGTGCAGGTAGCCGTGCAGCGCGTCGCGCAGCGTCGCCGCGTTGCACGTGATGCCCGCGAGTTCGGGAAACGGCACGAGCCACGGCACGACCTGCGGCGGCGGGCGGTGCCACGACAGCGGCCAGTCGTCCATCAATTGCAGCGCGGCCACGTGCCGATCGCCCGCGATGCGGCGCGTGTCGTCGGCGAGCTCGGCCGGCCCGATGCCGAGTGTTTCGTAAAGCGGTGCGGGATCGATGCCGTTCGCACGCGCGTCTTCGCACAGCCAGCGGTAGATCCGGACGGATACCGATTTCTGCTGCAACTCCATGTCTGTCTCCCTGTCGTCATGCCGTTCGGGTTTGTCCCCGCTGCGAGAGGTCAACGCATGCTCCTGCCGGTCAAGCGTGGTGACCGGTCGATTTTTAGACTTGGAGTGGCCACAAGTACAACAGAACGATTCTGGAGGATCAATGAAAACTTCGCTGTTCCGGTGTTCGACGATTGCGTCCGCGTGCGCGCTCACGGTGCTGCTCGCGTCGTGCGGCGGCGACGACATTCACGCCCCGACCGACCCCGACGCGGCAGCCGACCAGCGCGCGGCCGCGCTCGTCGCGCAACTGACGACCGACGAAAAGCTGCAGCTCGTGCATGGCACCGGCATGCCGGCGCTCAGCCTGGGCGGCCCGTTTCCGGCCGACGCGCTGAACGGCGCGAGCTACATCCCGGGCGTGCCGCGGCTCGGTATTCCGGCCGTCAGCAGCGCCGATTCGGCGGGCGGCGTGAACGTGAAGAATGCGCGCGTGACCGCGCTGCCGGCGCCGGTCGCGCTCGCGGCGACGTGGGACCCGGCGCTCGCGGGCACCTACGGCACGCGCATCGCGCTCGAACTGCGCGCGCTCGGTTTCGCCGAAGGGCTCGGCGGCGGCGTGAACCTCGCGCGCGAGCCGCGCAACGGCCGCACCTTCGAATACATGGGCGAGGACCCGGTGCTCGCGGGCACGCTGAGCGCCGCGCGCACGCAGGCCACGCAGGCGCGGAAGGTGATCGCGACGATCAAGCATTTCGCGTTCAACGACCAGGAAACCAACCGCATGACGGTCGATTCGGTCGTCGACGAGCGGACCATGCGCGAGGCCGAGCTGCTCGCGTTCGAGATCGGCGTAAAGGACGGCCAGCCGGGCAACGTGATGTGCGCGTACAACAAGCTGAACGGCGTGTATGCGTGCGAGAACCCGTATCTGCTGACGACCGTGCTGAAGAACGAATGGGGCTTCAAGGGCGTCGTGCAGTCGGACTGGGGCGCGACGCATTCGACGGTCGCGGCCGTGCAGGCGGGGCTCGACGAGGAACAGCCGGGCGCGGCCGACGACGGCAACGCGCCGCTCGGCTCGTACTTCAATGCGAAGCTGCGCGCGGCGCTGCAGGCCGGCAGCGTGTCGGTCGCGCGGCTGAACGACATGGTGCAGCGCAAGCTGCGCACGCTGATCCGCATCGGCGTGATGGATGCGCCGCCGAAGCCGGGCGGCGCGATCGACGAGGCCGCCGGCAATGCCGACGCGCTCGCGATCGCACGGCAAGCGGCGGTGCTGCTGAAGAACGCGGCCGCGCCGGGCGACACGCAGCCGGTGCTGCCGCTCGCCGCGGGCACGCTCAAGTCGGTCGTCGTGATCGGCGGGCATGCGGACGCGGGCGTGCTGTCGGGCGGCGGCTCGGGCGCGGTGCCGGCGATCGACGGCAACGCGGTGACGTCCTGCCAGCAACCGGCGGGCATGCTGTTCGGCGGGTGCGCGACCTGGTACAAGTCCGCGCCGCTCGCGGCGATCCGCGCGAAGGCGCCGAACGCGTCGGTCAGCTATCTCGACGGGACCGACGCGAATGCCGCGGCGAACGCGGCCGCACAGGCCGATGTCGCGATCGTGTTCGCCACGCAGTGGCAGACGGAAGGGCTCGACCTCGCGAGCCTGTCGTTGCCCGATGCGAAGGCGGACCCGTACAACCAGCAATACGACCAGAACGCGCTGATCGCCGCGGTCGCCGCGAAGGCCAAGCGTGTGATCGTCGTGCTCGAGAACGGCAGCCCGGTGCTGATGCCGTGGCTCGCGAACGTGCATGGCGTGCTGGACGCGTGGTATCCGGGCGCGCAGGGCGGCCAGGCGATCGCCGACCTGCTGTTCGGCGACGCGAACCCGTCGGGCCGGCTGCCGCTCACGTTCCCGAAGCAGGAGGCCGACCTGCCGCAGCCGACGATCGATCCGTCGAACCTGCAAAACGTCTATGCGGAAGGGCTCGCGTACGGCTATCGCTGGTTCGACGCGAAGGCGATCGAGCCGCTGTTCCCGTTCGGCTACGGGCTGTCGTACACGACGTATGCGTTGTCGGCGATGTCCGCGCAGGCGGACGCCGCGGGCAACGTGACGGTCGGCGTGACGGTGACGAACACCGGTGCGCGCGCCGGTACGCAGACGGTGCAGATCTACGCGGCGCTGCCCGCGTCGCTTGGCGAGCCGCCGAAGCGGCTCGTCGGCTGGACCAAGGTCGCGCTGCAGCCGGGCGAGGCGCGCACGGTCAACGTCGCGGTGCCGGCGCAGCGCTTCGCCGTGTGGGATGCGAGCGCGCACGCATGGCGGATCGGCGCGGGCAGCTACGGGCTGTCGGCGGCCGCGTCGTCGCGCGATCCGCAGGCGCTGTCGCAGACGGTGACGCTCGCCGCGCACTGAACGCGCGGTAGCCGGACGGCAGGCGGCGAGGCCCTTGCGTGGCTTCGCCGCCTGCGCGGCGCGCCGGACGGCGCTAGCCGGTGTTGCGCCGGAACGGATCGTGTTCGCGCAGTTCGTCGACGTACGCGTGGATATGCTCGGTCTCGCGCTCGAGAAAGCGCGCGACCGCATCGGAAAACGCCGGATGCGCGAGCCAGTGCGCGGAGTGCGTGACGGTCGGCAGGAAACCACGCGCGAGCTTGTGCTCGCCCTGCGCGCCGCCTTCGAACGTGTCGAGTCCGGCCTCGATGCAGAATTCGAGCAACTGATAGTAGGCGGTTTCGAAATGCAGGCAGGGCACGTGTTCGATCGCGCCCCAGTAGCGGCCGTACAGCGTGCCGCCGCCGTGCTCGCCGCGCCGGTACACGGCGAGCGCGCTCGCGATCGGTTTCCCGTCGGCTTCCGCGATCACGAGCAGCAGGTTCTCGGGCATCGTCGCGCCGATCGTGCGGAAGAAGTCTAGGTTCAGGTACGGGCTCGAATAGTGCTCGCGGTACGTTTGCCGATAGCAGCGCGAGAAGAAGCGCCAGTCGGCGTCGGTGATCTGATCGCCGGTCAGCCGCCGGAAGGTCACGCCCGCGTCGTGCACCTTGCGCCGCTCCGCGCGGATGTTCTTGCGCTTCTTCTGCTCGAGTGTGGCGAGGAAATCGTCGAAGTGGCGGTAGCCGTCGTTGAGCCAGTGAAACTGCACGCCTTCGCGCAGCATCATCCCCACCGATTCGAGCAGGCGCGCTTCGTCGCCGGTCGGAAACAGCACGTGCAGCGACGACACGTCGCTCTGCTCGGCGAACGCGAGCAGCGTGGCCGCGAGCCGGCGGCGCGCGTCGTCGTCGGCCGCGAGCAGCCGCGTGCCCTGCACCGGCGTGAACGGCACCGCGCACAGCAGCTTCGGGTAGTAGGGCAGGTCGTTGCGCTGGTACGCGTCGGCCCACGCCCAGTCGAACACGTATTCGCCGTACGAATGCTGTTTCGCGTAGACGGGCGCGGCGGCCGCGAGGCAGCCGGTGCGCGTGTCGGTCAGCGTGACGAAGTGCGGCGACCAGCCGGTGTCGTCCACCGCGCAGCGCGCGACGTGCAGCGCGTCGAGGAATTCGTGGCGCAGGAACGGCGTGGGCTGCGCGTCGCCCGCGAGCAGCGCGTTCCATTCGTCGGCCGGCACCTCGGCGGGGGACGACAGGATGCCCGTGCGATAATCGATGCGTTCGTGTTTCAAGCGTGAATCCGTACCGTTGGATGTTGCCGGATGCGGGCCGCCGTGGCCCGCGCCCGGATCGATTTCGTCAGCCGTTCAAGGCGCGCCGCCGGGTTGCGCCGCTCCCGCCATGAAGACCCGACTCGCTCTCGCCCAGATCAACGTCACCGTCGGCGATTTCGCCGGCAACGTCGCGCGCATCGTCGCGGCCGCGCGCGCCGCGCACAACGATGGTGCGCAACTGATGGTCGCCCCCGAACTCGCGTTGTCCGGCTATCCACCCGAAGACCTGCTGCTGCGACCCGCGTTCTACGCGGCGGCGGCCGCCGCGCTCGACGCGCTCGCCGACGCACTGAAGGCGTTCGACGGGCTCGCGGTACTGGTCGGCCATCCGTTGCGCGGTGCGGGGGCGGGCAGCGCGTCAGCCGTCGATGGTAATGCAAACCGCCCGATCGAGCGCGGCGTGCCGCCCACCGATACCTTCAACGCGGCGTCGCTGATCGTCGGCGGCGAGATCGTCGGCACGTACCGCAAGCAGGATCTGCCGAACGCCGAGGTGTTCGACGAGAAACGCTACTTCGCGACCGATACCGAGCCGCTCGTGTTCGAGCTGAACGGCGTGAAATACGGCGTGATCATTTGCGAGGACGCGTGGCATGCGTCGGCCGCGCAGATCGCGAAGGCGGCCGGCGCGCAGGTGCTGCTGATCCCGAACGGCTCGCCGTATCACATGAACAAGGAGGCGGTGCGCATCGACATCCTGCGCGCGCGGATTCGCGAGACCGGGCTGCCGATGGTCTACGTGAACCTCGTCGGCGGCCAGGACGAACTCGTGTTCGACGGCGGGTCGTTCGTGCTCGACGGCGACGGCGCGCTCGTCGCGAAGATGCCGCAGTTCGACGAAGGGCATGCGATCGTCGAATTCGATGGCGCGCGGCCGCTGCCTGGCGCGATCGCGCCCGAGTTGTCGACGCACGCGCAGGTGTACCGCGCGCTGGTGACCGGCGTGCGCGACTACATCGGCAAGAACGGCTTTCCCGGCGTGCTGATCGGGCTGTCGGGCGGCGTCGATTCGGCGCTGGTGCTGGCCGTCGCATGCGATGCGCTCGGGCCGGAGCGCGTGCGCGCGGTGATGATGCCGTCGCGCTTCACGGCCGACATCTCGACCACCGATGCGGCGGAAATGGCGCGGCGCGTCGGCGTGCGCTACGACGAGATCGCGATCGCGCCGATGTTCGATGCATTCCGCACCGCGCTCGCGGACGAATTCGCGGGCCGCGCGGAAGACGCGACGGAGGAGAACATCCAGGCGCGCATCCGCGGCACGCTGCTGATGGCGCTGTCGAACAAGTTCGGCTCGATCGTGCTGACGACCGGCAACAAGAGCGAGATGGCGGTCGGCTACTGCACGCTGTACGGCGACATGGCCGGCGGTTTCGCGGTGATCAAGGACATCGCGAAGACGCTCGTGTACCAACTCTGCCGCTATCGCAACGAAACGACCGATTACGCGCTGCGCGACGTGATTCCCGAGCGGATCCTGACGCGCGCGCCGTCGGCGGAGCTGCGCGAGAACCAGACCGACCAGGACAGCCTGCCGCCGTACGACGTGCTCGACGCGATCATGCGGATGTACATGGAAGAAGACCGGCCGCTCGCCGAGATCGTTGCGGCCGGCTACGCGCAGGCCGACGTCGAGCGCGTGACGCGGCTCATCAAGATCAACGAATACAAGCGCCGCCAGGCACCGATCGGCATCCGGGTCACGCATCGCGCATTCGGGCGCGACTGGCGCTACCCGATCACATCACGTTTTACCGAACGGCTCGATTGACCGGTGCTGGGCCGGAGGCGGCCCGCCGGCTTACAATCGGGAACGCGATTTTTCATCGAAACGAGCATTGAGGGACAACCATCATGAAACGCATCACCGCCATCATCAAGCCGTTCAAGCTGGACGAAGTCCGCGAAGCGCTCGCCGAAGTCGGTCTCACGGGCCTGACCGTGACGGAAGTGAAGGGCTTCGGCCGTCAGAAGGGCCACACCGAGCTGTATCGCGGCGCCGAATACGTGGTCGACTTCCTGCCGAAGATGAAGATCGAGGTGGTCGTCGCGGAAGCGCAGGTCGATCAGGTGATCGACGCGGTGATCGGTGCGGCGCGCACCGGCAAGATCGGCGACGGCAAGATCTTCGTGTCGGACGTCGAGCGCGTGATCCGCATCCGCACCGGCGAAGAGAACGAAGCGGCCGTCTGAGCGCCGCCGCTTCCGCGCCGTTCAATCACTTCCCGGCCGCTTCGGCCGAGCGGGCCACGGGTCGCAAGAATCCGCCGCCCAAGAAAAAACGGTGCGGATACCCGGTTGGGTACCGCACCGATACGCGCCTCTCGCAGCAGCGTGGAAAGTGTTGTCGAATCGTTCTTTGACGGCGCCTGATCAGAACAGGTGCTGGATGCCGGCGTAGACGCCGGTCTGGCTGCCGCCCGGATGCGGGTTGCCGGTCGACACGGCGGTGCCCGCACCGTTCGCGTTCAGGCCGAAGTTGGCCGACGAGCTGTTGCGTACCGTCGCGGCCTGCAGGTCGAACAGCGTGCGCTTCGAGATGTTGTACGAACCGCCGATCGTGTAGATGTTCGCGTTGCCGCCGCCGTGGTTCGCGTTCACGTGATACACGGCCGCGATCAGCGCCGCTGCCGGCGTCGCCTGCCACGTCACGCCGCCCCACACCTGTTGCGTACCCGTCACGCCGGCGTTCACTGCCGGGCCGCCGCTGCCGTCCGCGCGCGATGCCTGGTAGGCCGCCTGAACCTTGAACTGGCCGAGGAACACGTTCACGCCCGCGAAGTATTCGCGCGAGTAGTTGAACACGTCCGAGAAGCGGCCGTTGCTGTCGCGCGTTTCGTCGTAGATGCCGCGCAACTGGAACAGCGAGTTCGTGTAGGTGACCTGACCGCCCATTGCACGACCCGGTTGGCCGGCCGTCGTGTTGCCGTTGAAGCTGGTCGAATTCGAGAACGAGAACTGGCCGTAGAAGTCGAGGCCGTAGAGCGACGGCGACTGGTACGACACGTTGTTGCTGGTCTTGTTCCAGTTGCGGCCGCGCACCAGCGAGGCCGTCGACCAGGCCGACTGGCCGAACGGGTCGAAATCCCACACGCCGTTGGCGATCGCGAGCTCGCGACCCAGCAGCAGCGTACCGTAGCGGTCGTTCGAGATACCGACGGTCGCGAAACGATCCCAGATCGAGCCGCTGAAGCCGCCCGTCATCGTGTTGAACGCGCCTTCGATGTGGAACAGGACCTTGTTGCCGCCACCGATGTCCTCGCTACCCTTCAAGCCCCACAGGCTCGTGCCCCAGTCGCCGCTTTCCGCGCGCACTTGGTGGCCGTTTTGCAGGCCGTTCATGTACTCGATACCTGCATCCAGGCGGCCATACAGCGTGACGCTGCTCTGCGCGTGCGCCGTCACCACCCCAGCAGCCATCAGCGCCGCCGCGACCAAAGCTTTCTTCATCATCTCCTCCATACCCTGTCAAAAAGTCAACCCAGACTGCACGAGATGCCCGGAGCGCGAGCGCCGGGCAAAAGCGGGATAACCAGGGAGACCTCGTGCAGGGCCGGTAAGCGCGGCACGCGGGCAAGCAGACGGAAAACCGTTGAGCGGTCCCGCGCAGCCGGGTCGGCCTGCGGGGTCTCCTTGTTGTGTCGTGAAGCTAAACTACATTTCACGAACTTCGTTTTGCTACTTTGGTTACTAATTTAGCAAAAATACAATTTTGTGGCGACGGAAATCGTTGTTTGACTAACCGCTGTCGCCAAATTGCCATGCAACACGGTGCGCAACAGGGCTCCCAAGGGTTCTCGATTACCGGAAAACCCTTGTCCCACAAGGGAGACATGGATTCGGCGGATAGGGCTCAAGGATTGCCACTATTGACGTTGCAAAGGCGCCGGCGTAAGCGCGAAAGTCGCGAAATGGGTAAGTATTTCGTAATGATTCGGGCGATTGTCGCCATCGCGGATCGACGCCGGAAACGCCCGGCCGAAACGCGCTGTGGCTAGTCCGCGCTCGGCCGTGCGTCGAGCAACTGCGCGCGGATCCAGCGATGCGCGTCGGTGCGCGCATGCTTCGCATGCGAGTAGACCTTCACCGTGTAGCGCGGGATTTCGAACGGCGCGGGGAAGATGCGGATCGGCGCCGCGTGCCGCAGCGCCTGCGCGGCGCGGTTCGGCGCGGTCATCAGGAGTGCCGACTCCGCGATCACGAACGGCGCGGCCAGCACGGTCGGCAACTGCACGGCGACGTGCCGCGCGAGGCCGAGCCGGTCGAGCACGTAGTCGACGACGCCACGCGACTCGTTCCACGGCGTGACGACCACGTGGCGCGCCGCCAGGTACTGGTCGAGCGTCAGCCGCCGGCGGATGTCCGGATGCGTGGCGCTCGCGATCACGACGTAATCGTCGGAGAACCAGTCGACATCCTCGATGCCCGGTGCGTCGGCCGCCGATTCCTCGTGGTAGCCGAGCGCGAAGTCGATGCGGCCGGCCGCGAGTTCGTCGACGGAAATCTTGCGGTCCGAATGGACGACGCGGATGCGCAGGTGCGGCGCCACGTGCTGGATGCGGGCGACGAACGCCGGCAGCACCGCGAATGCCGTGTAGTCGGTCGCGGCGAACACGAACGTACGGTCGCTTTGCGCCGGATCGAAGCGGCGCGCGCGGGCGAGCCCCTTCGACATCGCGTCGAGCGCGTCGCCGGCCCACGTGGCGATGTCGTCGGCGCGCACGGTCGGCTGCATCTCGTTGCCGAGCCGCACGAACAGCGCATCGCCGATCGCGTCGCGCAGCCGGGCGAGCGCATGGCTCAACGCCGACGGGCTCAACGCGAGCTCGTGCGCGGCCGCTGCGACCGACCGGTGGCGGTACAGCGCGTCGAACACGAGCAGCAGGTTCAGGTCGAGGCGGCGCAGATCGGGATGCATCATGTTCAGGTCTGGATGAAGAACCTGCACTTCCTGCAGGCATCGCATGAACGTAGCATGACGGTTTGAACGGCGCCAGCGCGGCTGCGGGCTGCGCGGCGCCGTTTTCCGTTTCACATCCCGGGCCGGAGGAGGGCTCAACCCGTGCAAATCGATATCCGTTCCGCCACCGTCGCCGACGTGCCGCAGATCCTGCGCTTCATCACCGAACTGGCCGTCTACGAGAAAGCGGAGCACGAAGTCGTCGCGACGCCCGAATCGCTCGAACGCAGCCTGTTCGGCGAAGGCTCGCCGGCGCGGGCGCTGATGTGCGAGATCGACGGCGAGCCGGCCGGCTTCGCCGTGTATTTCTTCTCGTATTCGACGTGGCTCGCGCGGCAGGGGCTGTATCTGGAGGATCTGTACGTATCGCCGCGTTTTCGCGGCGCCGGCGCGGGGCTGCGGCTGCTGAAGGCGCTCGCGCGGATCGCGGTCGACTCGGGCTGCGGGCGTTTCGAATGGAGCGTGCTCGACTGGAACGAGCCGGCGATTCGCTTCTACGAAAGCGTCGGCGCGGCGCCGCAGAGCGAATGGGTGCGTTACCGGCTGGCGGGCGACGAACTGCGCGCGTTCGCCGACGGCACGCCGGTGAGCGCCGCGTAAACGCAAAACGGGCGCCGCGCGGCGAACCGCGGGCGCCCGCTCGGGCGTGGCGCGTGACGGGCGTTACTTGAGGCTGCCCGACAGGAAGCCGCGCAGGCGGTCGCTCTTCGGGTTCGCGAACACCTCGGCCGGCACGCCTTGTTCCTCGACGCGGCCCTGGTGCAGGAACATCACGTGGTTCGACACGTTGCGCGCGAAGCCCATCTCGTGCGTGACGACGATCATCGTGCGGCCTTCCTCGGCCAGCTTCTGCATCACCTTCAGCACTTCGCCCACCAGTTCCGGGTCGAGCGCGGAGGTCGGCTCGTCGAACAGCATCACGTCCGGATGCATCGCGAGCGCCCGCGCGATCGCCACGCGCTGCTGCTGGCCGCCCGACAAATGCGACGGATACTGCTTCTCGACGCGCGGCGCGAGGCCGACCTTCTCGAGATACTCGCGCGCACGCTCCTCGGCTTCCTTCTTCGGGATGCCGAGCACGTTCACCGGCGCTTCCATCACGTTCTCGATCACGTTCATGTGCGACCAGAGGTTGAAGTGCTGGAACACCATCGACAGCTTGGTGCGCACGCGCTGCAGCTGTTTCGAATCGGCCGCGCGCAGTGCGCCCGTCTTGTCGAGCGCGGTGCGCACTTCCTCGCCGTCGACGAAGATGCGGCCCGCGTTCGGCTGCTCGAGGAAGTTGATACAGCGCAGCATCGTGCTCTTGCCGGAGCCGGACGAGCCGATCACGCTGATCACGTCGCCCGAGTTCGCCCTCAGCGACACGCCTTTGAGCACCTCGTTGTCGCCGTACCGCTTGTGGAGATCGTCGACGAAAAGCTTCTGGGTCTGGGAGTTCATTCGATAGTCCTGCGGAAACTTACTTGCCTTGCGGGCGCAGATACGCGAGCCAGCGGCGCTCGGCCTGGCGGAACAGCCACACGAGCGTGAACGAGATCACGAGGTAGAGCAGCGCGGCGATGCCGAACGCGTGGAACGACATGTAGGTCGCCGAGTTCACGTCGCGCGCGATCTTCAGGATGTCCGGCACGGTCGCGGTGAAGGCCACCGTCGTCGCGTGCAGCATCAGGATCACTTCGTTGCTGTACAGCGGCAGCGCGCGGCGCAGCGCCGATGGCAGGATTACGCGGCGATACATCGTGAACGGCGACATCCCGTACGCGCGCGCGGCTTCGATCTCGCCGTACGACGTCGCCTTGATCGCGCCCGCGAAGATTTCGGTGGTGTACGCGCAGGTGTTCAGCGTGAACGCGAGCAGCGTGCAGTGCATCCCGTCGCGGAAGAACGCATCGAGCATCGGCGTGCCGCGCACCGCCTGCAGGCTGTACAGGCCCGTGTAGCAGAGCAGCAGCTGCACGTAGAGCGGGGTGCCGCGGAACACGTACGTATACAGCCACACGGCGCCCGCCAGCCACTTCCGCTTCGACACGCGCGCGACGGCGAGCGGCACCGACAGGCAGAAGCCGAGGCCGATCGACACGACCAGCAGCCACAGCGTGATCGCGACACCGGTGATGCGATAGCCGTCGGTGTACAGATAGTTGCGCCAGTATTCTTGGATGAGTTCGATCATAGGTCAGCCTTGCGGACACCGGTCGAGTAGCGCTTTTCGAGCCACATCAGCACGAAGTTCGAGATCGTCGTGATGGCGAGGTAGACCGCTCCCGCGATCAGCGTGAAGAAGAAGAATCGCAGCGTGCCCTTGCCGGCGTCCTGCGACGCCTTCACGACGTCGGCCAGACCGATGATCGACACGAGCGCGGTCGACTTCACGAGCACCTGCCAGTTGTTGCCGATGCCCGGCAGCGCGAAGCGCATCATCTGCGGGAACATGATCCGCGTGAATACTTGCCAGTTCGTCATCCCGTAGGCGCTGCCGGCCTCGAGCTGGCCGCGCGGCACCGACAGGAACGCGCCGCGGAACGTCTCGGTGAAGTACGCGCCGTAGATGAAGCCGAGCACGAGCACGCCGGCGAGGAACGGGTCGATGTCGATCTGGTCCCAGCCGAGCGCGTCGGTCGCCATGTTCAGCCAGATCTGCAGGCTGTAGAACAGCAGCAGCATCAGCACGAGATCGGGCACGCCGCGGATCAGCGTCGTGTAGACGGTGCCGACGCCGTTCGTCACGCGGTTGCGCGACAGCTTCGCGCCGGCGCCGAGCAGCCCCAGCAGGAACGACAGCGCAAGCGAAAGCACCGCCAGTTTGACGGTTTGCCAGGTGCCGGCGAGGATCAGCGGGCCGTAGCCTTGTAGAAACATATGGGGTCCCTGGTGTGGTCCCTGACGGCGCACGCGGTGCGCCGCGAAACACGCGTCCGCCAAGCTGCGCGGAACGCCCCGTGCGTATCATGACCGTCCGCCCCGGCAACGGTGCCGGGCCCGCCCGTCGCGCGAGCGACGGGCAAGGGGCGGGCGGCGCGTGGTTGACTGCCTGTACTGCCCGGACGCGGGGCCGCCCCCGCATCCGCTGCTTCTGCTTGGGCCGCGTTCAGCGGGCCGGCGCCGAATAGACGCTGAACGAGAAGTACTTGTGCGACAGCCGGTCGTAGGTGCCGTCCTTGTGCATGTCGGCCAGCGCCCGGTTGATCTTGAGCTTCAGGTCGGTATCTTCCTTGCGCAGGCCGATCGCGGTGCCGTCGCCGATCGTCTTCGGATCCTTCACTTCCGGCCCGGCGAACGCGAAGCCCTTGCCGCGCGGCGTGCGCAGGAAGCCGTAGTCGGCCTGCAGTTCGTCCTGCAGCGTCGCGTCGAGGCGGCCCGTGCCGAGATCGGTATAGACCTGGTCCTGGTTCTGGTAAGGAACGATCGTCACGCCCTGCGGTTCCCAGTACGCCTTCGCGTAGGTTTCCTGCGTCGAGCCCTGCTCGACGCCGACGCGCTTGCCCTTCAGCGACGCGACCGTCGGCAGCAGCGGCGAGCCGGTCTTCGCGATCATCCGTGCGGGTGCGTCGTACACCTTGTCGGAGAAGTCGATCTGTTCGCGACGCTTGTCCGTGACGGTCAGCGACGACACGATGACGTCGTACTTCTTCGCCTTCAGCGCCGGGATGATTCCGTCGAGATCCTGCGCCACCCACACGCATCTCACGTTGATCCGCTTGCAGATTTCCTTGGTGAGATCCACGTCGAAACCGACGATCTCGCCGCTCGGCGCGGTCGACTCGAACGGCGGGTAGCTGGCGTCGACGCCGATCCGCACGGTCTTCCACTCCTTCGCGAAGGCGCTGCCCGCCACGAGGGCGAGGGCGGCGCACAGGGCGGCCTTCTTCATTTCCATCCTTCTGTTGCTGACTTTCCGGGGGCGCTCGCGGCCGGTCGAACCGGGCGCCGCGGCGTATTCTAGACGGCCAAAAATCGCCGATCGGCGCTCTGACGTTGGCGGCCGCCGGAACGGCGAACGCCAAAAGGGCGGTATTTTACCCGAACGCGATACCCGGAAAACGGCAATCCGGCACGGTCGACCGATTCCTCGAATCGGCTGTTGCGGTAATCGCGGTATTCGCAACGAATATTTCGGCAATTGGTTCCGCGGCTGCAACGATGCGGTGCGCGGGCGGCGGATTGTGGCGCGTTCGAGGTCCCCCTACAGTGGAGGTAAACCCGAACAGAACATCTGCGCCCCCGAGCGTCCACCCCAATGTTCCAGATCCTGCGCGCCGAAGACCGCTGGCATACGCGCCACGGCTGGCTCGAATCGAGTCACAGTTTTTCGTCTGCCTGCCGCACCGCGCATGCGCCGGTGCGTCCGCCCGTCGGCGCGCTGTGCGTGCTGAGCGAGGATCTGATTGCGCCGACGCGCGGTTTCGGGATGCAGCCGCGCCGCGACGTGGAGATCGTCACCTACGTGCTGGATGGCGTGCTCGCGCACCGCGACAGCCTCGGCTGCGGCGCGATCGTCCGGACCGGCGGCATCCAGCGGATGAGCGCCGGCACGGGGCTCATGCACGGCGAAACCAACGCGTCGCGCGACCGCCCGCTGCATCTGCTGCAGATCTGGCTGCAGCCGGCCGAGCGGGGCGGGCGGCCCGGCTACGAGGAGCGGCGTTTCGCCGACGACGAGAAGCGCGGGCGCCTGAGGCTCGTCGCGGCGCCCGACGGCGGCGACGGCGCGCTGTCGATGCGGGCGGATGCCCGCATCTTCGCGGGGCTGATCGACGGCGACGAGACGACGGCGTTCGACGTGCCGGCCGGGCGCAGCGTCTACGTGCACGTGGCGCGCGGCGAGGTCGAGGTCAACGGCCGCGCGCTGGCCGCCGGCGACGGCGCGCGGATCGGCGGCGTGGACGCGGTGGCGTTCGCGCGCGGCCGGAGCGCCGAGGTGCTGCTGTTCGACGTCGCCTGAAACGAAAAAGGGGACGCAGGCCGATGCCTGCGTCCCCGTTCGGTGCCGCCGTGCGAGCGGCCCGCCGGCTTACTGCGCCGGCGCCGACGCGCCCTTGGCGGCCGCGCGATGCTGCTCCCAGCGCGCCTTCATCTTCTCGTGGCGCTGTTCCATCTTCGCGAACTGCTGCTTGAGCACGGTGCTGACCATCGTCTTCTGCTGGTCGTTCAGCCCGTTGTAGAACGTGAGCCACGCGGCGGACGTCTGCTCGCGCAGCTGCGCGTTCTGCGCTTCCGCCTGCTGGCGCGCCGAATGCATCGCGCTCAGGTCGAGGATCGGCTGGTTCTGCTGCGCCTTGAACTGCTCGCGCATCTGCTCGTGGCTCTTGCGCATCGCGTCACGGTTCTGCTTCATCGTGTTGACGGCGGCTTGCCATTGCTGCTCCTGCGACGCATTGAGCTTTAGCTGGTCGTGCAGTTTCATGATCGCGCCGAACGGGCCGCCTTCGTGCCCGTCGTGCATCCGGTGCATGCCGGGGCCGCCCGGCGGCGGCATGTCGTCGGGCGGCGCGGCATGCGCGGTGCCGAATGCGAGAGCGAGCACGGTGGCGGCCGCGATGGCCACGCGGGAAGTCTTCTTATACATTTCAGAAACTCCTTGTATCCAAAGGGTCCGGCGATGCGGTGCCGGGAAAGTCGGGTACCGCATCCGGTAAGACGCAGGTTAGCGATGCAGGCTCCGACGGGTGTTACGCGGGGCGGCGGCCCGGTTACCGCGCATTACAGTTCCCTTGCGCGGTAACCCGCAGTAACCCTTTCGCCCCTTTGTTTCGTTCTTCGACTCCGCCCTCGCGCGGTAAACTTCGAGCCATGACTACCCAGATCCTCATCGTCGACGACGACCAAGAACTCCGAGACCTGCTGCGCGACTATCTCGTGCGCCAGGGGATGGAAGTGTCCGTGCTGCACGACGCGGCGACGCTCGAGAAGCGCCTCGAGCGCGAGCGGCCCGACCTGATCGTGCTGGACCTGATGATGCCGGGCGTGGACGGCCTGACCGCGCTGCGCCAGCTGCGCGCGGCCGGCGACGACATCCCCGTGATCATGCTGACCGCGCGCGCGGACGACGTCGACCGCATCGTCGGGCTCGAGCTCGGCGCGGACGACTACCTCGGCAAGCCGTTCAACCCGCGCGAGCTGCTCGCGCGCGTGCAGGCCGTGCTGCGCCGCCGCCGCGCGACGCCGTCGGCGGCCGCGCCCGAACAGCGCGAGCCGTTCGCGTTCGGCCGCTTCCTGCTCGACTTCCAGGCGCGCACGCTGTCGGTCGACGGCAAGCCGGCCACGCTGTCGAGCAGCGAATTCGCGCTGCTGAAGATCTTCGTGAACCACGCGCTGCGCACGCTCACGCGCGAGCGGCTGCTCGAGCTGCTGCACGGGCCCGAGTACGACGGCACCGACCGCGGCATCGACGTCCAGGTGTGGCGCCTGCGCCGCATCCTCGAAACGGATCCGTCGACGCCGCGCTTCATCCAGACGGTGCGCGGGCGCGGCTACGTGTTCGTGCCCGACGGCGAGGCCCATGCGCAAACCCATTGATTCGCTGTTCGGGCGGCTGGCGCTGCTCGTCGTTGGCGTCCTGCTCCTGTCGCACTTCGCGTGGTTCTTCGCGATGCGGCTCGAGCGCAACCAGATGCAGACGCGCTATGCGGTCGAGGAGGCCGCGTTCCTCGTCGACGCGGTGCGCCAGCACGTCGCGCGCACGCCCGACCAGCCGCTGCCGTCGCGCGTGCGGCTCGTGTCGCCGGACAGCGCCGACGTGCCGAAGGGCGGCGATGCGGGGCTGCCGCCGCCGCTGAAGCGGTTCCGCGACGATGTGAGCGACCGGATGCCGCCTGGCACGCAGGTCGAGATCGGCACACCGGGCCATCCGCCCGTGCTGTGGGTGAAGGAGCCGGCCGACCGCAACTGGATCGTGGTGCCCGTGCAGCCGCTGCGGCCGCCGCGCTCGCTCGACCGGATGCTGCTGTGGCTCGGCACGATCTTCTCGGCCGGCGTGATCGCCGCGCTGTTCGCGGCCTGGCAGTTACAGCAGCCGCTGCGCTCGCTCGCTCGCGCGGTCGCGCGTTTCGGCCGCGGGCAGCCGGTGCCGCCGCTGCGCGAACGCGGGCCGCGCGAACTGCGCCAGCTCACGCACGGCTTCAACCAGATGGTCGAGCAGGTGTCGCAGGCCGACAGTGATCGCGCGGTGATGCTGGCCGGCGTCGCGCACGACCTGCGCACGCCGCTCGCGCGGATGCGCCTGCGGGCGGAAATGATGGACGACGCGCGGCTGCGCGACGGCGTCGTGCGCGACGTCGACTCGATGTCGCACATCGTCGACCAGTTCCTGGTGTTTGCGCATGGCGGGGCCGACCGCAGCGAGCCGGTGCCGGTCGATCACGCGTGCGAGCGGATCGCGCGCAGCTATCGCGCGGTCGCGCCGAACGCGCCGGCGGTCCAGACGCGGCTGGGGGCCGATCCCGGCTTCCGGCTGCCGACGGCGACGCTCGACCGGATCCTGTCGAACCTGCTGGACAACGCGCATGCGTACGGCGCACCGCCCGTACTCGTCGAGACGGCGCGCACGCCGGCCGGCTACGTGCTGTCGGTCAGCGACAGCGGCGGCGGCATCGCGCCGCGCGACCTCGCGGCCGCCACGCGGCCGTTCGTGCGGCTCGATCCCGCGCGCGGCGGGAACGGCCACAGCGGGCTCGGGCTCGCGATCGTCGAGCGGCTCGTGCTCAGGCTGGGCGGCGCATGCGACATCGGCAATCGCCCCGAAGGCGGCCTGCGCGTGTCGATGACGTTCCCGTTCGACGCCGTGCCGAAAGACGACGAATCCCACGCACAGGCCGCATGAGCGGGTGCGGCGCCTGCCCGGCCGGGCGGGCGCCGCGCGGCGTCATTCGCCGAACAGCGTGCCGAGCGTCTCGGCCGCGTTGCTGTCGATCGTGTTGTAGGTCACCGTGGTGGCCTCGAAGATATAGACGGTCGTATACCGGCCGAGGCGCTCCAGGATTTCCTCCTGCAGCGATTCCGGCACGACGTTCATGTTCAGGTACCACGCCGTGGACGACAGCCGCGTCTGGAACGACCCGTACTCCTGCATGAGTTCATAGAACGCGTCGGCATCCTGATCGCGACAGACGATCACCAAGTTTCCTGCCATTCCCTTCCTCCCGCTCGTCGGTCGATCCCCGGGGCCGGTCGACACGGCGCGCGTGCGTGTTGCGGCGACACGGCCGAACCGGACCCCGGGGGCTAGCCCCGATCATACCTGCTTCGCCGTATCCGGCTGCTGATCCCGGACACGGTTTGTGCCCGCGTGCGGGGGGGCGGGTTCACGGCCGGGCCGGATCACGGCATAATTCGGGCCTGCGTGCCGGCCGCCGGACTGCGGCCAGGCTGTTCCGTACCGCGCGCCCGCCATCCGTCCACGCGCCGGGCACGATCCATGCGTTGCCTGCGCCGTCCCCGGACGGTTGTACCTGAAATACAGGTTGGTGTAGTGTCGTGCCGTCGCGGCCCGGCTCGACCGGCCGCGGCAGCGCATGCACGCACGGCGCGCCGCGTGCGCGAGATCGCCAGTCAATCGAATTACCGCGCCCGTGCGCTTTGCCATGAATCAACATCGACTGCCGGCTTCGATCGGCCTTACCGGGGAGGGCGCCTGATGAACGTCGGATTCTTCAATCCGAACCGGACCGCCAACGCATCCGCGTGGCGCGTGTTGCCGAACCGGTGGGACTTCATCGCCTTTCCGCTGATCATCTGCCTGATCGCGATGGCGGTGGTCGGCTTTCACGAAACGCTGGCGCCGATCGGCGTGCTGCAGACGCAGAAGATCTCGCTCGATCCGTCGAACCTGCCCGAATATGCACTGCGCACCACGCTGCGGATGCTCGCCGCGATGGTCGCGTCGCTGGCGTTTACGCTCGTCTACGGCACGCTCGCGGCCAAGAGCCGCCGCGCGGGCATGGTGCTGATCCCGATCCTCGACATCCTGCAGTCGGTGCCGGTGCTCGGCTTCATCTCGTTTACGGTCACGTTCTTCCTCGCGCTGTTCCCGAGCCGCGTGCTCGGCGCCGAGCTGGCCGCGATCTTCGCGATCTTCACGAGCCAGGCGTGGAACATGACGTTCAGCTTCTACCAGTCGCTGCGCACGGTGCCGCGCGACCTGGACGAGGTGTCGCGCGGCTTCCACCTGACGTCCTGGCAGCGCTTCTGGAAGCTCGAGGTGCCGTTCTCGATGCCGGGCCTGATCTGGAACATGATGATGTCGATGTCGGGCGGCTGGTTCTTCGTCGTCGCGTCGGAGGCGATCACCGTCGGCAACCAGACGATCACGCTGCCGGGCATCGGCGCGTATCTCGCGCAGGCGATCGCGGACAAGAATTTCGGCGCGATCGGCTGGGTGATCCTGACGATGACGGTCGTGATCCTCGCGTATGACCAGTTCCTGTTCCGCCCGCTCATCGCGTGGGCCGACAAGTTCCGGATGGAAAACACCGCGTCGGGCGATGCGCCGCAATCGTGGCTGCTCGACCTCGTGCGCCGCACGCGGCTGATCCATCAGCTGCTCGTGCCGGCCGGCTGGTTCTTCGCGAAGGCCGCGCGGATCCCGCTGCGCCTGCCGCTGTCGGGCGCGATGCGCTTTACGCTGCCGCGCGTCGAGAAGAAGGCGTCGCGCACGGTCGACATCGCGTGGGCGGGGCTCGTGCTGCTCGGCACGGCCTATATCGTGTGGCGCGTCGTCAGCTTCGTCGCGACCGGCGTGACGATGGCCGAAGTCGGCCACGTGCTCGTGCTCGGGCTCATCACGCTGCTGCGCGTGGTCGTGCTGATCTCGATCGCGTCGCTGATCTGGGTGCCGATCGGCGTGTGGGTCGGGCTGCGTCCGAAGCTGGCCGAGAAGCTGCAGCCGCTCGCGCAGTTCCTCGCCGCGTTCCCCGCGAACCTGCTGTTCCCGGTGTTCGTGATCGTGATCGCGCGTTTCCACCTGAATGCGGACATCTGGCTGTCGCCGCTGATCGTGCTCGGTACGCAGTGGTATATCCTGTTCAACGTGATCGCCGGCGCGACGTCCTACCCGAACGACTATCGCGAAGCGGCGACCAACTTCCGCATCCGCGGCTGGCAGTGGTGGCGTCAGGCGATCCTGCCCGGCATCTTCCCGTACTACGTGACCGGCGCGATCACCGCCTCGGGCGGCGCGTGGAACGCGAGCATCGTGTCGGAAGCCGTACAGTGGGGCAGCACCCGGATCGAGGCGCATGGCCTCGGCGCCTACATCGCGCGGACCACCGCCGCCGGCGATTTCCCGAAGATCATCCTGGGCATCGCCGTGATGTCCCTGTTCGTCACCCTGTTCAACCGCCTGCTGTGGCGCCCGCTGTATGCCTTCGCCGAAGCGAAGCTGCGGCTCGACTGAGACCGATTGAGAGCGAAACGCGATGCACAATCCGAATGCTGTAAACGCCCCCGTCCAGACGTCCCAGCCGCCGCGCCTCGGTGAAGAAATCCTGCGCGTCGATCATGTCTGCCGCGGCTTCAACAAGACGCAGGGCGAGCTGCTCGTGCTCGACGACGCGAACCTGTCGCTGCGCGAAGGCGAGATTGTCGGCCTGCTCGGCCGCTCGGGCTCGGGCAAGTCGACGCTGCTGCGGATCATCGCCGGGCTGATCGAGCCGACCGGCGGCGAAGTGACCTATCTCGGCAAGCCGCTGCGCGGCCCGGCCGAAGGCGTCGCGATGGTGTTCCAGACCTTCGCGCTGTTCCCGTGGCTCACCGTGCTGCAGAACGTGGAGGCCGGGCTGGAAGCGCTCGGCGTCGGCGCGCGCGAGCGGCGCGAGCGTGCGCTCGCCGCGATCGACCTGATCGGTCTCGACGGCTTCGAGAACGCGTATCCGCGCGAGCTGTCGGGCGGGATGCGCCAGCGCGTCGGTTTCGCGCGCGCGCTCGTCGTCGATCCGACCATTCTGCTGATGGACGAGCCGTTCTCCGCGCTCGACGTGCTGACGGCCGAGACGCTGCGTACCGATTTGCTGGACCTGTGGACGCAGGGCCGCATGCCGATCAAGTCGGTGCTGATCGTCACGCACAACATCGAGGAAGCGGTGTTCATGTGCGACCGGATCCTCGTGCTGTCGTCGAACCCCGGCCGCGTGATCGCCGAGATCAAGGTGCCGTTCAAGCACCCGCGCAATCGTCTGGACCCGGCGTTCCGCAAGCTCGTCGACGACATCTACGCGAAGATGACCGCGCGGCAGACCGGCGAGGCGACGAAGAAGGGGCTCGAGCTCGGCAGCTGGCTGCCGCAGGTGTCGACCAACCTGATGGCCGGCCTGATCGAGACGCTCGCGATGGCGCCGTACCACGGCCGCGCGGACATGCCGGAAATCGCACGCACGCTGCATCTGGAAGTCGACGACCTGTTCCCGATCGCGGAAGTGCTGCAGTACCTCGGCTTCGCGGACGTGCGCGAAGGCGACGTGTTCCTGACGCCGCCGGGGCGCGTGTTCGCGGAATTCGGCACGCAGGAGCGCAAGCTGATGTTCGCGGATCACCTGCTGAAGCACGTGCCGCTCGCCGCGCGGATCAAGAAGGTGCTGAACGAGCGCCCGGGCCATCGCGCGCCGCGCGTGCGCTTCGAGCAGGAGCTCGAGGATTTCCTGTCGGACGGCGCGGCCGAGGAAACGCTCGACGCGGTGATCGACTGGGGCCGTTACGGCGAGATCTTCTCGTACAACGACCAGACCGAGATCTTCAGCCTCGAGGACGTCGAGTCCTGATGTTGACAGGGCGATTCCTGCACGTCCCGCTGGAGTCGCCCGGATGCCCCCAAGCGGGTTGATTCGGCCGCTGCGGGCCAAGGGCCCGTGGCCCGCCCTGGCGTTCGCAATGGGCGCCGGTCCCCATGGACACCCGCCTGGCGGATCGTGCTCCTGCCGGAAGCGCCGCGGATGGCGTTCGCCGAGGATGTCGCGCCCGGTTTCACGCTTCGGCGCTCACGCTTCGTTCACTTTCGCCGCCGTCCTCCCCCTTCAACGCGCGTTTAATGCCGGATCGGTGCGGTGTGCTTCAATCGGCGCGCGAGCGCGCCCGCCCGTCAGCAACTGATATCGGGGATCGATCAATCGATAGTTGGCGACCGGAATGTTGTTATTTATACAGATAAGGCGAAAGATATTTCGGATCTTGCGTTCGGAGTAAATTACCACGGTCTGATCGGGAAGCCGGTTTATTCATCAGAAACGGTGATACCTCCAGGTGTGAAGTTTGAGGTGGTAGGGGTGGATGAATTCGGACGAGTTATTTTGGAGCAATTGTGATGTTGAAGCGGGACAGACTACCTTACTCCTCGCTACCTTCAGCATTGAGAGTGTTGATTCCCGAGGCCATTTTTTTGAAGGCGTTCGAGAATGCAGAGTCTCAAACGATCGTCGTTTGGTATTCCGACTCGAAAATCGGCAGTCAGCATGAGGTCGAATATTCGTCAAAATTGGGGCGTTTTCTGTCACGCAGCGAGCGTGAAGCGCGATTTCCTGCGGAGCGGGAGATTGTTCTGCGGGACGGGATCCGAGTCAAAGTAGGCAATAGACTTGGGGTCCATACCGACGTTCGCTATGAGACGTATACGGCATACGATCCAATTACGTCGTCGAAGCTTGCAGTTGGGGAGCAGATGTTCTTCATGCGGTTTCTTGCTGAAGTCGAGACCGTCGTTCGGCAAGCAATCGAAAAAGCGAAGTTTCCAAGTACTTATGCTGGGTGGAGTCCACTCGAGCGCATTCGCTATTGGGTCGGCGTGCTGTATCGTGCGCGGCGCCAGACCGGGGAGTCGGGCATTAATGAGGATGAGGCCTTCCAGCCTTCTTTGTTGAAGCAGATGAGAGCTGTGGATCCTGGGGTCGATGCCATTCTCGCGGCGGTCCTTGCCGAGTTGAGCCGCATGGAGATGATCAGCCCAGACGTCATGCGGGCCGCGTTTAATCAACGTACGGGCGCATCGATTTGATCGCCCGGCGGATAAGCATGTTGGATGGTCGGTATACCCAGGTTCGCACGAAATTTTCTATGGTTAAATTGAATGATCGATAAGAATCCCGATTTTTCACCGATGCGCATGCGGGCACGCGGATTCGTGTCGCAGGGCCGCATCGAGGATGCGCTTGGACTGTACGGCGGCATCCTGAAAGTGGCGCCGGAAGACGCGGCGACGTATGCGGATCGCGGCACGACCTTCGCGATGATCAAGAAGACGGATCTCGCGCTGAACGATCTGAACCGGGCCATCGAGCTGGGGTACACGGACCCATCGGCGTATTGCACGCTCGCGACGATTTACCTCGAAGGCGGCGCCTACCAGAAGTCGCTCGATTACTTCGACAAGGCGCTGAAGCTCAATCCCGACCAGCCTTTCGTCTATTTCAATCGCGCCAGGGCATACGAGACGCTGGGCGATATCAATGCGTCGATCGCCGATCTCGAGCGATGCCTGACTTACAACCCGGACGATGCGCTGTCCGCGAAGATCAAGGAAAGGGTGGCGCAGCTTCGCGCGCGTCTGTAACCACGGCAGGTCGCGAGCACGCAGAGCGCCACGGGCGCCGCGCACGATGACGCGCGGCGCATCGCGCGATTACTGCAAATTCCCCCAGCGATCAACGGCCGGCTCCGCCGACGCCCATTTCCAGTGCGTGCCTTGCTGGCACGCATTCGCGAAATACCAGTCGGCCTTGTCGCCGTCCTTCACCGAGAACGCGAATTCCTTGCACAGCGCGAGCGCCGACGAGTACGCGCGCGTGACGCGCACTTCGCCTTCGCCGTTTTCGAGCGGCAGCGTGTTCTTCACCTTCCACGGCTTCACTTCGCCGACGGCGAGACTGCCGGCCGTCTTTGCGATCGCGTCCTGCTGATTCTGATGGAGTTGCTTCATCGTGCGGTTGACGGCTTCGTCGGTGGCGGCCTGCACGGCAATGCCGACGCCGACGCCGACCGCCGGGTTCGCGGTGACGAGGCCGGTCGCCGCGCCGGCCAGCGCGCCGCTGGCGGCGCCGACCGACCCGCAGCCCGACAGCGCGACCGTCGCCGCGCACAGCGCGCCGATCGCCGCGATACGGATCGCGACGCTCATTGCAGCGCGCCCCAGCGTTCGGTCGCCGGTTCCGCCGATGCCCATTTCCACACGGGCCCGTCGCGGCAGATCGTGGCGACGTAGAACGCCGATTGCGCGGCCTTGTCGGCCTTCGCCGGCGTATCGACCGCGAACACGATTTCCTTGCAGTCGAGCGGACCGACGCTGATCATCCGGCTGACCGTCACGCGGCCCTGCTCGTCGTCCTCGATCGGGAACGAATGGTGCGTCGACCACGGCGCGACGCCGCCGACGTCGAGCGGCCCGGCCGCCTTCGCGATCTGCTCCTGCGTGTAGCGGTGCGCGACGCGTTGCGAGTACTGGACGCCGGCGCGCGCGCCGGCGACGGCGCCGAGGCCGATGCCCGTCGCGACGGCGGCGTTGTTGGTGACCTTGGAGGCGATCGCGGCGCCCGCGATACCGGCGCCGGCCGTCGCGCCTTCGCTGTACAGCGAATTGCAGCCGGACAGCAGTGCGGCCGTGGCGATCACGGCCAGCACGACGCGCGCCGGCGTGGCCCGGCGCGGCGATTCGAAACGAATGTTCATCCCTGAGTGCAAGTCCTGTCTGGGTGAGCGGCGGCGCGTGCACGCCCTGATGCCGCGTCATTGTTTCGCAATTGTCATAGGAAAACTGCAAAGCTTTGACAAATCGCCGTGCGGCGCGCCGCGTGCGCGCGGGCGGCGTTATTGTCGGATAGATGATCGGCGAGGGGTCGAAACGTTACAAATTGAAGGTAATTGTTACCTTCGGATGCGATCAAGCGACCTAGACTATTTTGCTATGGAATGTTTCTACGACGGCCTCGAGCCGCGCCGCATATGAGACACCCAACCATGCGCCGTTCGAAACGGTTGTCACCCCGGCCCCCCGTCGCGGCGGCCGACCATCCGGAAGTGCCGCCGCGTCCGCGGACCGACGCGCCTTCGGCACCGCCTGCGGGCGCGCCGGACGAGACACCGTCGGACGGCGATCACAACCAGGGCGGTGCTCGCCCGGAAGGGCTCGACTATCAACGCGACCTCGGTCAGGAGCAGGACGCTTGATACGGTCGTCGCCGCATTCCATCGCCGTATTTCATTGCAATTCTCGGAACTGAGTCGCCGCGCGGCCGCCTTCGGGCCGCCGCGCCTGCTTTGGCGTGCGTCGCGCGCCAGCCAATCGAATCGAGGAGGGGAAGTCGCATGAGCAGATTGATCGTGGTATCGAATCGTGTCGCCGCCGGCGAGGACACGCGCCCAAGCGCGGGCGGCCTGGCCGTCGGCGTGATGGACGCGCTGAAGGAAACGGGCGGCGTCTGGTTCGGCTGGAACGGCGAGATCGTCGGGGCGCCGGATGCCGAGCCCGCGATCCAGCGGGACGGCAACGTGACGTATGCGACGGTTGGACTGACCCGGCGCGACTACGACCAGTACTACCGCGGCTTCTCGAACGCGACGCTGTGGCCGGTGTTCCATTACCGCGGCGATCTCGCACGCTTCGATCGGCAGGAGTACGCCGGTTATCTGCGCGTGAACGCGATGCTCGCGAAGCAGCTCGCCGCGCTGCTGCGTCCGGACGACTTGATCTGGGTGCACGACTACCACCTGCTGCCGTTCGCGCACTGCCTGCGCGAGCTCGGCGTGAAGAACCCGATCGGCTTCTTCCTGCACATCCCGTTTCCGTCGCCCGACATGCTGCGCCTCGTGCCGCCGCACGAGGAACTTGTGAAGTTCATGTGCGCGTACGACGTCGCGGGCTTCCAGACCGACGCCGACAAACAGGCGTTCACCGACTACATCGAGCGGCGCGGCATCGGCGCGGCGAGCGAGGACGGGATGCTGCACGCGCACGGCCGCGTCGTGAAGGTCGCGGCCTATCCGATCGGCGTGCATCCCGACGCGATCGCGCAGGCGGCCGTCCAGTACGGCACGCGCAAGCCGGTGAAGATGCTGCGCGAGGCGCTCGGCGACCGCAAGCTGGTGATGAGCGTCGACCGCCTCGATTACTCGAAGGGGCTCGTCGAGCGCTTCCAGTCGTTCGAACGGATGCTCGCGAATGCGCCGGGCTGGCAGGGGCGCGTGTCGCTGCTGCAGATCGCGCCGCCGACGCGTTCCGACGTGCAGACCTACCAGCAGATCCGCGAAACGCTCGAAGGCGAGGCCGGCCGCATCAACGGCCGCTTCTCGCAACTCGACTGGACGCCGATCCAGTACCTGAACCGGAAGTACGAGCGCAACCTGCTGATGGCGTTCTTCCGGATGTCGCAGGTCGGCTACGTGACGCCGTTGCGCGACGGGATGAATCTCGTCGCGAAGGAATACGTCGCGTCGCAGGATCCGGCCGATCCGGGCGTGCTCGTGCTGTCGGAGTTCGCGGGCGCGGCAGCCGAGCTGACCGGCGCGCTGCTCGTCAATCCGTACGACCTGTCGCAGATGGCCGAGGCGCTCGAACGTGCGCTATCGATGCCGCTCGCGGAGCGGCAGGCGCGTCATGAGGAGAATCTCGCGCGGTTGCGCGAGAACGACCTGTCGGTGTGGCGCGACACGTTCGTCGCCGACTTGCGCAGTGTCGCCGCGGCGGCGTCGGTCACGCAGCGCGCGGGCCGGCGGGTCGCGCATGCGTGAGTGCGCGCCGGGCGCCGGCAGCGACGAAGAAACGGCAGGCGATACGGCCGGCCGTTTCTTCGTCGTGACGGGCGGCCCCGGTTCGGGCAAGAGCACGTTGCTCGATGCGCTCGAGCGCGCCGGGTTCGCACGCTCGCAGGAAGCCGGACGCGGCGTGATCCGCGACCAGATGGCCGTCGACGGTCCAGCACTGCCGTGGCGCGACCCGGCAGCGTTCGCCGAGTTGATGCTGGGCTGGGAGATGCGGTCCTACCATCTCGCGCGGCAGGCGCGCGGGCCGGTGTTCTTCGACCGCGGCGTGCCGGACGTGATCGGCTATCTGAAGCTGACCGGATTGGCGGTACCCGCGCACGCGGAAGCCGCGGCGCGGCGTTTCCGCTATCACCGGCGCGTGTTCATCGCGCCGCCTTGGCCCGACATCTATGCGCAGGACGCCGAGCGTCGGCAGGATTTCGCGGAAGCGGTGCGCACCCATGACGCGATGGTCGAGTGCTATACGTCGTATGGCTATCGGTTGATCGAGTTGCCGCGCGTGAGCGTGAAGGCGCGCGTGCGCTTCGTGATGGACGCGCTCGACGCCGCATGACGCCCGACGCGGGTGCGGCGCACGACGGTGTCAGGCCGCCGTGTCCGGCCGCGGCGACGCGATGCGCAGCAGGCTGACGACCGCGGCCACCGCCGCGAACACCGTGGCGACATAGAGTGCGATCGTCGGTCCGCGGTCGGGCGCGAGCCCGAAAATCAGCGCGACCAGCGCGGCGCCGAGCGTCTGACCGGTCAGGCGCGCGGTGCTCAGCATGCCGCCGGCGCCGCCGCTGCGCTCGCGCGGCGCCGACGACAGCATCGCGCGGTTGTTCGGCGACTGGAACAGCCCGAAGCCCGCGCCGCACAGCGCCATCCGCCACACGATGTCGACCGTGCCCGGGTGCGCGCCGATCGTCGCGAGCGACAGCAAGCCGGCGGCGAACAGCGCCAGCCCGATCCCGCCGAGGATGCCGGCCGAATAGCGGTCCGACAGCACGCCCGCGAGCGGCGCGGCGAACACGATCACGAGCGGCCACGGCGTCATGTAGAGGCCCGTCTCGACCTGCGAGAAACCGAGTGAATTCTGCAGCCAGAACGGCAGCGCGACGAACGCGAGCATCTGCGACGTGAACGACGCCGTCGACGTGTAGACCGACAGCGCGAACATCGGGATGCGCATCAGGTCGACCGGCAGCAGCGGCGCGGGCTGCGACAACTGGCGCTTCACGAAGAAGTAGCCGACCACGAATGCGACGGCCAGTTCGGCCGCGACGTACGCATGACTTTCGCCGTGACCGAGCCCGTCGACGGCCGTGATCAAGAGGCCGAACACGCAGGCGTTCATCAGCGCGCTCGCGAAGTCGTACGGCGCGTCGTGCAGCGGGTTGGCCGGCAGCGCGCGCACGCTGCCGAGCACGGCCGCGATGCCGATCGGCACGTTGACCGCGAACAGCCACGGCCACGACGCGAACGACAGGATCGCGGACGCGACCGTCGGCCCGATCGCCGACGACAGCGCGACCACCATCGCGTTGAGCGACAACCCGCGCCCCAGCATCGACGACGGGTAGATCATTCGCACGAGCGCCGCGTTGACGCTCATGATGCCGGCCGCGCCGAACCCCTGGATCACGCGCATCACCGCCAGCATCGGCAGCGAGCCGGCGAGCGCGCAGCCCAGCGATGCCGCGGTGAACAACGCGAGGCCGGCGATGTAGACGCGGCGATAGCCGATGCGTTCGCCGAGCGACGCGAGCGGCAGCAGCGTGATCGTGACCGCGAGCTGGTACGCGTTGACGATCCAGATCGACGCGGCGTCGGACGCGTGCAGGTCGCGCGCGATGGTCGGCAATGCGACGTTCGCGATGGCGCCGTCGAGCACGGCGAGCGTGATGCCCAGGGCGACGCAGACGATCGCCCAGTAGCGTTGCGGAAGCGGCAGGCCGGTATCGGCGTTCATGACGGGAGCGAGAGCGTGGTTGTCCGCGCGCCCGCGGGCCGGTTGCGTGCGCAACCATGTGCAGGGGCGGCGGCGATGAACGGCCCGGCCGGCGCGGCTGCGCCGGAACGGGGCCGGTCGAGTGTATCACCGGGCCGCATCGCGCGACGCCAGGTCGCGCGGGGGCCTGCTGGCGCGCGCATTCAGCCTTCGAAGTCGAGACCGCCGAGCCGCACGAGCGGGTCGCCCTGCGTGCGCGACGCGAGATCGATGTCGCGTGCGCTTTGCCATGCGCTCAGCTTTTTCGGCAACGCGGCGAGATAGTGCTCGAAGCGCTGCGGGCCGTCCGGCTCCATCAGCCGCTCGATTTCGTCGGTGTCCCAGGTCAGTTCCAGGTTCAGCGGATACACGAAGCCGCTCACGTGCTCGTGCGGCGCGCTGCGGATCTGCACGCGCGTCGGGTGCCCGTGCCCGCCATAGGGGACGACGTCGGTCTGAACGTGATCGGCGAAGAATGCGGCGATCGCCTGCGCGATGCGCGGTGCGAATTCGGTATCGAAACGGCGGGCGGTTTCGGGCTGCATGAAGGCGTCTCCTGTCTGCCGAAAATCGTAGCACGGCGACGACGCGTTTCGGCGCGAGCGATACCGGTAATCGCGCGTTACCACTTGCTGCATCTATTACGGCCGCGTCCCGCCACAATGCATCGCATCCAGTACCACTTCGCGTGGGAGTCCATCATGAAAAAGATTGCCGCAGTGTGTGTCCTTGCCGGTTCGCTCGCGGTCGCGGGCCCGGCGTCCGCGCACGGCCGCGATGGCGGCGCCGTCATCGGCGCATTGATCGGCGGCGCGGTGCTCGGCGCGATCGTGACGTCCGCGATGAATCCGCCCGTCGCGTATCAGGCGCCCGCGTACCAGGCGCCGGCCTATCAGCCGCCGACGTACTACCAGGCGCCCGCGTACCAGCAGCCTGCCTACCCGACCTATCAGCAGGCGCAGTACCAGGACGACGGCCCGAACTATTGCTACGACCGTTACCAGCGCGCGTACGTGTGCGGGGCGCCGGTGCAGGGCGGCTACGCGCGGCCTGCCGGCTGGTGAGCGCGCGCGGGTTTCGGGCCGGTTGGCCGTTACCCGTCGATGCTCGCTTCGCCGGGCCGGACGACGAAAGGCCCTCGCTCGATGCGAGGGCCTTTGTCTTTTTGTGCGGCCGGTTCGTTGGCCGGAGCGAGGCGCCGCCGGCCTTCGGCGCGCCGTGCGCGGATACAAACGGTTGCAATTGCGCGTCAGTGGCGATGACCGCCGCCACCGCCGCCTTCGTTCCAGTCGCCGCGGTGTCCGCCGCCGCGGCCCCAGCCGTTGCCGCGGTTGCCGCGATCACCGCGATCGCCGTCCCAGCGATGGTAGTCGCGGCGGCCGCGATCCCAGTCGCGTCCGCCGCCACCGCCCCAGATATTGACCGTGCCGTACACGGGGGACGGCGCGTACGCATAGCCGGGATCGGAATAGTAAGGCTGCCCGTAGCCGTATCCGGCGTCCGGGGCGACGACGCAGCCGGCCAGCAGGGTGGCGACGCCGGCGGCAGCAATGAGCTTCAGCATGATGTTCTCCGTTGGTTCCGCTATAAGTACCGCGCCCGGGGATTGCCGGCTGTTTGCAATTGTGTCGCCAAATTACAGCCTCGTAAGGTCGTGTGACGAAAGTGTTAGCATCGGAGGCTCATTTGTTTTTCAGGAGCACATCAATGAAATTCGCGATCCGGGCCGCGCTGGCCGCCTTCTGCGTGACAACCGCCGCCGCATGCGCGGCCGCGCCGGCCTCCGCGCCCGCCGTGTCGGCCGAGTCGATCAAGATGTTTCCGCAGGCGGCGACCGGCCAGCAGCGCGTCGTGATCGCGTTGCCCGCGCTCGAGAACGAGGGTGATGCGCGCGTCGAGCTGATGATCGGCAAGACGCTGCAGACCGATTGCAACCAGCAGTGGTTCGGCGGCGAGCTGACTGCCGAGGACGTGAAGGGCTGGGGCTATACGTACTACCGGCTCACCGACGTGAAGGGGCCGGCGTCGACACTGATGGCGTGCCCGGGCCAGGCGCCGCAGCAACGGTTCGTGCAGGTGCGCAGTGACGGTCAACTGCTGCGCTACAACAGCCGCCTGCCGCTCGTCGTCTATGTACCGGACGGTTTCGACGTGCGCTATCGCGTGTGGCATGCGTCGAAAGACGTGCAGCAAGCGGCGAAGCAGTAATCTTTCCTTTCGGCGGTGTCCTGCCGCTACCTATACACCGGCCGCGCTGCTCGTGCCGACGAGCGCCGGCCATGCGGCCAGCGCGGCCTGTGCGACGGCCTCCAGATCGCGGCGGCTCGCGCCGTCGCGCGCCTGGATCGACATGCCCTGCTGGACCGTCACGTAGTAGCGCGCGATCGCGTCGAGGTTCGCGTGCGTTGATATTTCGCCTGCCGCGACGCCTTGCACGAGGCGTTCCCGCAGCGCGTCGACCGTGCCCTCGCGCATCGCGATCAACGTTTGCCGGACCATATCGGAACGTTCGGCCGGATGCAGCGCCGACAGCACGATCAGGCAGCCGGCCGGCTTCGAGCGCCGCGTGAACACGCGTGCGGTATCCATCAGGTAACTCTGCACGGCGTCGCGCGCGCTGGCCGCCCGTTCGACACCGCCCCAGATTTCTCGCCCCTCGGTTGCGCGGTAATGCTCGAGCGCTTGCCGGAACAACGCTTCCTTGCTGCCGAAGGCCGCATACAGGCTCGGCGACGCGATGCCCATCGCGGCCGTCAGGTCCGTCATCGACGCGCCTTCGTAGCCGAGACGCCAGAACACCTCCATCGCGCGATCCAGCGCCGCTTCCTTGTCGAAGCTTCTCGGTCGGCCTCGTTCAGCCATTGCGTCCGTTCCTTCGTCGATATCTGTATCGATCGATAAAATAAATCAATTGACTGTGCGGCGCAACTTCCCACATTCTGTGTCGGTTGTTACATAAATGAGGAAAGGAACCGACATGAATCGACTTCAGGGCAAGCGTGCACTCATCACGGGCGGCAGCCGCGGCATCGGCGCGGCGATCGCGAAACGGCTGGCGGCTGACGGCGCGGACGTGGCGATCACGTATGAAAAATCGGCCGAGCGGGCGCAGGCCGTCGTCGCCGGCATCGAGGCGTTGGGCCGTCGCGCCATCGCGATCCAGGCCGACAGCGCGGATCCGGTGGCCGTGCGCAACGCGGTCGATCGTGCCGCGGAAGCGTTCGGCGGCCTGGACATTCTCGTCAACAACGCGGGGATTTTCCGGGCCGGCGCGCTGGACGACCTCACGCTCGACGATATCGACGCGACGCTGAACGTGAACGTGCGCGCGGTGATCGTCGCGTCGCAGGCGGCGGCGCGGCATCTCGGGGAAGGCGGGCGCATCGTGTCGACCGGCAGTTGCCTCGCGACACGCGTGCCCGATGCGGGGATGAGCCTCTATGCGGCGAGCAAGGCCGCACTGATCGGCTGGACGCAGGGGCTCGCGCGCGATCTCGGCTCGCGCGGCATCACGGTCAACATCGTGCATCCGGGTTCCACCGATACCGATATGAACCCCGCCGATGGCGAGCATGCCGATGCGCAACGTTCGCGGATGGCGATTCAGCAGTACGGCAAGGCCGACGACGTGGCTGCGCTCGTGGCGTTCGTCGTCGGGCCGGAAGGGCGGTCGATCAATGGGACCGGGTTGACGATCGACGGCGGCGCGAACGCGTAAAGACCGATGCCCGGCGTGAGTAGGCCGGGTAACGGCGCGCTCGTTGTTCGTCGTGGTTCGTTATTGGCAGCCGAGGCGCACGTGCTCGGCTTCCAGGTCGGCCCGTTTGTCGTACGCGTGCAGTTCGTTGCGCGGCTTGCCGTCCGGGCCCATGCCGCGCACGACTCGGTGGCCGCGGTCGGGCGAGTGCGTGAGCGCATCGATGCCGGCGGCCAGTTCCCGGCACCGCGCGTCGGGAGAGGTGCTTTCCGGGCGAGGGGCTGCCGAGGCAGTGACGTTGGCGATGCCCGGGCTGACGTAGCGTTGCTTGGCAGGCGCCGTGCCGGTGTCGGCGGCGTTGGCCGTGGCGGTTATCGCTGAAAGCGCGGCGAGCGCCGCGATCGTTCGAATCATTCGAGAAGTCCGTGTGCTGAACCGAAGAAGGTTCGGAATTCTACGCAATGTTCGCTGCATGTCCTCGGAGAATGGACGAGGTGCGATCGCGTGTCGCACGTCGCGGTGAACGGTCGACTACCCATCTTCGTGTGCTGCGCCGCATGCGCGGCAATATCCCCCAGACAGCAAAAAGCCCGCTTGCTTTCGCAAAGCGGGCTTCGGCATTTGGTTGCGGGGGTAGGATTTGAACCTACGACCTTCGGGTTATGAGCCCGACGAGCTGCCAGACTGCTCCACCCCGCGGCGCGAAGTGTACTTCGGGTTGAGGCTTAGAGTCAATCGATTCGTGCGGCGGCAGTCCCGGTGCCATATCGGGCCTGTTCCTTGAAGCCACTGCAACGCAGTGAAGCCGACGCGTATAGCCGGAAATTTTCCACATTCGCCACAATATTCGCGCGCCTGAAACGTCTTCAGACGCATGGAACCGCCACCCACTTCGCAAACGATGACCGACCCAGACCGCGACATCACCGCGACAGTGATGCGTGAACGAACGAGGCTAGGGAATTTCATTCGGCGTCGGATTCGCGACCCGGACGATGCCGAGGACGTTCTGCAGGATGTGCTTCACGAATTCGTGCAGGCTTATCGGCTTCCGGCGCCAATCGAACAGGCGAGCGCGTGGCTGTTCCGTACCGCGCGTAATCGCATCATCGATCGTTTTCGCAAGAGGAAGGAGCAGCCGCTGGCCGATCTGCTCGATGCCGACGACGACGCGGACAGCGAGTATCGCCTGGATCTCGCGCTACCGTCGCACGATGCTGGTCCTGAAGCGCTCTACGCTCGCACGCTGTTGCTCAAGGCGTTGCAGGATGCGCTCGACGAACTGCCGGCGAATCAACGCGAGGTTTTTATCGCGCACGAACTGGAAGGGCGGTCCTTCAAGGAGATGGCCGCGGAAAGCGGCGTCACGCTCAATACGCTGCTCGCGCGCAAACGATATGCGGTTCTGCATCTGCGTGCGCGACTGCAACCGATTTATGACGAACTGGATATCTAGAGGAGTCGACGGATGAATTTTCGAATCAGATGTGCGGGCAAGGCGCTGCTCGTGGTGGTCGCCATCGGCGTGCTCGGGTGGGTCGTCATGATGCTGTGGAACTCGGTGATGCCGGGGTTATTCGTCGGTGCCCGGACGATTGATTTCGCCCATGCGCTGGGGCTACTTGTATTGAGCCGCATCCTGTTCGGCGGATTCCGCGGACACCGCGGCTGGCACGGCCGGCGTCACTGGCGGAAGTGGGAAGCCATGACGCCCGAAGAACGCGAGCAATTCCGGGCCGCATGGCGATCGCGCGGCAAGCGGCCTACCGAGGAGTGAACATGCGCGAGAAATCAACAGTCGACTGCAAGCAGAAGGCGGGCGTGATTGCGCCGGTCGTCAATCTGAAACGTTGCGAAGGGAAGGGGGATTGCGTGACCGTTTGCCCTGAAGACGTGTTCGAGATCCGTCGCATCGATCAGGCCGATTATCTCGATCTTGGTTTGATGCATCGGTTGAAGCTGCGCGTGCATGGGATGAAAGTCGCGTATACGCCGAATGCGGACGCGTGCCGGTCCTGCGGGCGTTGCGTGACAGCGTGTCCTGAGCACGCAATCACGCTTGCGCGACGGGCATAGCGTCGTCCGTTCGCGCCGATGGTGGAACGGCGGCTCGGGAGCCTGGCGGCGGATCGGCGATCGCTGGATACGCCGTCCCAGTGATCAACCTCATCAGGGAACCCACTTGACTTCACCTACTCATGTTCTTCTGCAACGGCTTCATGAAGAAAGCCGGAGCGAAATCATTGCCCGCGCTCGAGCGCAGTTCCAAGGGCCGAACGAGGCGTTTCCGACGCTCGTCGACGAATACGAAACACTCGCCCCTCGGCTGCGAGGGCGTTTTCTCGAAACGTTCGGCTTGTTCACCGAAGATTTCGAGTCATCGGCAGGCAGTGCTTTATCGTTGGCCGTATCGGCGGAAACGGGAAGGTTCCTGCGCAACATGGTGCTGGCGCAACGGCCGACCAGAATCCTCGAACTCGGCAGTTCCTGCGGCGTGTCGACTTTGTATTTCGCCGACGCGCTGCGTACGTTCGGCCGTGGCGTCGTCATCGCGACCGAAGGCGATGCGCTCAAGTGCGAGCGTTTGCGGGCTCACGTCGAAGCAGCCGGCCTGGACGCCTATGTCGAGTTGCGGGAGGGCGACGTATTCGACACGGTTGCCGAACTGGACGGGACTGTCGACATGGTGTTTATCGACGTCTGGGCCGACGCCTATCTGAAGCTGTTCAAGCAGATCGAGCGCCTGCTGCGACCGGGATCGGTCGTGCTGGCCGACAACATGTACACGGCCGAGGACGCCGTTCGACCGTATAAGCACTACCTCGACGAGGATCCGCGGTTTTCGACCACGACGTTGGATTTTGAGTCGGGGGTGGAGTTTACGGTTGTTGTTGCGCAAGGGGGCTGGTGAATCCGGGAGCATAGAGCTGGACCCGTCCCCGAACATGCCCTACAGCACGACGGCCTTTCCGTGTAGCCAGTATATTTCGCGATAAGCTACGGCAGTCAAGATCCGATACGGGGGGCGACGGCCATGTCGATTCTCGTGGGTACGGCTTCGTGGACCAACAAGACGCTGATCGAGTCGCGTGCCTTTTATCCTCCCGGTTGCAGTAGCGCCGAGGCGCGCCTGCGCTACTACGCAAGCGTTTTCCCGGTGGTCGAGGTCGATTCGTCTTACTACGCGATGCCGAGCGCCAGCAACAGCGCGCTGTGGGTCGAACGCACGCCGCCGGGATTCGTCTTCGACATGAAGGCGTTCCGACTCTTCACCGGCCACCAGACCGAGCCAAAGTTCTTCCCGAAGGATCTGCAGGGCGAACTTCCGAGCACGGGAAAAAAGAACCTGTACTACAAGGATGTGCCGCCGTCGATCATTGAGGAACTGTGGTCGCGCTTCTTCGAAGCACTGCGCCCGCTATACGAGGCGGGCAAGCTCGGGGCGGTGCTGTTCCAGTTCCCTCACTGGGTGACCGCGGCGCCGAAGTCCCTCGCGCACGTCGAGCACTGTGCGGAGCGCATGCAACCGCTGCTGACTGCGTTCGAGTTTCGGCATGAGAGCTGGTTCTACGACAAGCACCGTGCGTCGACGCTTGCAATGGAGCGCGCGCGCGGAATCGTGCATGTCGTCGTCGATGCGCCGGAAGGCGTGACGAAGCGTGTGCATTCGGTGTGGGAGGTGACGTCACCCGACCTCGCGATCGTGCGGCTGCATGGCCGCAATGCGTCGACCTGGAGCGGGTCGGCGTCGGTGCCTATCGACCGGACGTCACGCAAAGGGTTGTGCTCCTGATTTTTTTGATATCTGACCGCCCTTCGGCGATTAGATTCGGCGCTATCCGTATGTCAGTGATAGGCGCGCGAAATAGAACTCCATAAAAATCAGTCTCGATTCGCCTCGATAATCTGGTCCAGCGCATTGGCATCGTCGGTAGGCTCCTCCGTACCCCGAAAAATGCAAACCTCCGTATGCCCGTCTCGGAACACGTCTATTTCGACTCGCATCCCAACCACGGTAACCGAGACCAAGACCGTATCGGGTCGATTGCGGCTCAGGGTGTAGTGAATTTTCGCGGAGTCGAGCCGGTCGAGCAGATGAAACAGTGTATTGGTGGTCATATCGGGTACCTATTTCTTGAATCGATTATCGTTGAGCAACTTGAGCGCCTTACGCGCCTCTTTGATACCGTCGCTCGCGTCGCCTTGAATCTCGTTGAGCGTCGAATTCAAATACTGCCCCGGAAACTCGCGGAGCACTGAGCCCTTGCATTCGGCTTTGATGATGTCGCAGGCCATCATATCGCCTCGGTCGATTCCTGCTACTTGAACCGCGTCGCCCAAGGTGTCCGCTGAATAATCGAACGGAGACGCGTCACTGAGTGAGGCGGAGTCAGTGAAATTCGCACCTCCTGCGAATTTAGCGGCACCGCCAGCGCCGCCGATTCCGACAACGCTTTGCAGATAGCTCATCAGTTCGCCAGCGGACACGTCGCTAGGCGTGGCCCAAGAAGGTAGTGGCTTATCTATCGGTAGTCCAGCCGACGCCGGCACGCTGGCGAGCCTACTAGCCTTGGGGAAAGGCGGGGTTTAGGGCGAACCTCCAGCCGCCCCGCCACGGGCCGTCGGACGATCGATTGATACGGACACTCTCCCGTCCTCTATGGCGGATCGGAGCGCGGCTACGGGATCGCCGGAGAGTGACCCGGCTAGTCCCAAGTCTCGGAGATAGCCAACGGCCCCTGTCAGTAGTCCAGAGTATTTCGGCCAATGGAGCATCAATTCTGAGACGGCTGCCCGCTGTTCCGCGGATCGACTTACTCCACCGTTGTTAGACAACGTGGCTCGCTTCCCAGACCCTATATCGATAGTCACTGACGCCATGCGACATGCTCTCCGATTCCGATCGATATACATCATACGATACCCGGAGGGGTCACCCTTTTGGCTTCGTGGAACAGGAGGTGAGTGGAAGCAATCGCTGCTACGCCAAATTTACGCCAAACTCGGTGAAGAGATTTGTCGCGTAAGGCTGGGATGGGGTATCGCTGGTCCCCCGACAGAATTCATATCGCTATGCTGCATGAGCCGTTTGGGCGAGTGTGCTCCACAAATACCAACAAAAATACCAACAGCCATATCGGCGTAGGCCCGATCAGTCGAAGGCCGGCGCTGTGCGGAACATTGCCGTGCCGCCAGAACAAAAAATATCTGGAGATTTGGAGATAGGCAATCGTTTCGGCTTGTGAGCCTTGTCTGGTAAGGCTGCGGCTATCTCCAAGTCTATCTCCAAAGTACACATTTTCTTGGAGACAATATTGGAGAGAGGCGTCTGAGTCCATGGCTTTCGTTCGAACATTTGGAAGCCGCACAACCGTCTGGCACGCTACGCGCAAAGAAATCCCGCGCCCGCCTGTCCGCCCGCGCGCGGGGGCTTGACCAATGCGACGTTCGCGACCCACTACCTTGCGGCGCGTTGCGCCCAACATTTGCCCCCCCGTGAATTTAAAGCGGAAGCGCGGGCGTGCGCGGAGGTGCGAACATGGGTTGCGCCGCGACTTCTTTGGGTAGAATTCCTGTCCACGGGGCGTCTTTACACGGTCGAGACGTTTATTGCCACGTCCGGAAACCCGAATACATAGTCCACATCGACACGCCGCGAACATCAGACCAGTTCGACGCGTGCGGCAACCACAAGAGAGCAGTGATGGCTACAAGAAAAACCGCAGCTAGAAAGGTGGCTGAAGCGACAGCTCCGCGCGCAACTCCGGCTAAAAAGAGCGTGACGCGCGTGCGATCGTCTCAACCACGTGCTGAGCCTACGCTGGATAGACTGCACGACGAGCGTGTTGACTGTCACTCCATCATTACGTCGATGGCGACGAAAGACTATCTTCAAATGGTCGATGCGGCATACAGCAGCCGCGGTGGGGTTGAGGGCCAGCGAGAGAAACTGCGTACCACGTCCGCCATTCGTATCAGACGGCGGATGGTTGAGGACATTGTGCAAGGTGCGGTGCTTCCACCTGTTGTCGTTGGTGTTGTACTAGATGCCAAAAAATTTGCGACCGTCGCAGCGCTCGGGGATAAGGATCTTCGGACTCTAATCCACGGTCTGGAGTCGGAGAGAATCTCGATCATCGATGGTATGCAAAGGACCACTGCGCTACGGGAAGCTGCTGCGATGTCAAGCGCAGTGGATACCCGAAAGATGCGCGTCGAGTTTTGGGTTTCGGACTCTACCAATAGCTTGATTTATCGAATGCTTGTCCTCAACACTGGCCAAGTTCCGTGGAATCTTCGAAATCAAATCGAAGTCGTATTTCGGTCACTTATTCTTGAAATAAAGGCGGCAGTGCCGAACCTTGAAGTCCTGCAAACGGCAGATGGAAGGCGGCGATCGAAGGGTGGCCAATTTCAGGCAAATGAGGTTGTTGAGCTTTTCTTGGTATTTGGCGCTAGAAAAGAAAAAATCGATATTAGGGAGCGGCTTGCAGATGAATTTACGCGGCTCGATTTTATGGAGGCTGCGTCGGATAAGAGATTTACCAAGCATTTTTGCGTTGCGCTAGATAATCTGGCTAAGTTGGATTTTTCGTTTGATAAGTTTAAAAAGGCGCGAGCGTCTGAGAAGGGCGCTGGTAAGGGGCGTGACACCGAGAAGAATGATTCACGGTTTGTCGGTGGGAAGGACTTGTTTGCAAGTCAGCCTGCCTGTGTCGGACTGATTACTGCAATTGCAACGGAAGTGTTTGGGCGCCCCGGAATTAGTCGGTCGTCAGATGAGCAAGAGAAGCGCCTCGATCGCATCTCCAAAGGCGTAAATCGATTGGTTGCCAAGTTGTCGAAGATGAATTCAGGGCAGCTAGAGGAGTTTCTTGGGTTTCAAACGCTGAATGAGGCGATTGCTCGAGGGCGAACCGGGTTGTCGGTAGGCGATATGGAGCGCGAATTTTTTCTGAAGGGATTTCAGGTTTTAATTGAGGAGGATTTTAAGGTTTCTGATCTGACTCCGTGCTGGCGCGCGTACTGAACGGTGCGTATATGGCACGCAATATGATCGAGGCTAACGCTAAGCTTTTTTCCCGCTTGGCTGATGTTGCGCGTGGTGTCCTTTCGCAAGAGCTAATCGACGTGAAGCGAGCGATCGCGACGGATGCTGAGGGGAAGCGGTGGCTGAAGGATGTGGAGATTGTAACCAACTCTCTGCTATCGGTCGGTTTGAGCTCGCGATTTGCAATTTGCTCGATTGATGGTGAAAAGTATCTGTTGTCGGTTGGTATTGAGATAGAGTCTCCGCCCGATGATTTTGAGTCTGTGGAGATAAATTCAGGTGCTTTTACGGCGTTTGTCTCGGAGATGGACGTTGGATTTATTAGAAGCGCAGACTTTGTAGAGAAGCTGCGTGAATATGTTTTCTACCCAACTTCAGATGCGGTTGAGCGAATCGATGTTGACGTCATGCGACCGTTTTTCGAGCCGCTTCAATTGTTTCGCGTTCATCGTGATAGCCCACTGAATTGTGATCGCGTAAGTCCGTATAGAACCGCACTGGCTGCTGTTCTTGGCGCTCCATCGATAGTAGGTCTACCTTGGGCCGGGGCATCACTCGAGAGATTGGATGCGATGGCGCGCAACCCACATGAACGGGTGCCTTTTCACGTATTGTTGCGTGCTGTAACAGAGACGCGGCCAGATGCGGCCTTCCTGGCTGTTTACCGATGTGTCGAGCAACTTTTCCCAGTTCCGAAGATTGCGGAGCTGTCCGAGGATCTAAAGTTAGATCGGGCTGCGATGGAGGTTGCAGCATCTATCGAGCGGCATTTGAGTTGGCGAAGGCGCGAGGATGACGCTATCGCGTATCTGTTCGAAAAGATTTCTGATGAGACTATCAACCGACTCGCAGCGGTAATACGCAATGGACATGTCGATGAGATCTCGCCAAGAGGCGTGAGTCGCCGCGTGTACGAACTGAGGAATCAGTGCGTGCATTACCGTCCGATACATGGGGCAGATGTTGATATCCCTATCAATTGGATGGGGATAAGCGATATCCTGCTTGAGGTGGTGGAGCAGTTGTACGCAACGTATAACACCGCATTTCCGGTTGAGGCATAGTTTCGTCCGGCGAACCGTTACACGTGCTTTGATTTGTTAGTCACCACGCGTCCGGATTCGCATAATAGTTTGCCTGCTTGTGCCGTATTGCTTCGCAATAGAAGCAACAGTTGCCCCGGCCTTCAGTTGCTGTCGTACTTCAGCTTGATGTTGACTGGACAGTGATGAAGGCCGGCCTATCGTCTTTCCCTGAGACTTTGCGCGTGCAATGCCGGCATTTGTACGTTCGATCAGCAGATCACGTTCGAACTCTGCAACGGCGTTCAGAACTTGCATTGTCATACGTCCGGCTGAGCTCGTCAGATCGACGCCGCCAAGCGCCAGGCAATGAATTCGAATATTGCGATCCGCCAGAGCCTCGACGGTCGCGCGTACGTCCATTGCGTTTCGGCCGAGCCGATCAAGTTTCGTCACGATCAACACATCGCCTTCTTCCATCCTGCGGAGCAAATCTGCGAACCCCGGCCGCTCTTCCGCGCACACACTGCCGGAGATGCTTTCCGTTACGACCCGGCGTTTGTCGACAGAAAATCCAGCGGCCTCAATCTCGCGGAGCTGGTTGTCTGTCGTTTGGTCACTGGTGCTGACACGAGCATACGCAAAGGTTCGGGACATATTAATGTGTTCGAAAGGGGTGTACGAATCATACCTCATGTCCGAAATATGAGAACCCTTATTTTCGGACATGGTTGAAAGGATATGTCCGTAAGGGAACGGTTTCGGACATGTTCGTCGCATTTGAGGCCGATATCCGTCTGGTCACCTGCCGGGAGCGATAGGGCCGTGCCATAAATTGCACAAAGGCAATCACCTCTGAGGCCAGGTGCCTCACGCCATGTCGATAACCGTTCTCGCCTGTACAGCGTCCGTTACTGTAGTCATGCCTGCCGGCGCGTCCTCGTGCGCTGGGTACCGTACAATCTGGTGATGTTGTTTCAGTCGCCCGATAATGCGTAAGTAATCATTGACTATTGGGCTCCCCGTGAACCAAAAAGAAATCAAAAATATGCCGCACGTTTATTTGCAAGGCCTCAAGCTGACCAACTATCGTGGAATCGGGCCACAGGAGCAAACGATGGCCCCTTTCAAAACGTTTAATTTTTTTATTGGAGCTAATAATGCTGGTAAATCAGCAGTTCTGTCATTTATTTCGCGTCATATTCCGCCTAAGTTGACCACGCCAGGGCTCAGTGCAATCTCCACTATTGAGCCGTTGGAGACGCATGGCGGATCAACAGGTGCACCTATTCACATGGCGTTGGGGATTGAGACCGATACTTTTGTGTCGTCGATTATGGAACGGATACCGCATCCACAGCATAAGGGTCAAGCGCTGCCATTCATTAATCGAATTGCTGAAGTATTGTCGAATTGCGGACACGTGTGGTTCAAATCTCCTGTGCCGTATGGGCAGAGGCTGGAGCTTATCTATGATCTTCGCGCCATAACTCCTTTAATTGGTCATGACGAGTGGCGTTTCATCTGGAACATTCTTACTGGCCAGCAGGGAGGTGGTCTGCAAACGTGGGTTCAGGGTGCAATGCAGGTTTTGTCGGATGCTACGCAATTTAACCTGCCACCTAGCTATCTAATTCCGGCAATTCGTGAAGTCGGGCCTACAGGGGCTAAACTTGCAGACTACAGCGGGAAAGGATTGATCGACCGCTTAGCGGAAATCCAAAGTCCGGATCATGACAAAAGATCAGATAGAGATTTGTTCGATAAAATAAACCATTTTTTGGCGACCGTTACGGGGGTTGAGTCGGCTCAGATCGAAATACCGCATAATCGTCAGCATATTCTCGTGCATATGGATGGAAAAATACTCCCGTTGTCGTCGCTGGGGACTGGCATTCATGAGGTAATTATGTTGGCATCATTTTGTACTCTGATTCGGGGTGGAATTGTCTGTGTGGAGGAGCCTGAAATACATCTGCACCCAATTCTGCAGAGGAAGTTGATCGGATATCTGCAGAAAAATACAGAAAATCAATATTTCATTGCAACTCATTCTGCAAGTTTTATAGACACGCAAGGTGCTGCGATATTTCATGTGACGAATGATGGTGTGCAAACCATAATTCATGAAAGTGTGCTTAATGCGGAGAGGTTTTCCATTTGTGTTGATTTGGGATATAAAGCTTCCGATCTTGTTCAGGCGAACGCGGTTGTTTGGGTGGAGGGCCCGTCGGACCGGATTTACATTAGAAGATGGCTGCAAGAGGCTGCGCCAGAATTTGTTGAGGGAATACACTATTCAATCATGTTCTATGGTGGGCGACTATTGAGCCATTTGAGCGCGGGGGACGATGAAATTGACGACTTTATCAGCCTCCGATCGTTGAATCGTCATGCTGCATTGGTTATGGATAGCGACCGCGCGGAAATTGGGGGTGAGGTTAACTCAACGAAGCAGCGATTGATTCAAGAGTTCTCGAAGCATGGTGGAGTTGCGTGGCTAACTGCTGGTCGAGAGATTGAGAATTATGTGCCGCATTCCGAATTGCAAGCGGCGGTCGCAGATATTTACAAAGCGTCGTACGTGAGGCCCAGTAAGGGCGGTCAATTCGATCATGCTTTATATTTCCGTCGCCGAAAGGGAAGGGATTCAGGAGCGTCAGGAGAGGTTGGTGAGTTCATCGAGAAGAGTGTCGACAAGGTTAAAGTGGCTCATGCGGTTTGCAGCAGTCGCATAAGCTTGGACATTCTTGATTTGCGGGAAAGGGTGGGCGAGCTTGTTGCGATGATCCGAGCGGCGAATTGATGTGTGAGTCTGTCGCATCTTTTATGTTCTTTTGAATAGCGGCCGGATATTCCAGGGTGGCAGCGAGCACGTTGCGTGCACGTCGGATTGCGACCTTGAGTCGTTTGCGGGTCTGCGTAGCAAGTCGTGAGAAAATGCGGCCTGTCGAGCCTAGGGCGGCCACCCGAAAACCGGATACCTTCACCGGCTGGCTCGGCGTTCTTCGTGAAGGGCGCATATGAAGGATGCGCGATGAATCTGGATTTTTGCTGCTGGGTGCCTGATCCGGTGCGACAGGCATGCGCCGGTGTGTGTAGTGCCGATACTCCCTATCGGGAATCGAGTGTTGAGGCGGCGAAACGGCTAGTTACCGATCCTCGGATGGAGACGTTTTATCGGTCCGAGTCGCTTGGATGGGCCCGTGGGCCGAATGCCGATATCGCATGGCGGCTTTGGTTCGACGCGGCACTGGATGCTGCGAACGTTGATGAAGATGCGTCACGCGAAGCGATCAAGCGGCAACGTGCCAATGTGTCGGAGCTTGTGCGAGTGCTCGATGAGGCTCGCGACCTACTTAACGAAATCGAGCAGGACGAGACGAGCGCGCCTATTTCGATACCAATAGAGTTCACCGACGTTCTGTATCTGCTTGATGCAACCGCCCAGCATCCGGGAATTGTGGACGACTACGATAGGTCCAGATATGAAGCGAATGCACGTCCACGCCTTGATGAGATATTTCATTTTAACGGTAGCCGAGCCTGCTTTATTCCGTCCGTTGCCCAACTTATAACCGGGTTGTCGGCGAGCGCATTTGCTTTGCAGGCGCAGCTAGATGATCGAGCGACAATCCCTTGGCGCGGGCAATTTGCAGCTGACCAATTTACATCGCAGAAAAGCAACAAGTATCGAGCCTACGTTCGCGGCGTTGATCGGGCCATGTGGGAGCTTCGATTCGAGTACACCGACGAAGACCAAGTGGAGTGTTGGCGACTCCCCGACTCGCTGCTCGCAATCCAGTGCAAAGTAGCTTTGGGTGAGAGCGACTTAGAAGGGTTTGTTGAGCGTATGCGGAAGCATCGGTTGAATTTCGAGAGCGACGAGTTATAGGTCGGAAGATTTTTAAACCGAAACGGCAAAAAACAATCCGTGTTTCGTTTTGACGTACTCCCTTAAATTGCCGACTGTCGATGCCAATGGTGGCACAGACATGCTTAGGGAGCACAAATGCCTGTAAAGAACGTCTCCGCGCTGCCTACTCCGGCCGCGCTTCCGCTCGACGGTCTTTCTCGCTGGGAAAGTCTGCGTTCGTCCATTCCATTGTCCCGTGAGACTGTTCGTCAGCGTGAGCGCGAGGGGAAGTTTCCGCGCTCGATCCGATTGACTCAGCGTTGCACGGTCTGGAGTAACCGCGAAATCCATCGCTATCTCGCTGATCCGCTGAACTATCGCGCTGCCGATGCCGCGAATGAAGTGACGGAGGGCATGTGATGACGAGCGCAACGAACGCGCGAGCGATGGCGCGTGACATCAAAAAACAAGCCGACGCGGAGTTCTACGATTGTGAACTTTCCCGCCTGCACGAACTGTTTAGCGATGTGCTCCAGTGTACGGAGCAGGGTGCGCGGCGCGATGCGGCAAGCATGATCGTCACCGCTGCGGGCGTCTTCGAGCGCGACGCGGTTCGGATGCCGACGCGCGCTAAGCATGCCGTCCGGCTGCTGAAGGAGGCTATTTTCATGCTCGATCCGAAGGTGTCGGCATGAGCGCTCGCCAAGTTACTTTGTCATGCCGGCGCACGGCGGGCATGGCCCGGCTTTCTCTGGACCCTGCTGCTTCGGATTTGCACGTCGCGACGGCACGCAGTATTCTATACACGTCGCTGACACAGAAGCGACCGGGTTTGGAAGCCCGATTGTTCCAAGGCGGACGACCGCCGCAGTGCGGTTTTTTTACGTCCGTGTGCCTTCGCGCGCCTCTACGATCAATGGGTGGGCGACGGTGGGGAGGCTTCGGCCTGCCGGTTCCCTTGGACGCCGGTCTTCCAACCCTGCTGTCTGCCCGCCCACCCCATTTGGAAGTGGGGAGCGGGTTCAACCCGTCCAAGGAGGTCGCATTCAATGCGCCAGTCCACGCACGCCCATACCGGGCAGCAATCTCACCTCATTCAGTCCATCGTCCGCGCAGCACTGCGCGACGCAGCAACCGCCAGCACGTATCAGGATGCGCTCGATGCAACCGGTGCGGCATTGGCCGCAATCGCCGCGCTCGTCCGTGCGGAGGTGCATCATGGCTGAGCTGCGCTGCAAGATCGGCGATCTGGCGATCGTCACGAAGTGCGATGCTCGCTCGCGCATCGGCATGCTGGTTGAGGTGGCATCGGCTCGCCCGACGCCCGATCACGATTGGCGCGTGCGGATCTTGGGTGGCCTCGTCAAGGGCCGCAGTGTCTACGATCGGCGGTTCGGCGAATTCACGCATGCAGCCGTCCACGACTGGAACCTCACGCCGATTCGCGGCGAAGCGGGGCTGGATTACACGATCGATGTCGGGCAACTCCTCGCGTCGATTCTGGAGGTGCGCCATGTCTAAATACCGCCTGCCGAACGAAGTCACGATGATCGCCATGTGCGCGGCCCATCAGTTCGCCCAACTCGAAGCCCTGTTCGATGCTGTCCGTTCGCATCTTGCGGAGGGCACCTACGAGCGCGCGCTCGTCGACATGGGGCAAAGCGTCGCGAGCCGGTATTCGGCCGAAATGCGCCGCACTGCGCAGCCGGAGGTGTGCCATGACTGATCAGCGCATCCGAACCGCGGTTGTCGACGGATTCGACAACGCACCGCCGCTGGATACCGGCGCACCGATCGAGCTGCAATTCGCCGTCGACCTTGGCGCGATCTGCGCCGACGCATGGCTCGACCTGAAAGGCGACGTGCGCCTGCACGACTACGCGGCGCATCAAGCCGCCGCGTTCGCGCGCGGCATGGAAGCCGCCATGCAGGACGCAGGCGACGTCGACGCGCACCGCGTGACGATCAGCCGCCAAGCGTTCGCGGCCGGTCTGATGGGGCGCGTGCAGCAGCATCTGTTCGCGGCGCTCGGCCTGGTCACGCGCGAACCGCGCACGACGCACTGAGGACAGCCATGGCAAAGACGAATAAGAATGCCGTGCAACCGCTCGCCTCGCACTTCGTGGCCGAGGTGAACCGCCCCGATCGCAACCGCATCGGTACGCGGATCAGCGATGCGATGGAGCTGCTGGACAGCCTGCATTGGGCGACCGACAAGGCTATGTCCGATGACGACTACTGGCTTGTGCTGAGCCTGTTCCGCGCGTCCCTGCCGTCGATCGGCGCGGCGCTGGAGGCCGCCAACGACGCACTCGGCGAGTCGCGGCTCGGCCGCTACGTCTACAGCAACGACGTCACGGCCGGCGGAGCGGTTCTGTCGGTGCCTCGCGCGGCAGGCTGACGCCCCGCCGATAGGCATCGCCGCATCATTCAATTCTTCGCGCGTCGGGTAGCTGCTTACCCGATATGGACTACTAATCGGAAGTCGGCCGACGCGCGTCCAGTGGGAATCTATGAGTAACGCACCCATGTCCGAATTCGAGCGGGCGAGAGTCGCGCTCGGCTATGTCCCGCCTGACGACCGCGACACGTGGAGTCAGGTGGGAATGGCGCTCAAGGCCGAGTTTGGCGAGGAGGGCTTCGCCCTCTGGAACGAATGGAGCCAAGGCGCGCAGAACTACAACGGGAAGGACGCGCGCGATGTGTGGAAGTCGTTCAAGGGCGGCAAGATCACCATCAACACGCTGTTTCACCTCGCCAAGCTCGGCGGTTTCGATCCGCGCGCGCATCGCGCGAAGCCCGTCGATCCAGCGGAGCGTGAGCGGCAGAAAGCCGGGCGCGCGGCCCGCGAGGCGGCCGAGCTGGCCGAACTGACCGAGAAACAGCAAGCTGCGTCGGCGCTCGCCGAATCGATCTGGTCGGCGGCCGAGCCCGCGCCGGCCGATCACCCATACCTCGTTCGCAAGCGCATCCCGGTCGACGCGCTGCGCGTCTATCGCGGCGGCTTGTGCATCGGCACGGCCGCATGCGACGGCGCACTCGTCATCCCGGCCCGTGACGCGGACGGCAAGCTGTGGACGCTGGAGTTCGTCCTGACGGACAGCCAGAAGCGCTATCTGCCGAACGGCCGCAAGGCGGGCTGCTTCTCGTTGATCGGCGGCCCGCTATCTTCCGCGCCGTCCACGCTGCTGATTGGCGAGGGTTACGCCACGTGCGCGACGCTCGCGGCCGCGACCGGCTATCCGGTCGCCGTCGCGTTCGACGCCGGCAACCTGCACGCGGTGGCGACGGCGCTGCGCGGCCAATATCCGGACGCCCGCATCGTCGTGTGCGCCGACGACGACCACGCGACGAAGGGCAATCCGGGCGTGACGAAGGCCCGCGCGGCGGCCGAGGCCGTCGCCGGCATCGTCGCGGTGCCCGACTTCGGTCCGAACCGGCCGGCAGCCGGCACCGACTTCAACGACCTGGCTGCGCACCTCGGCCCGGATGCGGTGGCCGCCGCCGTGCGGGCTGCGCTCGCGCCGGCCGGCTCGGCTGACGCCGGCAAGGGCAAGGCTGCTCCAGCCGCCGCGAAGCCCGCCAAGCGTCCGAAAACGGCCCGCGCGCAGGACGGCAAGTCGCGGTTCGTCGTCGACGACAAGGGCGTGTGGTTTCACGGCTTCAACAATCAGGGCGATCCGCTGCCGCCGCATTGGGTCAGCACGCGTATCGACGTAATCGCGGAGACGCGCAACGAGATGAACAGCGAGTGGGGCTACCTGCTCGAATTCACCGACCGCGACGGCATCCTGAAACGGTGGGCGGTGCCGGCCGGCCTCTTTGCCGGCGACGGCACGGAGCTGCGCCGCATGCTGCTCGATATGGGCGTGAAGCTCGGCGTCACGCAGATCGCCCGCACGCAGATCGCGAACTATGTGCAGATGGCGCAGCCGGACGAGCGTGTGCGCTGCGTGCCGCGCGTCGGCTGGCATCACGGCGCGTTCGTGCTGCCCGATCGCGTCATCGGCACCGGCAAAGAGGCGCTGATCTATCAGGCCGACACGCCCATTCAGAGCCAGTTCAAGGAGCGCGGCACGCTGGAGGACTGGCGACGCGAGGTCGCGGCCTACTGCGTTGGCAATAGCCGGCTGCTGTTCTGCGTCGCTACCGCCTTCGCTGGTCCGCTGCTGCACTTCTCCGGGCTCCAGTCGGGCGGCTTTCACCTGCTCGGCACGACGTCCAAGGGTAAGTCGACGGGCGGCGTCATCGCCGCGTCCGTGTTCGGCTCCCCGGACTACGTGCGGGGCTGGAAGGCGACCGACAACGCGCTCGAAGCCGTCGCCACGCAGCATAGCGACGCGCTGCTGATCCTTGACGAAATCGGGCAGGTCGAGCCGCGGTTGGTCGGCGATGTGATCTACATGCTCGCGAACGAGTCGGGCAAGGCCCGCGCGTCGCGTAGCGGCTCGGCCAAGCCGGTGCTCACGTGGCGGCTGCTGTTCCTGTCGAATGGCGAAAAGAGCGTGTCGGCGCTGATGGCCGAGGGCAACAAGCCCATGAAAGGCGGTATCGAGGTGCGCTTGCCCGCGATCCCGGCCGAGGTCGGCGAAATGGGCGTCGTGGAAAAGCTGCACGGCTTCCCGACGCCGGCCGCGCTGATCGAGCATCTAGAGCGGCACGCCGGTATGCACTATGGCACGGCTGGCCCCGCGTTCATCGAATGGGCGTCGTCGCAGGCCGGCGAGCTGGCCGAGCATCTGCGCGTGCGCGTCGATGAGCTGGTCGGGCAATGGGTGCCGGAAGGCTCGCATTCGCAGGTCGCACGCGTCGCCAAGCGGTTCTGCCTCGTTGCGGTAGCCGGCGAGCTGGCGACGGCGCACGGGTTGACTGGCTGGCCGCAGGGCGAATCGGTGGAGGCTGCGCGTCGCTGCTTCGAAGGCTGGCTCGAACTGCGCGGAGGCACCGGCAACTCGGACGAGGCCGAAGCCGTGCGGCAGGTACAGCATTTCCTCGCTGCGCACGGCGACAACCGTTTCGTATGGATGAACCGGGCGCAGGACGACCATCGTCCGAACGTGCCGCATCGAGCGGGCTTCAAGCAGCACGTGAAGCGCGACGAGCGGCGCACGCCCATCGCCTCCGATCGCGAGTATTACGCCGAGTTCGGCGGCAAGATGAGCGCCGACGATGCCGAGAGCGTCGAGACGGAATACCTGATCGAAGCGGCCGTATTCCGCAAGGACGTGTGCGCTGGCTTCGATCACAAGATCGTCGCCAAGGCTCTGATGAAGCGGGGCGTGCTGATGCCGCGTAGCGACGGCTATCCGTACCGGCAGGAGTACATCCCCGGTCACGGGAAATTCATGGTCTACCGCGTGTTGCCGTCCATCTTCACGCTTGAGCTGTGAAATGCACCGCCGCCGTCCGGGAGGGCGGTGGCGGGCATTCCTTTGCGCGGCGTTTTTCTCCCGTGCGTCAAAGTTACTTTGAGCGATCCGCTCCAGATGGAACCGGGCGGGCGACTGCCGCGAATCTTGCCGCATCCGTAACAATCCAGCCCGGTTTATCGTAAGCGTCATTTCGTGGCCGCATGGACAGAGCTGCAGCCGGTGTCCAAAGTGATGTCCGTTACTTCAAGTGATGG
>NZ_JAGIQD010000011.1:0-76143 GCF_017815045.1 Burkholderia sp. CpTa8-5
CGGCAGATGCTCCGCCAACCGGCTCAGGTCGGTTGGGCCGGCATCCAGCATGAAGGTCAGGTGGTCGGTCAGCATCGTGCCGAAAAGTTAACATCTCAGCGCAACGTTTACAACCACTCCTTCCACAAAACAAAAATGCCCTTCGGTCGCTTAACTGAACGGCATTACCGCATATGCGGCGTTTTTTTCGCGTGTGGCGGCAGTGCGTGCCGCCCGGGCTCACGCTGGAAACACGCCCGTGGACAGGTAGCGGTCGCCACGATCGCAGATGATGAACACGATCGTCGCGTTCTCGACCTGACGCGCGATGCGCATCGCGACTTCGCATGCGCCGCCCGACGAAATGCCCGCGAAGATGCCCTCGACCGCCGCCAGCCGGCGCGTCATCGTTTCCGACGCAGCCTGACTCACGCTCTCGACGCGATCGACGCGGCTGCGATCGAAGATGGTCGGCATGTACGCTTCCGGCCACTTGCGGATGCCCGGGATACGCGAGCCGTCTTCCGGCTGCGCACCGACGATCTCGATCGCCGGATTCTGTTCCTTCAGATAGCGCGACGTGCCCATGATCGTGCCCGTCGTGCCCATCGCGGACACGAAGTGCGTGATGCGCCCTTCGGTATCGCGCCAGATCTCCGGCCCCGTGCCTTCGTAGTGCGCGACGGGATTGTCGGGGTTGCCGAACTGGTCGAGGATCACGCCCTTGCCCTCGCGCTGCATCTGCTCCGCGAGGTCGCGCGCCAGCTCCATCCCGCCCTTCACCGGCGTCAGGATGATTTCGGCGCCGTAGGCCGCCATGCTCTGGCGGCGCTCGACCGACAGATCCTCCGGCATGATCAGCACCATCTTGTAGCCGCGGATCGCCGCGGCCATCGCGAGCGCGATGCCCGTGTTGCCGCTCGTCGCCTCGATCAGCGTATCGCCCGGCTTGATGCGACCGCGCGCCTCGGCCTTGCTGATCATCGACAGCGCCGGGCGATCCTTCACGGAACCGGCCGGATTGTTGCCCTCGAGCTTCGCGAGCAGCACGTTGTTGCGCGCGCGAATCTCGTCGTCCGGCAGGCGGACCAGTTGCACGAGCGGCGTATTGCCGATCGTGTCTTCGATAGTTTTGTAAGCCATGGATATACCGTGAGTGCGAGGCCGATCAATCGATCGATTGTAAACCAGCACCGGCACGCGCGCCGGCAACCCCTTTGCGACGATGGAATACGCGTACCGCGCGGTTCGCGTTTCGCCGCGCGCGCGGCCCCACGCAAAAAACCCGCGGCATGCCGCGGGAAGCCGTCGCAACGACGGCGACTGAAGGAGCCCTGTGTCGGGTACGCGCGACCCGTTATTTCTGCGCGGTGCGGGCCGGCACGGCGGCGGGCTTCGCTGCCGCCGGCTTGACCGCGGCCGTCGGCGTCGTGCCCGCGCCCACCGCCGTACCGACCGTCAACCCTTCCTGCTGAAGCCGCTCGACGGTATGCCCGCCCATGCCCTTCACGCGTGCGGCGAGATCGTCCGCATTCCTGAACGGACCGCGTGCGCCGCGCTCGTCGAGAATCGCCTTCGCCCGCGCCGGGCCGATGCCCTTGATGCCGACGAGCGCATCCTCGTTCGCGGTGTTGACGTCGACGGCCGCCCAGGCCGACGCCACTGCGCCGAGCATGACCGCTGCGGCAAACCATTTCCTGATCATGTGCTGGATCTCCGAAGAAAAACGGCCGGCGGCTGCCGACCGTGAGACCCAGTCTATCGATGCAACGCGCCGGTTTAAACCTGGCCGGATAGCCAACGCACGTAGCGGTCGACGCCTTCCTGCACGGTCAGGAACGGTGCGTCGTAGCCGGCCGCGCGCAGTTTCGTCTGGTCGGCCTGCGTGAAGCACTGGTACTTGCCGCGCAGCGCATCGGGGAACGGCACGTATTCGATCAATCCCTGCTCGACCTGCTGCGCGAGCGTCAGCGGCGGCTGGTTGTCGAGCGCGCGCAGCGTATTGACGACCGTCGACGCGATATCGTTGAACGGCTGCGCGCGGCCCGTGCCGAGGTTGAAGATGCCCGACTTCTCCGGATGATCGAAGAAGAACAGGTTCACCTTGGTCACGTCCTCGACCGACACGAAATCGCGCGTCTGCTCGCCCGGCGCATAACCGTTGTACTCGCCGAACAGCTTCACCTTGCCTTCCGCGCGGAACTGGTTGAAGTTGTGGAACGCGACCGACGCCATGCGGCCCTTGTGCGTCTCGCGCGGGCCGTACACGTTGAAATAGCGGAAGCCCGCGATCTGGCTCTTCGCGCTCGGCAGCACGCGACGGATCACCTGGTCGAACAGGAACTTCGAATAGCCGTACACGTTCAGCGGCGCCTCGACGTCGCGCGCCTCGACGAAGCGCGTCGAGCCGCCGTAGATCGCGGCCGACGATGCATACAGGAACTGCGTGCCCTGCGCGAGGCAGGTATCGAGCACCGCGCGGCTGTAGCGGAAATTGTTGTCCATCATGTAGCGGCCGTCGGTTTCCATCGTGTCCGAACAGGCGCCTTCATGAAATACCGCGCGTACCTTGCCGAAATCGCCGCGCGCGAAGCGTTCGACGAATTCGGTCTTGTCGAGATAGTCGTCGATCTCGCAGTCGACGAGATTGCGGAACTTGTCCGCGCGCGTCAGGTTGTCGACCGCGATGATGCGCGTCTCGCCGCGCGCGTTGAGCGCGTTGACGATGTTCGCGCCGATAAAACCGGCTGCGCCGGTGACGATGAGGGTCATGATCGTCCTGCCTGAAAAGTGCGAGCCATTCGTGCGGCGCGCTCGTCGCGCCGCCGAATGCGCTCAGTGAAACAGTTCGTCGTAGTCGACCGTGGCCGTGCCGAGCTTGCCGACCACGATGCCTGCCGCGCGATTCGCGAGCACCACGGCATCGACGAGCGGCACACCGGCGCCGAGCATCGTCGCGACCGTCGCGATCACGGTGTCGCCCGCGCCCGACACGTCGAACACTTCGCGTGCGAGCGCCGGCGCATGCAGTTCGCCGCCCGCGGAAAAGAGCGTCATGCCCTCTTCCGAACGCGTGAGCAGCAGCGCGTCGATGCCGAGCTCCGCACGCAGGGTCGCGACGCGCGCGCGCAGGTCGTCTTCCGATTTCCACTGCCCGACCACCTCGCGCAGTTCCGCGCGATTCGGCGTGATCAGCGATGCGCCGCGATAGCGTGCCCAGTCGTCGCCCTTCGGGTCGACCAGCACCGCCTTGCCGGCCGCACGCGCCTTCTCGATCATCGTCGTGACGTGCGTGAGGCCGCCTTTCGCGTAATCCGACATCAGCACGACGTCGTGCTGCGGCAGCAGCGCATCGAAGCGCGCGAGCCCCGCGAGCAGCACCTCGTGCGTCGGCATCGCCTCGAAGTCGACGCGCAGCAGTTGCTGCTGGCGCGCGAGCACGCGCAGCTTGATCGTGGTCGGCAACGCCGGATCGCGCTCGAGATGCGGCGTCACGCCGCTGCTGCCGAGCAGCTCGACGATCCGCTCGCCGGGTTCGTCGCAACCGACGACGCACAGCAGCCCGGCCTGGCCGCCGAGCGTCACCGCATTGCGCGCCACGTTGGCCGCGCCGCCGAGCCGCTCTTCCTGACGCTGCACGTGCACGACCGGCACCGGCGCTTCAGGCGAAATGCGATCGACGTTGCCGAACCAGTAGCGGTCGAGCATCACGTCGCCGACGACGAGCACACGCGAACGCGCGAGTTGCTCGCGCGGCACCGGAACGACTTCACGAAGAGTATTCATCGTACGTTCAGCCACGGGAAAACGACTGGGGATCGACGTACGGCCGACCGATCGCGTAGTAGTCGATGCCGAGTTCGGCCATCGCATCCGGCTCGTACAGGTTGCGCCCATCGAAGATCACCGGCGCTTTCAGCTCGGCCTTCAGGCGCGTGAAATCGGGGCTGCGGAATTCCTTCCACTCGGTCACGATCACGAGTGCGTCCGCGCCCGTGACCGCGGCGTCCTGCGTGTCGACGAGGTGCAATCGCGCCAGCACGCCGGCATCGTCGCCGAAATCCAGCGCGAACACGCGCCGCGCTTCGTCGACGGCAACCGGATCGTAGGCGCGCACGGTCGCGCCGCGCTCGAGCAGCGCGGCGATCAGGCGGCGGCTTGGCGCCTCACGCATGTCGTCGGTGTTCGGCTTGAACGCCAGGCCCCAGACCGCGAACTCGCGGCCCGTCAGGTCGGCGCCGAAACGCTGCTCGATCTTGCCGATCAGCACGTCCTTCTGCGCATGGTTGGCGGCCTCGACGGCCTCCAGGATACGCAGCGGCTGGCCGTTCTCACCCGCGGTGCGGATCAGCGCCTGCACGTCCTTCGGGAAGCACGAGCCGCCGTAGCCGACGCCGGCGTACAGGAAGTGATAGCCGATGCGCGGATCGGAGCCGATCCCGCGGCGCACGGCCTCGATGTCGGCGCCGACCTTGTCGGCGAGATTCGACATCTCGTTCATGAACGAGATGCGCGTCGCGAGCATCGCGTTCGCCGCGTACTTCGCGAATTCGGCCGAACGCACGTCCATGTAGATCGTGCGCTCGTGATTGCGGTTGAACGGCGCGTAGAGCTTCTTCATCTTCTCGCGTGCGATCGTGCCGGTTTCGTCGTCGTCGACGCCGATGATGATCCGGTCCGGGCGCATGAAGTCCTCGACCGCGGCGCCTTCCTTCAGGAATTCCGGGTTCGACACGACCGAGAAGCGATGCGCGACGCTGCCCGCGAGGCCGCGTGCGGCCAGGGCCTCGTCGACCACGCCGTGCACGCGCCGCGCGGTGCCGACCGGCACCGTCGACTTGTCGACGATCACCTTGAAGCCCGTCATGTGGCGGCCGATGTTGCGCGCGGCCTCGAGCACGTATTGCAGGTCGGCCGAGCCGTCCTCGTCGGGCGGCGTGCCGACCGCGATGAACTGGATCTCGCCGTGCGCGACGCTCGCCTCGATGTCGGTCGAGAAGCGCAGGCGCCCCGCCGTGCGGTTGCGCGCGATGATGTCCAGCAGCCCCGGTTCGTGAATCGGCATCCCGCCGTTGTTCAGGATGTCGATCTTGCGCGGATCGACGTCGAGACAGAAGACGTCGTGACCGATCTCCGCGAGGCACGCGCCCGTGACGAGGCCGACATAGCCGGTGCCGATGATGGTGATTTTCATAGATGTTCCGGTACTTCCCGGTAATAGACTAACTTGGCCGCAGCGCGTCGGCTCCGCGTGCCGGGATCAGCCCGGCATCGCGGGTTCGACGCGGCGCGGCGCATAGGTTTCCCAGCCGCTGCATCCGGGGCACTGCCAGTAGAAGAGCCGTGCCCGGAAACCGCAATTCTGGCACGTATACCGCGGCAGATTTTTCGTACGCTGCTTGATCAGCGCACGCATCATTTCAAGTTCCTTACGACGCGGTTCGTCGGCCGCCGCGATCTGCGCATCGAGCAGGTGCAGCATCCCCGACAGGTTCGGCGACTTTTCCATCTGCGTGCGCGCGAGCGTGTGCGCCTCATCCTGGCCGCGCAACCCGGCGATATGCTGATAGGCGATGTCGAGCAGGTCGTTCGACGGATAGCGATCGACGTACCCCATCAGCAGCTCGGCGCCTTCGACGTTCTTGCCGAGCGCGACGTACGCCTTCATCAGCTTGTCGGCGACGAGCGGCAGATACGCCGGGTTCTGCGCTTCGACGCGCTTCCAGTGCTCGATCGCGGCCGCGTGGTCGCCCGCCGCTTGCGCCGCGTCGCCGGACAGGATCGTCGCACGGACGTTCTGCGGATTCACGGTCAGCGCACGGCGCAACTGTTCGGCCGCCACGTCGGCCTGCTTGCGCTGCAGCGCGTCCTGCGCGAGTTCGCAGTGAAACTGCGCAATTTCGATGCCGAGCGGCTTGTCGCTCATCGATTCGATACGTTTCGCCGTATCGATCGACTTGTTCCAGTCCTTCTCGATCTCGTAGATCGTCAGCAGCGCCCGCTGTGCGCCGAGCGCGTAGTCGCCGTCCGCGAGCTTGTGGAACGCCTCTTCGGCGCGATCCAGCAGGCCGGCCTTCAGGAAATCCTGACCCAGTTCGTACAGCGCGTGGTCGCGCTCGTTGACCGGCAGGTCGGTGCGGCTCAGCAGGTTCTGGTGCACGCGGATCGCGCGGTCGGTCTCGCCGCGACGGCGAAACAGGTTGCCGAGCGCGAAGTGCAGCTCGACCGTTTCGGGGTCGAGCTTGGCCACCTCGATGAACGCATCGATCGCCTTGTCGGGTTGTTCGTTCAACAGAAAATTCAGGCCGCGAAAATACGAGCGCGGCAGGTTGGCGCTCTCCGACAGGAGATTCTTCAGGTCATAGCGTGACGCCGCCCAACCGAGCGCGAACGCAACCGGAATCGCGAGCAACCACCAGAAATCCAGATCCATGCGAAATATCGAAGCAGAGACGAAAACCGCGCGAGGAATCGCGCGGCGTCCGGGGTTAAATGACGGGCGGCATCGGCGGCTGGTCGATGACGGCAGGCGTTTCGCGCGCCGCACGCAGATCGCGCTTCAAACGCCCGTTCTCGAGACGCAAACGAAAGATCGAAGGCAGCGCGGACAGCAGGCCGGCCAGCAGCCCCACGGCGAAGAATGCCAGGCCGATCAGGATCAGCGGCGCTTGCCATGCATAGCCGGCAACGAAATTCAGCGTCGCGGTTTGTGTATTGGCCAGCGCAAGCACCAGCAGCAGGACGAACACCAATACCCGGATCAGCCAGACGATAAACTTCATGAAGCCCTCTCTTTGTTGAGGTTTGCCGCGGCGCGCGACTCCCCTTCGTCGCACCGAATCGACCCGTATTGTAAAGGAAGCGTTTCCGCGGCTGCGCAGATCCTGTGCGCGGCGTTGCGGGTCGGTTGCCGGACATGCCGCCGGAAATGAAAAAAGCGCCCACAAGGGGCGCTTTTCTTTTCAGCCTTCGCCAGACAGGTTCCGGGCTCACCGAACGACGCTCAACGCTCGTCGTCCGGATCGTCAGCCTTCAGCGGTTCACCGGCGCGGCCGTCGACGCGTTCACGCAATTCCTTGCCAGGTTTGAAGTGCGGCACGAACTTCTCGGGCACCTGCACTTTCTCCCCCGACTTCGGGTTGCGTCCGACGCGCGCCGGGCGACGATTGAGGCCGAAGCTGCCGAAACCCCGAATTTCAATGCGATGCCCTTTCGCCAGGGCGTCGGACATCGCATCGAGCATCGTTTTCACCGCGAAATCCGCATCCTTGAGGACAAGTTGCGGAAATCGCGATGCCAGCTGCGCGACCAACTCGGATTTGGTCATACTTCAGCAGACCTCGTAAGGCTTACTGGTTCTGGCCGTCGAGCTTCGCCTTCAGCAGCGCGCCGAGGTTGGTCGTACCGGTCGCAGCAGCGCTGGAGTCCGACTGCAGGCCGCGGATCGCTTCCTGTTGTTCAGCCGAATCCTTCGCCTTGATCGACAGGTTGATGCCGCGCGACTTGCGATCGATGTTGATCACCATCGCGTTGACCTTGTCGCCTTCCTTCAGCACGTTGCGTGCATCTTCGACGCGATCCTGCGAGATTTCCGACGCACGCAGGTAGCCTTCGATGTCGCCCGTCAGCGTGACGACCGCACCCTTCGCATCGACCGTCTTCACGACGCCGTCGACGATCGAGCCCTTGTCGTTCATTGCAACGTAGTTGCTGAACGGGTCGCCTTCGAGCTGCTTGATGCCGAGCGAAATGCGCTCCTTCTCGACGTCGATACCGAGCACGATTGCTTCGACTTCGTCGCCCTTCTTGTACTTGCGAACGGCTTCTTCGCCGGCTTCGCTCCACGACAGGTCCGACAGGTGGACCAAGCCGTCGATGCCGCCCGGCAGACCGATGAACACGCCGAAGTCGGTGATCGACTTGATTGCGCCCGTGATCTTGTCGCCCTTCTTGAAGTTGCGGCTGAAGTCATCCCACGGATTCGGCTTGCACTGCTTCATGCCGAGGCTGATACGACGGCGGTCTTCGTCGATCTCGAGGACCATGACTTCGACTTCGTCGCCCAGCTGGACAACCTTCGACGGCGCGACGTTCTTGTTGGTCCAGTCCATTTCCGACACGTGGACGAGGCCTTCGATGCCCGATTCCACTTCGACGAATGCGCCGTAGTCGGTGATGTTCGTGACCTTGCCGAACAGGCGCGTGCCCGACGGGTAACGGCGCGAGATGCCTTCCCACGGATCGTCGCCCAGTTGCTTGATGCCCAGCGAGACGCGGTTCTTCTCTTGGTCGAACTTGAGGATCTTCGCGGTGACTTCCTGGCCGACCGACAGGACTTCGCTCGGGTGACGCACGCGACGCCATGCGATGTCGGTGATGTGCAGCAGGCCGTCGATGCCGCCGAGGTCGACGAATGCGCCGTAGTCGGTGATGTTCTTGACCACGCCGTTGACGATCGCGCCTTCCTTCAGCGTCTCGAGCAGCTTCGCGCGCTCTTCGCCTTGGGTTGCTTCGATCACTGCACGACGCGACAGCACGACGTTGTTACGCTTGCGATCGAGCTTGATCACGCGGAACTCGAGCGTCTTGCCTTCGTACGGGGTCGTGTCCTTGACCGGACGCGTGTCGACCAGCGAACCCGGCAGGAACGCGCGGATGCCGTTGACCATCACGGTCATGCCGCCCTTCACCTTGCCGGTGATCGTGCCGGTGACGAGTTCGTTGTTGTCGAGGGCCTTTTCCAGCGACAGCCACGATGCAAGGCGCTTCGCCTTGTCGCGCGACAGGATCGTGTCGCCGTAGCCGTTTTCGAGTGCGTCGATCGCGACGGACACGAAATCGCCCGACTGCACCTCAACCTCGCCCTGATCGTTCAGGAATTCCTCGATCGGAATGTAAGCCTCGGACTTCAGGCCTGCATTGACGACCACGAAGTTGTGGTCGACGCGCACGACTTCGGCGGAAATCACTTCGCCGGCGCGCATGTCTTGGCGGGTCAGCGACTCTTCGAACAGAGCCGCAAAGGATTCGGTATTCGGGGTGGAGGTTTGCAGGTCGGACATAAAAATCTGATTGTGCATGGCTCGCTGTGCCACGCCGGCCGGAATGGCAGGCTGAAAGGGCCAGATCGAGGACCACACGGGGTTAAGGGTTCGAAACACGCTCCGCGCTTGCGACGCGAAGCACCTACCGCTGCCCGCCTTCTCAGGCGGGCTGGCCGAGCGCCCGGTACCACTGCAGCACCTGATCGACCGCTTCATCGACCGAAAGCGCCGACGTATCGAGCAGCTTGGCATCTGCCGCAGGCTTCAGCGGCGCGGCTGCGCGATTGCTGTCGCGCGCGTCACGTTCACGAAGATCCCGGAGCAAGTCATCTATATTAGCAGAAAAACCTTTTTGCATCAATTGCTTATGCCGCCTGGTCGCGCGCGCCTCGGCGCTGGCCGTCAGGAACACCTTCAGCACGGCGTCCGGGAAGATCACCGTGCCCATGTCGCGCCCGTCCGCCACGAGGCCCGGCGTCTTGCGGAACGCGCGCTGGCGCGCGACGAGCGCGGTGCGCACGGGGCCGTGCACGGCAATGGCCGACGCGCGGTTGCCGACCGCTTCGGCACGAATGTCGTTCGACACGTCGACGCCGTCGAGCTGCGCGCACCCTTCACGGAACGTGATGTGCAGATCGTCGATCAGCTTCACGAGCGCGTCGATGTCCTCCGCGGCGATGCCGTAGCGCACGCTCGCGAGCGCGGCGAGCCGGTACAGCGCGCCGCTGTCGAGCAGGTGGAAGCCGAGGTGCGCGGCGACGAGCGCCGCGACGGTGCCCTTGCCGGAGGCGGTCGGGCCGTCGATCGTGATGACGGGAGTCGGGTGAAAGGGTCGGGTCGATTTCATCGGAACAGTGGGTCAGGCCTTGGCGAGCGCGGCGAAGCGGTCGAAATAGTCGGGGAACGTCTTGCCGACGCACTTCGGATCGTTGATCCGCACGGGCACGCCGCCCAGGCTGACGAGCGAGAAGCACATCGCCATCCGGTGATCGTCGTACGTATCGATCGCCGCGTTCGGCGTGAGCTCTTCCGGCGGCGTGACGACGAGATAGTCGGGGCCTTCCTCGACGATCGCGCCGACCTTGCGCAGCTCGGTCGCCATCGCGGCGATGCGGTCCGTCTCCTTCACGCGCCAGCTCGCGATGTTGCGCAGCGTGCTCGTGCCGCTCGCGAACAGCGCCGCAACCGCGATGGTCATCGCTGCGTCGGGAATCAGGTTGAAGTCCATGTCGATCGGCTCGAGCTTGCCGTGATCGTGGCCGATGCCGCGCACGTCGATCCAGTCGTCGCCCATCGTCACGTTCGCGCCCATCTGCATCAGCGCGTTCGCGAAACCGACGTCGCCCTGGATGCTCGCGCGCCCCACGCCCTCGACCCGCAGCGGGCCGCCGCCCAGCGCACCGGCCGCGAGGAAGTACGACGCGGACGACGCATCGCCCTCGACCATGATCCGTCCCGGCGACTTGTAGCGAACGCCGGCCGGCACGACGAAACGCTGCCAGCCGTCGCGCTCGACGGTCACGCCGAAGCGCGCCATCAGCCGGATCGTGATGTCGATGTACGGCTTCGAGATCAGTTCGCCGTCGACTTCGACGACGGTCGTGCCGTCCTTCGTCTTCACGAGCGGCAGCGTCATCAGCAGCGCGGTGAGGAACTGGCTCGACACGTCGCCGCGCACGCGGATCGGCGCATCGACCGCAATCGTCGCGGGCTTGATCCGCAGCGGCGGGTAGCCTTCGTTCAGCTCGTAGTCGATCTGCGCGCCGATCTGGCGCAAGCCGTCGACGAGATCGCCGATCGGCCGTTCGTGCATGCGCGGCACGCCGTGCACGCGATAGTCGCCGCCGTTTACCGCGAGCGCGGCGGTCAGCGGCCGGACGGCCGTGCCCGCGTTGCCGAGGAACAGGTCGGCCGTCTTCGCGGTGAACGCGCCGCGCGTGCCGGTGACCACGCAGGTGTCGCCGTCGCGCGCGAGCTTCACGCCGAGCTTGCCGAGCGCGTCGAGCATCACGCGCGTGTCGTCGGAGTCGAGCAGGTTGGTGATCGTCGTTTCGCCTTCGGCGAGCGCCGCGAGCAGCAGCACGCGGTTCGAAATGCTCTTCGAGCCGGGCAGGCGCACGGTGCCCGAAGCGCTGGAGTACGGGCCGAGATCGAGATAGTCCATGGGAATCGTCCTGTTATTTCTTGACCGGTTCGGCAGCGGGCGCGCCGCCGCGCTCCTGCCATGCCTTGCGTGCGGCGCGCGAGCGCGTGAATACGGCTTCGAGCGCCGCGCCGTCGCCGGCGTCGATCGCCGCGCGCAGCCGCGTGAGCACGCGCGTGTAGCCGTCGAGTTCGTCGAGCAGCGCCGCGCGGTTCGCGACGCACACGTCGCGCCACATTTCCGGGTTCGACGCCGCGATACGCGTGAAATCGCGGAAACCACCGGCCGCGTACGAGAATTTCAGTTCCGCGTCGGCCTCGCCGAGAATCTGCTCGACGAGCGCGAACGACAGCACGTGCGGCAGATGGCTGATCGACGCGAACACGCGATCGTGCTGCTCCGTGCTCATCGTGCGCACGTCGGCGCCGGTCGCGCGCCACATCGCGTCGATCCGGGCCACCGCGTCGGGCGCGTTCTCCCGCAGCGGGCACAGCACGACGTTGCGGCCGACGTAGAGGTCCGGCAACGCCGCCTCGACGCCGCTCGATTCGCGCCCCGCGATCGGATGACCGGGCACGAACTGCGCGATCCGCGCGCCGAGTACGTCGCGCGCAGCCGCGACGACGTCGGACTTGGTGCTGCCGGCATCGGTGACGATCGTCGCACCGTCGAGCCACGGCGCGATGCGCGCGAGCAACGGGCCCGTCTGCGCGACGGGCGCGGCCAGCAGGACGAGATCGGCGCCGGCAAGCGCGTCGCGCAATTGCGCGTCGTCGTCGAGCGCCGCCGCGCGGTCGATCACGCCGAGCGAGCACGCACGTTCGACCGACGCGCGCGAACGGCCGACGCCGACGATCTCGCCCGCGCCGCCCGGCGCGCGCTCGCGCAGCGCGCGGGCCAGCGATCCGCCGATCAGGCCGACGCCGAAGATGACCAGTTTGTTGAATGCAAAGCCTGACACGACAAGAGCCAAGTTACGCGCGCGAAACGACGCCCCGCACGCGGAATTCCAGATTCCGGGCAACGGGCCCGCACCCGGCGCCACCTGCGCCGGATACCGCCCGAACCCGCCTTCGGCAGCGGACCGGCCTGCCCTGCCCGCCCCGCCTGCGCCAAGCAAGCGACGGCCGCCGCGCGTCAGCGTGCGCGCGGATACGAACCGAGTATCTTCAGGAACGCGGCCTTCTGGCCGAGTTCCGCGAGCGCGGCCGCCACCGCCGCATCGTCACGGTGCCCTTCGATGTCGATATAGAAGTAGTACTCCCACGTGCCGACGCGCGCCGGACGCGACTCGAAGCGCGTCATCGACACGCCGTGCCGTGCGAGCGGCTCGAGCAGCTTGAACACGGCGCCCGGCTCGTTCTTCACGGACACGATCAGCGACGTCTGGTCGTGACCGCTCTGCCCGGCCGGCTGCTTGCCGACGATCACGAAGCGCGTGCGGTTGTGCGGATCGTCCTGGATCAGCGAGAACGCGATCTGCAATCCATAGTGTGCGGCCGCGCGGTCGCCGGCAATCGCCGCGACGGTCGGATCGGCCGCCGCGAGGCGCGCGGCCTCCGCGTTGCTCGCCACGGCCTGCCGCTCGAGCTGCGGCGCATTCGCCGCGAGCCACTGCTGGCATTGCGCGAGCGCCTGCGCATGCGCGCAGACGCGCGTCACGCCGTCGAGCGTGCCGCTCTGCGTGAGCAGGTTGTGATGGATCGGCAGCGCGAGTTCGCCGCTGATCACGAGCTGGGTCTGCAGCAGCAGGTCGAGCGTGCGCGATACCGCGCCTTCGGTCGAATTCTCGACCGGCGCGATGCCGAACGCGGACGCACCGGCCTCGACCGAGCGGAACACCTCGTCGATCGACGGGCACGGCAGCCCTTCGATCGACTGGCCGAAATACTCGAGCATCGCCTGCTCGCTATACGTGCCGACCGGCCCGAGGAACGCGACGTGGATCGTCTGCTCGAGCGCACGACTCGCCGCCATGATCTCGCGCCAGATCGCGCTGATGTGCTCGCTCGCGAGCGGCCCGGCGCTCATGTCCTGCAGCCGCGCGATCACCTGCAGCTCGCGCTCGGGCCGGAACACCGGCGCGTTGAAATGCTTCTTGACCTCGCCCACCTCGAGCGCCACCGCGGCGCGCTGGTTCAGGAGCGCGATCAGCTGCGCGTCGATCGCGTCGATGCGGTCGCGCAGCGGTTTCAGGCGGGAATTCAGTTCGTCGTCCATGCGTTTTGCCGTGCTGTTTGAGCAGCGCCGCCGTCAGGCGCCGCGCTGCTCGAAGTCCTTCATGTACTCGACGAGCGCCTTCACGCCCTCGAGCGGCACCGCGTTGTAGATCGACGCCCGCATGCCGCCGACGGACTTGTGGCCCTTCAGCTGCAGCAGCCCGCGCGCCTTTGCGCCGGCAAGGAAGTCTTCGTTGCGCGTTTCGTCGGCCAGGAAAAACGGCACGTTCATCCGCGAACGTGCTGCCGGCTCGACCTTGTTCAGATAGAAGCTGCTCGCGTCGATCGTGTCGTAGAGCAGCTTCGATTTTTCGATATTGCGGGCCTCGATCGCTTCGAGGCCGCCCTGCCGCTTCAGCCACTGGAACACGAGGCCCGCGATGTAGATCGCGTAGGTGGGCGGCGTGTTGTACAGCGAGTTGTTCGCGGCGATGGTCTTCCATTCGAACGCGGACGGGCAGATCGACAGCGCGCGATCGAGCAGATCCTCGCGCACGATCACGACCGTCACGCCGGCCATCCCGATGTTCTTCTGCGCGCCGCCAAACAGCACGCCGTACTTCGCGACGTCCATCGGACGCGACAGGATGTGCGACGAGACATCCGCGACCAGCGGCACGTCGCCGAGATCGGGGATCTCGAACGTCTCGACGCCGTCGATCGTCTCGTTGGTGCACAGATGCACGTAGGCCGGATCGTCCGATAGTTGCCATTCCGCGCGCACGGGCGCACGCGTGAAGCCGTCTTCCGTCTTGCCGCTCGCGGCCAGATGCGGCGTGCAGAACTTGTTCGCCTCGCCGAACGATTTCTGCGACCACGAACCCGTCACGACGAAGTCGGCCGTCTTGCGCGCGCCCAGCAGGTTCATCGGCACGATCGCGTTTTCCGCGATGCCGCCGCCCTGCAGAAACAGGATCCGGTGGCTCGCCGGCACGCCTAGCAGGTCGCGCAGGTCGGTCAGCGCGGCCTCGTGGATCGACATGAATTCCTTGCCGCGATGGCTCATCTCCATCACGCTCATGCCGCTGCCGTGCCAGTCGAGCATTTCGTCGGCGGCCTGCCGCAGCACTTCCTCGGGCATCGCCGCAGGGCCGGCGGAGAAATTAAAGACGCGCATCGTGAAAACCTCGGGAGGGACGCGACCGGCTTGTCGCCGGCAAAACGCGCCAGAAAAGAAATGGCCGCTTGCGCTCGCGCGCAAACGGCCATTATCGCACTGTCGTCAGGCTCCCGCCAAACCCGGCCGAACGGCCGGGGGCGCGCGCCCGGACAGCTTACTTGCCCGGCTTGACTGCTGCGACTTCCTTGTCAGCCTGCGTACGCGTTGCCTGGATCGCTTGCGGCATGTACTTCTGCATCAGGCCGTTGACCACGTCGCGACCGACCTGATCCTGAACCTGGATGAACTTGCGGCCCGTCGGGCTCTTGTAGAACGTCGTCAGATCCTTGATCTCCGACGTGCTGTAGTACTTCGCGTACGCGTCGTACTGAGCCGACATCGCGTCGCTCTGGAACTGTTGCGTGCCGAACACCTTGCCAGCACCGTCGACCAGCTTCGGCACCGCGTTCTTCTGCAGCGTCGGAACGGCAGCCTGCTTCTGCTTGTCGTTCAGCGTCTTGTTTTCCGACAGCGCGTCCGACAGGATGGCCGGCACGAGCTGCTTGGCCTGCATTTCGGCGCTGTTGCCGATTGCCGACACGAGCTTCGGCGCGTCGATCGCGTCGAGCAGATCCTTGATCGCTGCCTTCTTGTCGGCGTCGATCGGCGCAGCTGCCGCCGGAGCAGCCGGTGCGGAATTCGACAGCGCCTGCGCCATCGCGAAAGTCGGCACCAGTGCAGCCAGCAGAACCAGTTGCTTGAATTGCTTTTGCATCATCACTCCCTTTTGGAAATATGAATGGTTGCTCGCCGGCCGCGGCGCTTTTCGCCCGCGGCGGCCAGAGTCTCATCCGTTCTTCAGGCTTCGCCGTCCGACGCCTCGTCGGCTTCGCCCTCTCCCTCTTCGGCCTCGGCGATCTGCTGGAGGCCAGAGAGCTTCGTACCCTCATCGAGACTGATGAGTGTAACACCTTGCGTGGCGCGCCCCATCTCGCGAATCTCGGACACGCGGGTGCGAATCAACACGCCGGCCGTCGTGATCAGCATGATCTGATCCTCGGCGTCGACGAGCGTGGCAGCCACGACCTTGCCGTTGCGCTCGGACGTCTGGATCGCGATCATACCCTTCGTGCCGCGGCCATGGCGCGTGTACTCGGTGATCGGCGTGCGCTTGCCGTAGCCGTTTTCGGTCGCGGTGAGCACGGTCTGCTCCTCGCTGCCCGCGACGAGCATCGCGATGACCTGCTGCCCGTCCTCGAGCTGCATGCCGCGCACGCCGCGCGCCTCGCGCCCCATTGGACGCACGTCGTTCTCGTCGAAACGCACGGCCTTGCCGGAGTCCGAGAACAGCATCACGTCGTGCGCGCCGTCGGTGATCGACGCACCGATCAGGTAGTCGCCGTCGTCGAGGCCGACTGCGATGATGCCCTTCTTCATCGGGCGGCTGAACGCTTCGAGCGGCGTCTTCTTCACGGTGCCGAGCGACGTCGCCATGAAGATGAACTTGTCGGCCGAGAATTCCTTGACCGGCAGCACGACGTTGATCTTCTCGCCTTCCTGCAGCGGGAACATGTTGACGATCGGACGGCCGCGCGAATTGCGCGAGCCCTGCGGCACTTCATAGACCTTGACCCAGTACACGCGGCCGCGGTTCGAGAAGCACAGGATGTAGTCGTGCGTGTTCGCGATGAAGAGCGTCTCGATCCAGTCGTCTTCCTTCATCTGCGTCGCCTGCTTGCCGCGACCGCCGCGCTTCTGCGCGCGGTACTCGGACAACGGCTGCGACTTCACGTAGCCCGCGTGCGACATCGTGACGACCATGTCCTGCGGCGTGATCAGATCCTCGGTGTTCAGCTCGGTCGCGTTCAGCTCGATCTTCGAGCGGCGCGCGTCGCCGAATTCGGCCTTCACCGAGGTCAGTTCCTCGCCGATCATCGTCGTGATCCGCTCGGGGCGCGCGAGGATGTCCAGCAGGTCGGCGATCTGCGCCATCACGTCGCGGTACTCGCCGATGATCTTGTCCTGCTCGAGGCCGGTCAGGCGCTGCAGACGCATCTGCAGGATTTCCTGCGCCTGCGTGTCGGACAGGCGGTACAGCCCGTCGGTCTGCATCCCGAACGCCGGGTTCAGGCCTTCCGGACGGTACGCGGAACGGCCGCCGGCCGCCGCGTTCTCGCTCTCGGCGCGCGTCAGCATCTCGCGCACGAGCGACGAATCCCACGGCTTCGCCATCAGTTCCTGCTTCGCGATCGGCGGCGTCGGCGCGGCCTTGATGATCGCGATGAACTCGTCGATGTTCGCGAGCGCGACCGCGAGACCTTCGAGCACGTGGCCGCGTTCGCGAGCCTTGCGCAGTTCGTAGATCGTGCGGCGCGTCAGCACTTCGCGTCGGTGCGACAGGAAGCACTGCAGGATTTCCTTCAGGTTCAGCAGCTTCGGCTGGCCGTCGACGAGCGCGACCATGTTCATGCCGAACGTGTCCTGCAGCTGCGTCGCCTTGTACAGGTTGTTCAGCACCACTTCCGGCACTTCGCCGCGCTTGAGCTCGATCACGACGCGCATGCCGCTCTTGTCGGACTCGTCGCGGATGTCGGAAATGCCTTCGAGCTTCTTCTCGTTGACGAGCTCGGCGATCCGCTCGAGCAGCGAGCGCTTGTTCACCTGATACGGCAGCTCGTCGACGATGATCGCCATCCGCTGGCCGCGGTCGATCTCCTCGAAGTGCGTGGCCGCACGCATCACGACGCGGCCGCGCCCGGTGCGGTAGCCGTCGCGCACGCCGGCGACGCCGTAGATGATGCCGGCCGTCGGGAAGTCCGGCGCTGGGATGATCTCGATCAGCTCGTCGATCGTCGCTTCCGGGTTGCCGAGCAGGTGCTGGCACGCGTCGACGACTTCGTTCAGGTTGTGCGGCGGGATGTTGGTCGCCATGCCGACCGCGATGCCCGACGAGCCGTTGATCAGCAGGTTCGGAATGCGCGACGGCAGGACCGACGGCTGCATTTCGTTGCCGTCGTAGTTCGGCTCGAAATCGACGGTTTCCTTGTCGATGTCGGCGAGCAGCTCGTGGCCGATCTTCGCCATGCGAATTTCGGTGTAACGCATCGCCGCGGCATTGTCGCCGTCGATCGAGCCGAAGTTGCCCTGCCCGTCGATCAGCATGTAGCGCAGCGAGAAATCCTGCGCCATCCGCACGATCGTGTCGTAGACCGCGGTATCGCCGTGAGGGTGGTATTTACCGATCACGTCACCGACGATACGCGCCGACTTCTTGTACGCGCGGTTCCAGTCGTTGTTCAGTTCGTGCATCGCGAACAACACGCGCCGGTGCACGGGCTTGAGGCCATCGCGGACATCCGGGAGGGCACGTCCGACGATCACGCTCATCGCGTAATCGAGATACGAACGGCGCATTTCCTCCTCTAGGGAGGTGGGCAGGGTCTCTTTGGCGAATTGATCCATGTATCCGTATCGTTTCGGAGCGAAGACGGCGAACGCCTTTCGCGTGGGCGCTGCATGCGCAACGCAACGCGAGATTCTAACATGCACCCATCGGCCGCCAATCCGCCTCCCCCACTATATGTAAACAGCAAAAATCGCGGCCGCGGCGAATCGGCCGAAATCCTCGGTCGAAATCGGGCCGACGAAAGGGTACGCGGGTACGCGACGCGACGTCGCAAGCGATCGCATCCGCCGCGTTTCCTGCGCGCGAGTAAACAACCGCATGCAATCGCGCAATTTCGCCGCCCCGCTCTTGACAATCTCTAAAAGTTACGGCAGGCGGGTGTTGCGCATGCACCACAAAGTTGAAGCGATCTTGGGGTGGGGAGGATTTTTTTTCGTAGGAAGGGAACGATATGGCAAAATGCCAACGCACTGAAAGTTAGACGCTGCTCGAAGTCTACACAGAGCGGTGCCGCGTTTTTTGTGCCGCACCAATGTTATACTTCGAGCAATGTATGACTTGTCACCGTCAACAGGCTCGCAGTAAACCTGCGGTAATCTCAATTTCGAGAGGAGAAATATGAATAAACTTTCAAAGCTCGCGTTCATTGCAGCTACCGCAGTTATGGCTGCATCCGCTTCGGCACAGTCGGTGCCGGCGTCGCGTCAAGCCGTCAATGACAACTGGGTGAACGGCACGGGCGAATGGGTGTGGATGAACGGCACGAACGAGCTCTGCTGGCGCGATGCGTTCTGGACGCCGGCCACCGCCAACGCGAAGTGCGATGGCGCACTGGTCGCCCAGGCACCGCAGCCGCCGGTCGCTCCGGTCGCTCCGGCCATCACGAGCCAGAAGATCACGTATCAAGCTGACGCACTGTTCGACTTCGACAAGGCAACGCTCAAGCCGCTGGGCAAGCAAAAGCTGGACGAACTGTCGTCGAAGATCCAGGGCATGAACACGGAAGTGGTCGTCGCAACGGGCTACACGGACCGCATCGGTTCGGACAAGTACAACGACCGTCTGTCGCTGCGCCGCGCGCAAGCCGTGAAGTCGTACCTGGTCAGCAAGGGTGTGCCGGCCAACAAGATCTACACGGAAGGCAAGGGCAAGCGCAACCCGGTTACGACCGGCTGCAACCAGAAGAACCGCAAGCAACTCATCGCCTGCCTCGCACCGGACCGCCGCGTGGAAGTCGAAGTGGTCGGTACGCAAGAAGTCCAGAAGACGACCGTTCCGGCAAACTAAGCCGCGGTTTTCGACTGCTTCAAAGCCCCGCTCCGGCGGGGCTTTTTCATTGACGCCCGTCCAGGCGCTCGCTGGCCTCGCCGTCCGCCCGCTTATATACTCGGGGCTGACGCACCGACGCACCGCCCTCTCCTCGTAGCCCGTTTGCCGACATGACCAACGCCGATCCGCACGAACTCCAGAAATTCAGCGACCTCGCCCATCGGTGGTGGGACCCGAATGCCGAATTCAAACCGCTGCACGACCTGAACCCGGTACGGCTCGGCTGGATCGACGCGCATGCGCACCTGGCCGGCAAGCGCGTGCTCGACATCGGCTGCGGCGGCGGCATCCTGTCCGAATCGATGGCCGGACTCGGCGCACAGGTGAAAGGCATCGACCTGTCGACCGAAGCGCTTGGCGTGGCCGATCTGCACAGTCTCGAAAGCGGCATTTCGGTCGATTACGAGGCGATCGCCGCCGAAGCGATCGCCGCGCGCGAACCGGGCAGCTACGACGTCGTCACGTGCATGGAGATGCTCGAGCACGTGCCGTCGCCCGCCGATATCGTGGCCGCGTGCGCGACGCTCGTGAAGCCGGGCGGCTGGGTGTTCTTCTCGACGCTGAACCGCAACCTGAAGTCCTACCTGTTCGCGGTGATCGGCGCGGAATACATCGCACAAATGCTGCCGAAGGGCACGCACGATTACGCGCGCTTCATCCGCCCGTCGGAACTGGCCGGATTCGTGCGCGCGACGGATCTGCACATCGCCGAGATCAAGGGCATCACGTATCACCCGATCGGCAAGCGCTTCGCGCTGTCGAACGACACCGACATCAACTACCTCGTCGCATGCCGACGCGGCGCATGACCTGCTGACCGGCATGACGACTCCCCTTTCGACCGCGCGGATCGCAGACGAACCGCGCCTGCTGCACTGCGATGCGGTCCTGTTCGATCTGGACGGCACGCTCGCCGACACGGCGCCCGATCTCGCGGCAGCCGTCAACAAGATGCAGCGCGCGCGCGGCCTGCCCGAAACGTCGCTCGACGTGCTGCGGCCGCTGGCCTCGGCCGGCGCACGCGGCCTGCTCGGCGGCGCGTTCGGCATCGATCCGCACACGGCCGGCTACGAAGCGATGCGCGACGAGTTCCTGGCCAACTACGCAGCCGACCTCTGCGTGCATACGACGCTGTTCCCCGGCATCGGCGACGTGCTCGACGAACTCGATGCGCGCGGCGTACGCTGGGGCATCGTCACGAACAAGGCGATGCGGCTCACCGCGCCGCTCGTCGAGCTGCTCGGCCTCGCGCCGCGCGCCGCCTGCATCGTCGGGGGCGACACTACGCCGCACCCGAAACCGCATCCGGCCCCGCTGCTGCATGCGGCCGACCAGTTGACGCTCGCGCCCGAGCGTATCGTCTACGTCGGCGACGACCTGCGCGACATTCAGGCTGGCAGCGCCGCCGGCATGGCCACCGTCGCAGCCGCATACGGCTATTGCGGCGACGGCGTCGCGCCGACCGACTGGCAGGCCCAGCACCTCGTCGATACGACGCAGGAACTGCGGGACCTGCTGCGCGATGTTGGGCTATAATGATTGATCTTATCCGCGGGGGCGACCTGGTTTCGACAGGGGTTGTGAAGCGGCTAGGGCATGTCGAGGACCCGTCACCTCGTTAATCAATGGGAAAATCGTAACTGCAAACGACGATACGTTCGCACTGGCAGCCTAAGGGCCGCCGTCCTCTGCCTAGTTCACTGACGGGCTAGTGTCGCAAGACCGGTAGCAATACCGCCAGAGGTCATTTACGTCAGTTAAGCCCTGTCGGCGTCGCGACGCCAGGGTCGAAAATCTAGCGAATCGCCGTAGTGCAGCGTGTTCGTCCGCGTCGCTGCGGTTAAATCAAAAGACTGGACTAAACATGTAGAACTAGTCGTGGAGCGCTTCTGGACGCGGGTTCGATTCCCGCCGCCTCCACCAAACACCCTCTCAACGCAGATCAACGCGTTGCGATTGAACCCCGCCGGGCTTGGCTCCGCGGGGTTTTTTGTTGCAAACTATCTCAAGGAATCGCAACCACAGCCACATAACGATGGGGGTTCTTTCGGGGGTTCTTCGCTGTATCCCATGATCGAGAACCCCCACGCGCCGGAGTCCCCATGCCCCTGACCGACGTAGCAATCCGCAACGCCAAGCCGTCCGACAAGCAGCAGAAGCTGTTCGACGGTGGCGGCCTGTTCCTGCTCATCAAACCGGCCGGCGGCAAGCGGTGGGTGCTCAAGTACCGGTTCGGCGGGAAGGAAAAGAGCCTGGCGCTCGGCACCTACCCCGCCGTAGCGCTGGCCGAGGCCCGAAAGCGCCGCGACGAGGCCCGTGACAAACTGGCAGCCGGGATCGACCCGGGCGCCGCAAAGAAGGCCGAGAAGCGGACGCAGCGCCTCAGCGCCGAGAACTCTTTCGAGGCCGTCGCGCGCGAGTGGCACGCCAAATACGCGCCGACCTGGTCCGAAAGCCACGGGGCGCGGATCCTGCGTCGGCTCGAGGTGGACGCCTTCCCGTGGATCGGCGGCACCGCCATCGCCAACGTCGAGCCGCCTGACGTGCTGGACGCGCTGCGGCGAGTCGAGAAGCGCGGCGCGCTCGAGACGGCGCACCGACTGCAGGCCAACATCAGCCAGGTGTGCCGCTACGCCGTGGCGACCGGCCGCGCGAAGCGGGATGTCACGGCGGACCTCCGCGGCGCCCTGCCGCCGGTGCAGACCGAGCACATGGCCGCGATCACTGACCCGAAGCAGGTCGCCGAGCTCCTGCGCGCGATCGACGGGTATCACGGCACCTTCCCCGTGCAATGCGCCCTTCGCCTTGCGCCGCTGCTGTTCCAGCGCCCGGGCGAGCTGCGCGCGGCCGAGTGGGCCGAGTTCGACCTCGATAGCGCAACATGGGAGATCCCGAGCGAACGGATGAAGCGCACGAAGCAGGGCAAGGCATCCGGCGCCGCGCACATCGTGCCGCTGCCGTCGCAGGCCGTAGCGATCCTGCGCGAGCTGCACTCGCTGACGGGCAACGGCCGGTTCCTGTTCCCGAGCGTGCGCACGAAGGACCGGCCCATGTCCGACAACACGATCAACGGCGCACTGCGCCGGCTCGGGTACGACGGCGATACGATGACCGGTCACGGCTTCCGCGCTATGGCCCGGACAATTCTCGACGAAGTGCTCGGCGTGGCTCCGGCGGTCGTGGAGGCGCAGCTTGCGCACGCCGTGAAGGATCCACTCGGGCGCGCGTACAACCGCACGGCTCACCTGCCGCAGCGCCGCGAAATGATGCAGCAGTGGGCCGACTACCTCGATCAGCTCAAGGCCGGCGCGCGCATCGTGCCGCTCGCCGGCGCGACAAACTGACGCACATCATGTCGACCATTCGCATTTCGAAGCTAGAGGCCGCACGCCGGCATTTACGTGCGGCGATTGTGCTGCTGTTCAACGACGCCGATCCGGTTGTCGTGCACACGCTGGTCGGCGTAGCGTCGGTGCTCGCCGCTGATCTCGCGAAGCACCATCACCCAGACGCGCAGTGGGAATCGTGGGCACAGGACGCGAACGGCATCAGCGCTCAGGAATATTTCGCCATCGCCAGGTCGACGCAAAACTTCTTGAAGCATGCCGACCGCGACGTCGATGCGGTGCACGAGTTCGAGCCGATCGAAGCGGACGCCCTCGCGTTCGGCGCCACCCGCAACCTCGCCAACTTCGGAAAGCTCGGGCTCGAGGAAAGCACGCTCGAGCTCTGGTACATCGCGTGCAACGATCCCAGTGGCCTCGGGTACGAGGATGAGCTCTTTGCTCACGCCGCTCAGTTCTTCGGCGATCTCCGCGGCAAGACGCGTGCAGTCCAGTTAGCGAAAGGCCGCGACGTGCTCGACGCCATGCGACGGTAGCCCCGTCGCACGCTACGCGCCTCGATTCCGCTCGATCAACGCGATCAGGCTTTTGCCCGTCACCCCACTGGCCCGCGCGCCAATCTTCACGACTTCAAGCCGGCCGTCGCGCGCGAGATTGTAGACGGTCGCTTTGCAGACGCCGAGCATCTTCGATGCCTCAGCGATGCGGTACAGCCTGTCAGGACGAAGCGTAGGCGCCGCCGGCGCAACGGTATCCGGCTGCTCGTGACGATGCGTCGCCAGAGGTGTTGGAGCCCGCTCGCGCAGCCGCGCGGCAACGCGGCTCGCGATCCGATCCGCGAGCAGGTCGAGCAGATCCTCGCTCAGCACCACGTCGCGGCCAGTCAGCGTGACAGCGCCGGCCTTGGCGGTCTTCGGTACGTACGGCACATGCACCTCCTTCGATATCGATCGCCACAGACAGCGCCCCGCTTCGTTCGACGGGGCGCGCCGGTTTTCAGTCCAGGCCGATAGCCTTGGTAATCGCTGCATCCAGCTCGTCGGTCGCTGCTTCGGCCCGCTGCCAAAACCATGAAGCGCTAGGTATCGTGTCGAGGTCGACGTGCTGAGCGAACGCGCCACGAAGCGCAAAGATGCACGTACGGAGTTCGCCCTGCAGCGCGTAGATAGCCGCAAGGTCATGCGACGACACCGTAACTTGATCAGGAATACTACCGATAGGGAAAGCAAGAGATTGAACGTTGACGTTCATAGTGAGCTCCGTATGCGCGTGCGCCACCCCGCTGCTAACCGGGGGCGGGCGTCGATGACGGGGTTAGCAGACCGGGGCATACGGAACCCGGCAGGCCGAAGCCTCCCCACCATCGCCGCCCATAGAAGGCGCGAAGTACAGACGAAGAAAAACCGCTATCGCGAGCGGTTGACCGCCGCATGCATTCGGGCTGCTAAACCCGGCCGACGTTGTTTGCATCGACGGGTTCAGTATAGGGCAAACGAAAGCAAAATTGCAACAAAATCAGTATGTTAGGCAACTCTGTACGACGTGTACAGCCACCCCTGACACAACTTGAGCGTAGCTCGCCGGCAGGCATGCCGCGCGTTAGAATGCGCCGAACCACAACAACGAAACGGGGGCGCTGTGAATTCAACTAGACGCTTTGCATTCGCCGCGTGCGTGAGCGCGGCTATGATCTTGTCGGCGACGGCCGACGCGCAGTCATTCAACGCGCATGCGCGCCTTGTCACGACCTGGCAAGCAAAGGATCTCACGGGTAAATCGACGGCCGTAGAGCGCCTCGCTGCGCTCGAAGAAATGGACGAAGTTTACGACCGTCCCGGCGACAACTGCACGCAATTCATCGGGCCCGTCACCGTCGAGGGCATCCAGTTCACACCGAGCGGCGGCACCCTCGAAACGTTTCGATTCACTGACAAGAATGGAACCCAATGGTCCGTGCCAACGAACATCGGCCGGCTATCGAATGTTGACCGACAGCGCGCGAACAATCTCATTCGCGTCGGTAAGCGCTACTTCGTGCACGTGCAGGTGTGCGGTAGCGGTGGAATCGCGAGCCTGGTCAGCATGTACGATGCGGCCGTGACCTTCGGCCCGGTTCGCTGACCGCGTTTAGTGAGGCGCCGGCTATCGCGCGCGAGCGCCGATCTGGCGATAGCCGGCACGCATCACGGCATGGTGCACAGCGCGGATTACCGGCGCGATCGAACGACGACAGACCGCCGAGCGACTAGAACGAGCCGCGCGTGCTGCTCGAGAACAGGCCGCCGCCTGTCTCCCGTAGACTGCGCGGCCTGCTGATCGGAAAGCGCGGCTTGGGAGCCGATCCCGCTGCACGGGCTTAACGCACCCGTCGAGCTCGAAGCATGCCGGTGCCTGTTACGCTTCCGCCGGTAAAGTTCGCTTGTGCACCCAAGCGAACAGTCGTGGAGGACGCAAGGCTGAACCTGACCACCGGCGTCGACAGGTACGTAGAACTTCCGGCCGAGTTCGACACGGTAAATCCAACTCCCGGCGTGCTGTTTGGATTCGCATTCGCGACCGTATTCAAACCGCCAACAAAAGCGTTCGTAGTGGCGCCAGAATTTGCAAAACCAATACTGCCCTCTACGTCCCAGTCACCCGCCGACAGCGTGAGCGTTGCGATGTCGGTGTAAGTGCCAGACGTCAATGATGCTGCCGATCCCGTAATGGCCTGGTACTCGCCCACGCTCCCCGCACTCGCGTTGTTGTTCGTCGTCGTACCGACGATACCGCCAGTCGTGGACGGCACGAGTGCGCCCGTGACGGTCAGGTTTCCGTCTTCGCACATCGTGGCGAGCGCTTGGCTGTAGGCGTTGTTGATGAGCTGGAAGCAGCCGTTCGCGACGCGAAGTGTCTTTGACGGCGACGTGGCGCCGTTACCGGCAAGGGTCAGCGTCGCACCGCCCGCGCCCGTGTCGGTGATCTGCAATGCGTGACTCGATCCGCTCGTCGTGACTTGCAACGCGGTGCCGGTCGAGCCTGTCACCGTCACCGTGCCGGCGAGCGTCGGCGCAGTGTTGAACACCAGCGATCCGCTGCCCGTCTCGTCCGAAATCACGCCGGCCAGCTGTGCCGAGGTCGTCGCCGCAAACTGATTCAGGCCGCTTGACGTCAGTGCGATCGAACTCGCGCACGTGAAGCCAGTACCGGACGTCCAGCGCAGCGCGTTGTTCGATCCGCTGCAGCTCGGCATCGGGATAGCGGTCGGCGTAGCTGTCGCGCCGAGCGAGTTCCCGAGCACCGTATTCGCCGCCATAGGCGCCAGCGCGCCGACCGAAACGCTACCCCACGCAGCAGCGCCGGACGGCCCCGGCGATACGATGACCTGCCCGTTCGTCGAGCTGCTCGTGTCGAGCATCTGCACGGGAACCTTCGTTGCGGCGTGCGCGACTGTCGTCAGCGCGAGCACTGCGCCGATCAGGATCTTCTTCATTTGGATTCCTCTATATAGGTAGGAGATATGGCCGAGCGGACGACGTGAATCGTGTAAATCACGTCGCCCATGCATTTGCTGTTACGCGTTGTATACCGGGATCTTCTTGAGGGCCCCGCCCACATAGATCGGTAGGAACTGCCAAACTTGTGCCGGCAGCGCGATTCCGCCCGATGATGCAGTGGTCGCCATACTCCCGGACGGGACATTTATTGTTTTAGAGAGATCGAAATAGCTCGTGCTGCTGTTGCCGTCGATGTAATCCACGAGCGCGGGATTGGGGAAACTCGTCGCCATGACCGAGGCGCCGGTAATGTCGTTGCCGACCACGGTCGAGCGCGACGCCGTACCACCTCCGGTGAGCTGACGAATGCCGTAGGCGCACGTATCGATCTTGTTTCCGCTGACGGTGATGCGACCAGTCTCCCACCCGGCGGTAAATGCGTTCAGGAGAACGGCCTCACTCACGGTCGAGAAAACCGCATTTCCGACCACGGCGACATCGGTCGAATCGTTCACGTTGATGCCTTGGCCGCCCGACCCCGTGATCGTGTTTCCGGTTACCGCGATATTGGCATTGGCGCCGGTGTTGAAATCCCCGGCCTGCTCAATTGAAATACCGATAGCGCCGGCGTTGACAATGTTGTTTCCCGAAATCGTAATGTTTCGATTGACGTCCGGCGTTGCCCCAAATTTGCACACGCGCACACCGTGCAAATTATTAACCATTGTATTTCCGATAAATGCCACATCGGTACAACGATCCGCACCAACCGCTGTCCCAACGTTGCCGGTGAACATGCACCCTTGGACCGCGCCTTGCGTGACGCCAACGGAGAGTGCCAAACCCCAATCCCCGTTTTGCGAGAATTCACACCCGGAGACATTGAAATTGACGATATTGCTCGCGAGCGCCGCACCGTCGCCGGAACAGTTATAAAAGCGGCTGTTCAGCAGACGGATATCCGTCGTTTGGAACGCGATAAAGCCTTGTGCGTAATGCGTAGCGTCTCCAAAGTTCCGGAACGTGCAGTTGGTAATTCGAACGCCTACGGTGTTTTCCACGGCCACCGACACCGATTGAGTGAGCCCCGTTTTTACGCTTTCGAAAACGATCCCCTCGAGCGAAAGAGAACCGGCGCCGACGTTGTACAACCCGCGGTTGAGGCCGCCGATATTGATGCCCAACGTCATCGCCGGGTCAAGATAGACGTGCGTTCCCGGTTCGCCGAGCCATTTCGTTCCGGCCGGCCATGTCACGAACGACCTGAGACGATAGGTTCCAGCGGGGAAGAACAGCGTCTTTCCCGCGGCAGCGGCCCAGTTGGTTGCGCGCTGGATAGCGGCAGAATCGTCGAATCCGGACGTGCCGCTGCCGGTCGCGCCGAACTGCTTGACGCTGACGGAATTCGTCACCCGCAGTTTCCATCGAGCACCATCGTTCGCAACGATGATAGTGCCCGTGTTGTCTGCGCTCGTGGTATCGCTCTGGTCAAGGTAGTACGCGCCACCACCGCCGTCACCGGCAGCGTAATACCCCGTCACGAACGCGCGTTTATGGACAGTGGAGTCCAGCGCGCGAAGCGCTGCAATCGCGTCGACGTTGCGATTAAGGATATTCCCCCAAGCCAGTTGATCATCGCCGACCGACCCGTCTGGCGGAAGATAGAGCGAGAGGGTCGTCCCGCCAACGCACCAGATGCGCGACACGCCGAGGGGGATCACCGCGTCGAACTGCAGCGTCATGCCGCCATTGGTGAGCGAGTAGCTCGCGGGATCTTGCGAAACACCGGCCATGACGACGATGCCGAGATTGGCTTTCGCGCCGTACGCTCGCGACAGGCTGACACTGCTTGAAGTGCCGGCCGTGTAGTCGATGCCATCGGTCCAAACTTCGTTTTTCAGATCGCCGGCACCGACGCTTGCGGGGAGCGGCACCAGCGTTTGCTGGCCGGTGCTGTCGAACGCCAGTACCTTTCCTGCCCGATCATTTTTCTTCGGCAACGTGCCGTCGGTTCCGTATTCGGAAAGCGGATAGCGGATCGAGTTGACAGCAACCGCGCTCACTTGCTGCGCGATCATCGTCAGCTTGTCGAGCGCTTTTTCGGTTGCCTTCGCGGGGAACGGATCGTTCTGCTGGTATTCGGTTTCTTGCGTCACCGGAACCTGGCGGTAGATATGAAGCGTTGACCCATACGCATATGCGACATTCGTCGCGACTGCGCCGCCGCTTTCCACTCCGGCGCCACTCACCGAATAGTCGGTACCGAACACGAGCGATGTGAGCGCTCCGTTTGCGTCGATCTTGTCGACGAAAACCTCGTTCGCGTCAAGGAAGTAGAAGACCGTGGGGAAATCGACGGTTGATCCGTCGGTAGCGTAGCTAACGTCCTGAATACTCGATGTGACAGTCATATGTAGTCCTTATTTAGTTTTCGGCTCAGTTTCATTCCGCGTATTTCTTGCTCTTACGGCCTACGTAGCGGCCGGCGTGGCGCGTCTTCGCGGCGCTTGCCCGTCTTTTCGCACCAGAGATCGAGGATCAGCTCGCCGCGCACGTGAGACGGCTCGGCCGTCCCTCGGCCATAACTGCGCAGCATCGATAGCGAAATCGCACCCTGTATCTCCCGAAACACGGCCCTCGGCGGCAAACCAACGCAATGCAGGTCAAACAGCACCTCGCGCCAGCTGATCGCCGAGGTCATCACTTCAGCTTCCCTGCGGCCCGCTGCCGGAGCGCTTCCTGCGCGAACTTGATGACCGTCTTGCGATCGGCGCCGAGGCCCGTCTCGACGAGCACCTTAGCGACGCGGGGGTCGCGCTTTGCGAGCGCATTCGCGGCGTCCCACGCCTGCTCCCAATCGCTGCCGAAGGTCTCTTTCATGCCCTGCACGGCATCGGCAAGGTGGGCTTGCTTGTCGGCCTCGGGCAGCGCCGGCCAAGCCTGCGCAAACAGCCGGGCGTCGGCGAGGAATTCGCGCACGTCGGTCTGGTTGCCGCCGTGGTCGGCGACGATCGCCGCGAACTCCTTGCGATCGATCGTTCCGCCCAAGCCGTCGTCGATCGCGGCCACGAGCTCCTGCCCCCATTGCCCGGAGCCGGTCAGCTCGTCGTACAGCACGCCGTGCGCACCCTCGTCGCCGTAGAACTTGCGCTCTCGATCGTTGCGAACGAGCGCGAGCGCATCCTGGTCGACGGCCTGCGGTGTGCGCTGCTCGTCGTTGAGGCGCAGATTCTCCGCGGCGTTCCATGCCTTCGGCTGCTCGACCGGCGCGCGCGGCGTCTCGGCCGCGCCCGGGAACTTGGTGTTCGAGTAGAACGCCGCGGCGCGTTCCTCGAGCGTCTTCTCGACGGGTGCGGATTGCTGTTCGGTATCCATATCAAACTTCCTTGGGAAACCCTTCGTACGGGAACCGCCAGCCCGTGAGATCGACAATGTGGACGAGCGGCGGTTTTCCATCCTTCACGCCCCATACGTGCGTCACGAATCGGTCGACCTTGTCGAGCTCGACAACGAATGGCGGCAAATATCCGTGACGCTCGACGTAGGCCGAAACCTCCGCGTCCCGGTCCTCACCACGTCGCAGCACGAGAATTTTTGCGCGTGCCGGCGGTGCGAGCAGTTCGAGCGCTTCTTCCTGTTCGCCGGCCGGCAATGCACGGACCGCATCGAGAATCGTCACGTGAATCTCCTGATAACGACAGTCGTTTCCGGCATGCAGGCATGCTCAGCGACATATGCGGCCACGCGAGCACGCCGGTCCTCGCGCTCGCCGACGATCAGCATCGGCGCATCAAGCCGCGGCGCGAGAAGCTGCTCCAGTTGGCTGAGCTCGGCATCGGTCAACTGCTCGAGGCGATCCGCGTCAATCCTCACCATGTGCGCTCCCAACACCGATCAGTTCTTTCAGCCGTTCGAGACGTTCCTCGCGCGTCATGTCTGTCACTTCGGCCTTGATTTCGCGCGGCAGCAACTTGCTCCAAATCTTGTAGAAGGCGGCCGGATCTGCCTTGCCGAACTTCACCAGTGCGGCCACGCCCCCCAACTTGTCGAACGCCTCGACGAGCGCGTCGCGGCACGCCTGTGTTGTCTTATTCGGGACGCCAGGCTTACGCCCTTTTCCTGCATTCGGGGGCAACGATCGACGGTTCGTGGTCACTGAACATCCTCCGCGGCCGATCGCAGCGCGGTTTCGCTGTCGATGATGTACGGCGGTCGGCGGCTCGGCTTCCGATATGCGGCCGCGTCTTCGAGGCGCACGATCGTCTGCTGCATGTGCCTCGCTGCGACGGCGCCGAGGCTGTCGGGTCGCCGATCTTCGTCGAACATCGACCTGACGTACGTCCGCACGGCCTGGTCGGAAATCCATGCGCGAGTGCCACTCACGTATAGCCCGGACGTCTGCGCATCGTTCAGCTCCGGATTCATGCAGACAGCGCGGATCGCCGTGTGCAGTTCGGCGTCGACCTGCAGGAACTCGCTGCGCGCGATAGCAACCGCCTCGAGCGCGGCTTCCAGCGCCTTCGCCGCGTTGACGTAGCGACGTTCCAGAGCGCGAGCCGCGCGCACGCCGTTCTGCGATTCCTGGTGCCGCGCTTCGAGCGCGGCGGCGGTGTTGGCGCGCTGCGCGGCCGCGTGCACACGGACGAGCGACGCTTCGCGCGACCGGTGCAGATCAGCGACAGCACGCAGCGACGCCGTTTCCTCGTCCTCTGCACCGTTGTTCTCGAGCAGTCGATCCTCGAGTTGCCGCTGCGCCGTGGCGGTCTGCTGTCGCGCTTCCGCGAGTTGCGCTTCGATCAGTCGGATATCGGCCATCGATCAATCCTCCACCAGTTCGACATCCCAATCCATTACGCGAGCCGCGTCGGCCTGCGCTGCCGTCGCGCGGCACCACGCGTGACCCGCGTCCGGCCGGATCCGCCATTCGCCGCCTTTCAGAAGTCCGTGGCGCTCGATGAATTCGGCGAGTGCGTCTTCCACAACGCACGCCATCGACGTCCCACGCAACAGGGCGCATGCCTGCAGCCGGCTACGTGTCGCGTCCCTCATATAAATGTTCGTTGCTGCCATGCTCGGCTCCTGTGTAGGCATTCGTTCAGCGTCGCATCAGCGCGACGCGGAATCTTGCGTTTGTGGCATATCACTATGCGCATACGGTCATGCAGGATCGTGCGTCGTTTGGCGCGCGGAATCTTGCGTTTCTCAGTCCGTCGTCGCGCGGGTCGGCCGCTTGCGGCTCGACCGCTTCACGCGCACCAGGTGCTTGCGCTCGCCAGCGCTGATCCGTCGTGGCGGCCGTCGTGGCGGCCGTCGTGGCGGGCGGCAGCCTCGGCATCGCCAGCGCGCTGTTCGAGTCGCTCACGCGCAATCCGCCCGCGTGGCCCGACCTGCTCGGCATGATCAGCGGCGCACAGCTCGGCCCGCTCGCGGCGATGCTCGTGCCCGCACTGGCGGGCGCCGCATCGGTGCCGCTGCTGTTCGTGTGCGGGCTGTCCGCCGCGGCGTGCGCGATCGCCGCGGCGGGCGGCGAGCGGCTGGCGCGCGACGCCGTTGCGGCTCGTCGCACCGAACCTGCTGCGCGAGGTGCACGGGGCCCGGGACCCGGGACCCGGGTGGCGCGGCTTGGCGTGCGGGTGCCGCTGTCGGCGCACTCGTGCTCGTTACCGACAGCGCGGTGCTCGGGTCGGGCCTCGACGCGACGCTGTCGACGGGTGTCGCGATCGCGCTCGTCGGCGTGTCGGCGTGTCGACCGTCCCCGAATGGCTGTCGCCCGCGCACTGGTTGGGCGCGCTGTCGGGCCACGATGCGCTTGCGCGGATGCTGATCGACCTGGGGATGCCGCGGCGGCTGTGCGCGCTCCTCGCGAGCCGTGAGCGGCGTCGCGACGCAGAGCGTCGTGCGCAACACGGACGCCGGCGCCAAGGTGCCCGCGCGATGCCGCGCATGCTTACGACTCACGACCGCGCGGCCTGCTGGATCGACATCGGGTAGCCAACCGGGTAGCTACGTGCGGTCTGGGCGAGTGGCACAACGCGTAACGTCCGCCTAGCAATGCGCCGAGCAGCGAGTTGAAATCGCCAATGGGGATTTCAATAGATCATGGTCGGTGCTGCGGGCAGCGGCTCGCGATGGGCCTAAGTCGTCGATGTCGGGCCAAGTGACCGAAATAGGGGTGCGACGGCCGCGCTCGCTACCGCTGTCACGCGAATGTGAAGACGGTTCTGCATGTCGCGGCGGCTGTGCTTGGTATTTCTCAGCACTTTGCTGCGCAGGTAGCGAACTCACACTCCGTCGCTACCTGCCACGGGCGTATTGCCGAACGCGCTGTTTTCTACGAGTAGGATGTTTTTCGCGATTTGGTGCTTGGTTTATTCCGGCCAGCGTTGCTACCTCCACGACGCCGCCATGCGGTGGCAACATGCCGGACGCCTTATTTGGCGCGGGTTTGGTGGAAGTGTTGCCACTGTTGCCTGTTGCTACCTCTAGTTGCAAAACTCCCCCGTACTGCTGCGCGCTCTTGCAAGCTACTCTTTTCCACCCTTTATTTATAAGAGGTAGCAACAGAGGCAACAGAGGCAACAGGCCCGCTGAATAAGGCCCGGCGCGTTGCCTACCTCTGTAGCCTCATCAACCGGTGGTAGCAACGCGATCGCCCGGCACGCCGCATCCGCTCACCCGGAATGGCAATTTAGAGTCTCCCCTCTACACAGCATGGAAGCGGCAAATACGCAAGATTTGACCCGAAATGCGAGCCCAGATAAAACACCCTCCCCGAAACTCGATCACGGATAGCAAAACCTTGCACTTTCGCAGCAAATCGCTGTAAGGCTGCGCTGTACATCAGAAAACAACATCCACTGTCTTCGAACGCCTCATATTTCGAATTCGATTCCCGCATCGCCTTGTCAAACATGCGCGTCCGGGGTGTCAAGGTATGTACGCAATACCAGGACATTTTGGGGTGTACGGCACAGCCTTACAGGGTTGTCAGACCTATGCGCGGCACGTTGAAATGCGGCTATCTCAACGCACCACAAGGCGAAACAAATGGCCGCAGACCGCAGCACCTCACCATTGACGCTCCCCCTGGACGGCTACACGCGATGGGGTGAACTGAAGCAATTCGTTCCGCTGTGTTTGTCTTCGGTCACAAATCGCGAACGTGCCGGCCGCTTTCCGAAACGGGTCAAGCTCGGTAGCTATTCGGTGGCTTGGCCGAACCGTGAAATTCATCGCTGGTTCGCGGATCCCAACGGCTATCGCGCGCAACAAACTGACGAGGTGGCAGCATGAGCGAAGCGACGATTATTCCAGCCGCCGCCGGCACGCTCGCGCTGCGCGTGCTCGACGAGGAACACTGCGTTCGAGTAACAACCGTTGTTGCGTGGCGCATTGTCAGCGCTCAAGACGGCATCCGCACCGAGGTCTATCCGATCGAAATGCCCTACGGTCCCCTCGAGGACCGCGGCCTGCCGGACGCGATCATCGAACCGGACAATCGCGTAACTCATCGCCCTGGAGGTGGCCGACGTGCGCAACAAGCCGTCGAATGGCACCTCAGCGGACACTGCGTAGGGCTGACCTTGTCGAAGGTCGGCGGCACGTTGCCGAACGCGAACAAGAAACTGAAACGCATGTGCGGGTTGGCCACGTGAGCGCCGGCTACCTTACGCTGCCGGCGAGCCGGTAAAACAGGTACACAATGGCTAAGCCAATCGCCCTTTAATGAATAGAACTCCTACAGAAATTAAAGACCAATCGAGTCGCCCGCGTGCTGAAGTGGACGTCGACGTGCTGCGTCAGTTCGTCACTCTGGCGCGCCCCGACGGCGGTCAGTTGATGTTGCTCCGCATCGCCGCTGCGGCTGGAAGCAAGCCGCGAGCACGGACTTTCGCGGTACCGGCGGAAACCGATGCACTGATCGAGTATGCGCGCACGCACAACACTGCCGCGAGCAATATCTATTGGCTACCTAACGACGCTACGTGCTTCGAACGCAAACCCGCAAAAGCGGACATGGCGTCGGCGCGATTCGCGTGGAGCGACTGCGATCCAGACATTAAGGGATTCGGCTCATACGACGCGGCGCGCGGTCACTTGCTCGGCCCGCACGCCGATCGTCTACGCAAGCATGCGTCCTTCATCATCGATTCGGGCAACGGGCTGCAAGCGTTTTTCCGGCTTGCCGCGCCAACGCCGCTGACCGATGAGTGGGCGACGAACTACGAACAGATCAACGCGGCTATCGGCAAGGAATTCGACGGGCCCGACACACACAACTGCGACCGGATCATGCGAGTGCCAGGCACATGGAACTGGCCGACCGAGTCCAAACTCAGAAAGGGTTACCCCACTGCGCCGAGCGCATCGCGCATTCTCTACGCGACAGATCGCACGTACACGCTTCCCGATCTGGCGGCATTGGCCCATATCCAGACCGACGACATCTCCGCCAAACATATGCGCGGCCGCGCCTTACCGTCGACCGCACCGCGCATTGACGAAATTCGCGCGCTGCTCGGCATGATTCCCGCAGACGGGAGCTATGCCGAATGGCGAGACGTGCAATTTGGCGTCCACCATGAAACCCGCGGCTCTGCCGAAGGCATGGATATTTGCGACGAATGGTCGGCAACCGCCGAATACGCTTACGGCGGCCGCGCCGCGGTCGAGAAGGTGTGGAACAGTGCAAGCACGGAACGCTCCGACGCGGCCACGATCGGCACGCTTCATACACTGGCAAAGAGATACAGCCCAGCCGCATACGACGAATGGGAGCGTGAGCAGATCGAGGGGGACTTTACGGCTATGCCGGCCGAACTCGCACAGCAGGAGCCCTACCGACCGCCATTTAAGTACGACAAGGCCGGTGCGATCCTAGCGACGATCGGAAACACGCAGCTCGCGCTACGCGCACCTCACGTTGCCGGCGCCGACATCCGTTTTGACACCTTCCGCGACGAGCTGACGTGGTCGGATCCCGACGCACCTATGTGGCGCCCATTCGTTGACGAGGACTACACACGGCTCCGCATCCGCCTCGAGCAGGGCGGCTTTAAGCCGATCGGCCGAGAGATGATCCGCGACGCGGTGCACCTCGTTGCCCGCGAGCGGAAATTCGATTCGGCGATTGACTGGCTGAACGGCTTGTCGTGGGATGGCGCACCGCGCGTCGATCGATTCATGGAGGTGTATTTCAGCGTACCTGACTCGCCGTACGCGCGCGCCGTGTCGCTCTACCTCTGGACCGCATTCGCGGGCCGCGTGCTTGAACCGGGCGTCAAGGCCGATATGGTGCCTATCTTCATCGGCGATCAGGGTCTGCGAAAGTCATCGGCAATCGCGGCGATGGTACCGCACGCCGATCAGTATGTCGAAATCGACCTCGGCACGCGGGACGCCGAAACCGCCCGTAAGATGCGGGGCGCCCTCGTAGGCGAAATAGCAGAACTGAAGGGCATGCGCACGCGCGAAATCGAGTCGATCAAGGCATTCATTACCGCGACGCAAGATACGTATCGGCAGTTGTACAAAGAGCACGCCACGACAGTGCCCCGTCGCCTGGTCTTCATTGGCACCAGCAACGAAGAAGGCATTTTGATCGACGAAACTGGCAACCGACGTTGGCTCCCGATACGCGTCGGAAACGTCGACATAGACGCGGTAATGCGCGATCGAGATCAGCTGTGGGCCGAAGGCCGCACTCTTTTTATGAACGGCGGTATCCGTTGGCAGGCAGCCGAACGCCTTGCCAAGGACGAACACGCTGCGTTCGCGGCCGCGCCGGCTAACGACGACCCGTGGCTGCCGATGGTCGAGCAGTGGCTCAACGGCGCTGCTGCCACTCGGTTCGACGACGAGCCCGCGCCGGGCGAGCGAGAATACCTGCTCATATGCGATGTAGCCGCTGAGGCACTGCGCCTAGACGCTAGCCGACTGAATCGCGCAACCGACATGAGAATCGGAAAAATCCTGCGCCAGCTCGGTTACGAGAAGCGGGATAAGCGCATCGGCGCGCGGGTTCGGAAAGCTTGGTTCCCGGATCTGGACTGACCACCAACGCGTCATCGCCGGGGGCTTTTTTGGGGGTTCTTCAATTCAAAAATACATGAAATCCCAATACAGGAAAGGATTACACGCCACAATGCGAGTGCCGCCGCCCCACCAAATTCCGCGCTCGTCGCACGAACCCCGCATGACGCCAGTCTGCGGGGTTTTTTGTTGCCGGCGTAACGCGCACGCCCCACGCCTTCCCTTCCGAAAAAGCGCCCAGCCACGGACGGGCCGGGCGGAATGCCGCCGGTGTTCGGCGGCCGGAGGTGACGGATGTTTCTGCCGCGCCCGCGCCATCGTCGATTGCGCCGGGTGGCGGCCGGCCCGGTGGTCAGGCTTCGGGCAGCGCGCGACGCATCGCCGCGCCGGGGCCCGCGCCGCCCATACCGGGCGAGGTGCCGCTTAGCTGCCGCGATACAGCGACTTCATTTCCTCCGCGCTGGCCGGGCGCACACCCATTGCGCGCGAACCCGACGCCGATGCGCCCTGCGCCTGCGCACCGTAGCCGCCGGCGTCGGCGCCTCGAGCCTGTGCGAGCGCACTGCGCTGCTGCTCCGCGACACGCGCCGTTGCGGCCTGGATCGCTTCCGGATAATGCGGGTCCTCGCCGCGGGCGGTGTTGTAACCGGCCTGCTGGAGTTGAACCAGTTCGGCACGGACCTGCGCACGGGTGATCGTCGAACCCGACTGGGCGAACGACACGACCGGAGCAACGAGAGCAGCGGCAACGACAACGGCTTGAACGAGCGACTTCATGATGACCTACCTCCAGATTTGTCTGATTCGGCGGTGAACACCTTGATCAGCGCCGACAAACCGAAGTTTATGTAGGTGGATGCTTAAGAATAAGGCAGGTTTGAGGAAGACATCCTTCCTGATTTACGGGTTAACCCTTAATCACTGTCGGCGCGGCCCATGCGGGCGAACGGCCGCTTCGTCCATCCCGCATTACATGAACGCTCGCCAGAAAGCATGAGCCCCGCGAAGCGACGGGCTTCGCGGGGCTCGAATCAAGCGAGATCGGGGTGGAACGTACGCAGCGTCCGTCAGTGGATCACGCTGCGGCGCAGAAGAGGCGCCCCGCTCGGGCGCCGACACGCTGCCTGCCCGTTACCGGGTATCCATCGGGCACTTCAGGTTGCAGCCGTTCGGGTCGCCCAGGTCACCCTTGCGGCGCAATGCCGACTTCTTGCCGCTCTGATATTTCTCCGACGGCGCCGACGCCGCGAACGGCATCTGCGGGTGTTCGTTCAGGCGGAACTGTTCGCTCAGGATGCCGCCGGGCACACCCGGGGAATTCTGCGCGAACGCAAACGGCGAAGCGACGACCAGCAGCCCCGCGGTCAACGCTGCCGCGGCAAGGGGAACGGAAAATTTCATGTCGGGATGACGCCTGAACGGCGTGCTTGTTGGAACGTTGATCGAGCGGCAAGCGTAGCGCAAATCCCTCGCTGCTGCAGCGCGATTCGATCGCCGCCGCGTTACCGGGAATTGCCGTCCGGCGCGCGCGCGCCGTCGCCGCCGGCCAGCCCGGTCGCGATGTGCTCCAGCGCGCCGCACGCGGCCGGATCGTAGCCGTCGAGATGCGCGACGCGCTCGACGAAGCGTGCGTCGCGCAGCAGCGCCAGCACATCGGCCAGCGGCCGCACATCGAGCCGCGCGCGTTCGCAGGCGAAGTAATAGTCCTCGTCGACGACCGGGATGAAGTCGAGCCCGAAATGACGGGCGGCCGGCTCGACGCCGAAACCGAGATCGGCCATGCCGCTCGCGACAAACGCCGCGATCGCCGAATGCGTGAGTTCGGCCGACGCATAGCCGTCGATGCGCTCCGGATCGATGCCGATCGCGCGCAACGCGAGATCGAGCAGCATGCGCGTGCCAGACCCCGGCTGCCGGTTGACGAAGCGGATGTCGTTGCGTGCCAGATCCGCGAGCCCGCGGACCTGCTTCGGGTTGCCGCGGGGAACGAACAATCCCTGCTGGCGGCGCGTCAGGTGAATCAGCACGTGGCGCGTGTCGTCGAGCCACGGCCGGTAGATTTGCGCGCACTGCGCGCGAAACGCGCCGCGCGGCAAATGGAAGCCGGCGAGGTCGCATTCGCCGCGCGCGAGCGCCTGCACGGCCTCGACGCTCTCGCGGTATTTGATGTCGACGGCCGCCTGCGCATCGACGAGTGCGGAGACGAGCGTCGCCACCGCGTACCCGTGCGACGCATGAATGCGCACGGCCCCGTCGCGCTGCGCGAGCCGGCGGTTCAGCTCGCTGGCCACCTCGGCCGCCAGCGTGCGCAGGTTCCCGTCGAGGCGGCTGCGCGCGAGGCGCTGCGCATCGACGACCGCCTGCCCGAGCGCCGACAGCGTCGACCCCTTGCCGCGCGCGGTCTCGATCAGCGCGCCGCCGACGCACAACTCCAGCGCGCGCAGCATGCCCCACGCGTGCCGGTACGACAGCCCCTTGGCTTGCGCGGCCTGAGCGATGCTGCCCGTCCCGGCCACGAGTTCCAGCAGCGGCGCGACGTCGGACAGGCTGGCCGACCGGCCTTCGGTGTCGCGCACGGTCAGATACGCGTCGCATTCGATCCGAATCAATTATGTACTCCGATTTCCTATTGCGACCGCGAAATCTTCCGCTTATCGTTGGTGAAAATCAATCAGAACGAAGTCACGCTGCGCACTATATGAATTCCGAGCGCATATGAGACTTTGGAGGAGCATAACCGATGTCCCCGAATTCCCCTGCGCCCGACGCGCTCGTCGAGCGCCATGCGCGCGCCGGCCGGTCGCTCGTCGCGATCCTGCACGCGATCCAGGACGACGCGGGCTACGTGCCTTCGGGCTGCGTCGCACCGCTCGCCAAAGCGCTGAACCTGTCGCGCGCGGAAGTGCACGGCGTCCTGACCTACTACCACCATTTCCGCACCGCGCCGCCCGCGCGCGTGACGATCCAGATGTGCCGCGCCGAAGCGTGCCGCAGCATGGGCTGCGAAACGCTCGCTGCCCACGCGGAAGCCCGCACGGGCTGCCGGTTCGACGCCGCGCACGGCGACGGGGCCGCGGGCCACACGCCGGACGACGTCGCGCTCGAATCGGTCTACTGCCTCGGACTGTGCGCGCAATCGCCGTCGATGACGGTCAACGGCGTGCTCCACGCCAAGGTCACGCCGGAGAAGTTCGACGCGCTGCTGGCCGACGCGGTCGCCCACACGCCGGAGGCCGCATGACGACCCGCATCTACGTTCCGCGCGATTCGTCCGCGCTGGCGCTCGGCGCCGACGCGCTCGCCGCCGCGATCGCGGCCGAAGCCGAACGGCGCGGCGTCGCGATCGAACTGGTCCGCAACGGCTCGCGCGGGCTGCTGTGGCTCGAGCCGCTCGTCGAGGTCGGGACGGCCGCGGGCCGCGTCGGCTATGCGAACCTGTCGGCCGCCGACGTGCCGGCCCTGTTCGACGCCGACTGGCTCGATGGCGGCGCGCATCCGAGCGGTGTCGGCCTCGTCGACGCGCTGCCGTATCTCGCCCGCCAGCAACGACTCACGTTTGCGCGGATCGGCCTGACCGATCCGCTGTCGATCGACGACTACCTGAAACACGAAGGCCTCGCCGGCCTGAAGAACGCACTGGCGCTCGACGGTGACGCCGCATGCGAAACGCTGATCGAGTCGGGGCTGCGCGGCCGCGGCGGCGCGGCGTTCCCGGCCGGCATCAAGTGGCGTACCGTGCGGCAAGCCCGCGCCGCGCAAAAATACATCGTCTGCAACGCGGACGAAGGCGACTCGGGCACGTTCTCCGACCGCCTGCTGATGGAATGCGATCCGTACTGCCTGATCGAAGGGATGATCATCGCGGGCGTCGCCACCGGCGCGACGGTCGGCTACATCTACGTGCGCAGCGAATACCCGCACGCGATCGCGACGCTCGAAGCCGCGATCGTCCGCGCACGCGAAGCCGGCTGGCTCGGCGAGCACGTGCTGGGCTCCGCGCATGCGTTCGAGCTGCACGTCGCGAAAGGCGCGGGCTCGTACGTGTGCGGCGAGGAAACGGCGCTGCTCGAATCGCTCGAGGGCAAGCGCGGCGTCGTGCGCGCGAAGCCGCCGCTGCCCGCGCTCGCGGGCCTGTTCGGCCAGCCGACCGTGATCAACAACGTGATCACGCTCGCGACGGCGCCCGTGATCTTCGCGCGCGGCGCCGCGTTCTATCGCGACTACGGGATGGGCCGCTCGCGCGGCACACTGCCGTTCCAGCTGGCGGGCAACATCCGTCACGGCGGCCTCGTCGAGCTCGCGTTCGGCGTCACGCTGCGCGAACTGCTGTTCGACTTCGGCGGCGGCACGGCCAGCGGCCGGCCGGCCCGCGCCGCGCAGGTCGGCGGCCCGCTCGGCACCTACCTGCCCGATCACCAGTGGGACGTGCCGCTCGACTACGAGGCGTACACGGCGATCGGCGCGGTGGTCGGCCACGGCGGCATCGTGCTGCACGACGACACGTCGAATCTCGCCGAGCTGGCCGAATACGCGATGAAGTTCTGCGCGATCGAATCGTGCGGCAAGTGCACGCCGTGCCGGATCGGTTCGACGCGCGGCGTCGAGACGATCGCGCGGATCCGCGACGGCGACACGTCGGAGCGGCAAATCACGCTGTTGCGCGACCTGTGCGACACGATGCTCGCCGGTTCGCTGTGCGCGATGGGCGGCATGACGCCGTACCCGGTGCTGTCCGCGCTCGACCATTTCCCCGAAGATTTCGGGCTCGCTGCCGGCAAGGATGCCGCGTCGGGCCCGGTCAAGGCTGCGGCCTGACCCAGAAGGAGCCCTGCATGTCCCTCGACACGAACAACGTCCGCCAAGGCGGCTGCGGCTCGGGCCAATGCGCGTGCAAGAGCGCCGCCCAGGCGCACGCACGCGATCCGCACGACGAGACCGACTACGGCACGCCGCAACGGTACGCCGATACCGACGTCACGCTCGAAATCGACGGCCAGCCGGTCACGGTGCCGGCCGGCACATCGGTGATGCGCGCGGCGATCGAAGCCGGCGTCAACGTCCCGAAGCTGTGCGCGACCGATTCGCTCGAGCCGTTCGGCTCGTGCCGGCTGTGCCTCGTCGAGATCGAAGGCCGGCGCGGCTATCCGGCGTCGTGCACGACGCCGGCCGAAGCCGGCATGAAGGTGCGCACGCAGTCGGACCGGCTGCAGTCCCTGCGCCGCAACGTGATGGAGCTGTACATCTCCGATCACCCGCTCGACTGCCTCACCTGCCCGGCCAACGGCGACTGCGAGCTGCAGGACATGGCCGGCGTGGTCGGGCTGCGCGAAGTGCGCTACGGCTTCGATGGCGCCAATCACCTGAAGGACACGAAGGACGAATCGAATCCGTACTTCACGTACGATCCGTCGAAGTGCATCGTCTGCAACCGCTGCGTACGCGCGTGCGAGGAAACGCAGGGCACGTTCGCGCTGACGATCGCCGCGCGCGGCTTCGAATCGCGCGTCGCCGCCGGCGAAAGCGAATCGTTCATGGCGTCGGAATGCGTGTCGTGCGGCGCGTGCGTCGCCGCCTGCCCGACGGCCACGCTGCAGGAAAAATCCGTCGTGCAGCTCGGGCAGGCCGAGCACTCGGTCGTCACGACCTGCGCGTATTGCGGCGTCGGCTGCTCGTTCAAGGCCGAGATGAAGGGCACGCAGGTCGTGCGCATGACGCCGCACAAGAACGGTCTCGCGAACGAAGGCCACGCGTGCGTGAAGGGACGCTTCGCGTGGGGCTATGCGACGCACAAGGACCGCATCACGAAGCCGATGATCCGCGAGAAGATCACCGACCCGTGGCGCGAAGTGAGCTGGGACGAGGCCCTCACCTACGCGGCGACGCAATTCCGCAAGCTGCAGCAGAAGTACGGCCGCGATTCGATCGGCGGGATCACGTCGTCGCGCTGCACGAACGAGGAAACCTATCTCGTGCAGAAGCTCGTGCGTGCGGCGTTCGGCAACAACAACGTCGATACCTGCGCCCGCGTGTGCCACTCGCCGACCGGCTATGGCCTCAAGACGACGCTCGGAGAATCGGCCGGCACGCAGACGTTCGCATCGGTCGGCCAGGCCGACGTGATCGTCGTGATGGGCGCGAACCCGACCGACGGCCATCCGGTGTTCGGCTCGCGGCTGAAGCGGCGCGTGCGCGAAGGCGCGAAGCTGATCGTGATCGACCCGCGCCGCATCGACGTCGTCGACGGCCCGCACGTGAAGGCCACGCATCATCTGCAGCTGCGCCCCGGCACCAACGTCGCGATCGTCAACGCACTGGCGCACGTAATCGTCACCGAAGGGCTGGTGGCCGACGCCTTCGTCGCCGAGCGCTGCGACACGCGCGCGTTCGAGCAATGGCGCGACTTCGTCGCGCAGGCGGACAATTCGCCCGAGGCGACCGCGGACGTGACGGGCGTGCCGGCCGAGCTGGTGCGCGAGGCCGCACGCCTGTACGCGACGGGCGGCAACGCCGCGATCTATTACGGCCTGGGCGTGACCGAACACGCGCAGGGCTCGACGACGGTGATGGGCATCGCGAACCTCGCGATGGCGACCGGCAACGTCGGCCGCGAAGGCGTCGGCGTCAATCCGCTGCGCGGCCAGAACAACGTGCAGGGTTCGTGCGACATGGGCTCGTTCCCGCACGAACTGCCCGGCTACCGGCACATCAGCGACGAGGTCGTGCGCACGCAGTTCGAACAGGCGTGGTCGGCCACGCTGCAGCCGGAGCCGGGGCTGCGCATCCCGAACATGTTCGACGCGGCGCTCGACGGCAGCTTCAAGGGGCTTTACTGCCAGGGCGAGGACATCGTCCAGTCGGACCCGAACACGCAGCACGTCGCGGCCGCGCTGTCGGCGATGGAATGCATCGTCGTGCAGGACATCTTCCTGAACGAAACCGCGAAATACGCGCACGTGCTGCTGCCGGGCTCGACGTTCCTCGAAAAGGACGGCACGTTCACGAACGCGGAGCGCCGGATCTCGCGCGTGCGCAAGGTGATGCCGCCGCTCGCGGGCTACGCGGACTGGGAAGTCACGCTGCTGCTGTCGCAGGCGCTCGGCTACGACATGCACTACACGCATCCGTCGGAAATCATGGACGAGATCGCGCGACTCACGCCGACCTTCTCGGGCGTGTCGTACGAGAAGCTCGACGCGCTCGGCAGCATCCAATGGCCGTGCAACGAACACGCGCCGGAAGGCACGCCGACCATGCACATCGACACGTTCGTGCGCGGCAAGGGGCGGTTCGTGATCACCAAGTTCATTCCGACGCCGGAGAAGGTCACACAGCGCTATCCGCTGATCCTGACGACGGGCCGCATCCTGTCGCAATACAACGTCGGCGCGCAGACGCGCCGGACCGAAAACGTCCGGTGGCACGAAGAGGATCGCCTCGAGATCCATCCGCACGACGCGGAGGATCGCGGGATCCGCACCGGCGACTGGGTCGGCATCGAATCGCGCGCGGGGCAGACGGTGCTGCGCGCGCTGGTGTCCGAGCGCATGCAGCCGGGCGTCGTGTACACGACGTTCCACTTCCCCGAATCGGGGGCGAACGTGATCACGACGGACAGCTCCGACTGGGCGACGAACTGCCCGGAATACAAGGTGACGGCCGTGCAGGTGCTGCCGGTGGCGCAACCGTCCGACTGGCAACAAGCGTATGCGCGCTTCAACTCGGAGCAGCTCGATTTGCTCGAGCGCCGCGCCGCCGAGCCGGCCGCCGCGACGACGGGCAAGTGAGGCAACCATGGACCACGACCACCTGATCGACATGGCCAACCAGATCGGCGCGTTCTTCGAATCGATGCCCGATCGCGACGAAGCGCTGGCCGGCATCGCCGAGCATATCCGGCGCTTCTGGGAGCCGCGGATGCGTCGCGCATTGCTCGCCGCGCTCGACGATCCGTCGAGTGAAGCCGGACAGCGCGCGGCGCCGATCGTGCGCGATGCGATCGCCGCGCATCGCGCGTCGCTCGTCCCTGCCGCGGCGCCCGCCTGAGCGCGCGGCTACGCGGATACCGACATGCCCGCGAACCAGCTTTCGCAGTGGCGCAGCAGCGCGTTCGCGTCGGTCGCCGTGCGCCCGCGCGCGGCGACATAGCCGTCCGGCCGCAGCAGATAGAACGACGGCCGCGAGCGGCCGTATTCCTGCGCGAGCCCCGCGGCGCCGTCGCCTTCGGCATCGGCGACGCGCCACACGCGCACCGCTTCCGGCATGATCCGTTCGAGCCCCTGCACGAGCGCCTGCGCATCGGCCGGGATCGGCGGCACCTCGCCGGCGTCGGTATTCGCCGGCTCTTCCAGCAGCAACAGCGTGAAACTCGCCGGATCGTGAAGATCGTATAGCCGCGCCGTGCCGGGCGCGCGACCGAGCGGCCCGTCGAGCACGTGCACGAGCGCGTCGGGTGCGCGCTCGCCCGCGCGCGGACCGCCGTCGAGCACACGCTCGAGCGTGAGCGGACTCTTCCGGTACTGCACGCCGAGCTCGCTGACCGTGCGCCTGAGCGCGTCGCGCATCGGCCCGAACGATGCCAGCAGCGGCACGACGTGATCGCGCAGCAGCTTCATCGCGCCGCGCTCGGCTTCGACCACCTGCGTGACGAAACCGGTCTGCCGCAACACGTCGCGCTCGATCGGATGGCGCTCCGCGTGATACGTGTCGAGCAACCGCTCGGGCGCACCGGCGCGCAGCACGCGCGCGAGCTTCCAGCCGAGGTTGAACGCCTCCTGGATGCCTGTGTTCATGCCCTGCGCGCCGGCCGGGCTGTGAACGTGCGCGGCGTCGCCCGCGAAAAACACGCGGCCGTGACGCAGCCGGTCGACCATCCGGCTGTGGAGATGGAAATACGACGACCACGCGAGATCGCTTGGCGAGATCGATGCGCCGACGCGCGCGCGGATGATCGCGTCGCATTCGTCGAGCGACGGCGTCGAGTCGGGCGACGCGCCGCTGCCGGGCGGCCGGTCGGCGACGAGCCGGTAACGGCCGCCGCCCATCGGAAACAGGCCCGCGATGCCCGCGGGCGTCGTGAACAGGTGGATCTCCTCGTCGGACCAGTCGGGTATCGCCGCGAAATCGGCCAGCAGGAAAGTCTGTTCGAACGCATGTCCGGTAAAGCCCAGGCCGAGCAGGTGCCTGACCGTGCTGTGCGCGCCGTCGGCGGCGATCAGGTACGACGGCGCGAACGACTCGTCGCGGCCGTCGGCGCGGCGCAGCGTCACGTCGAGCGACGTAGCGCCCGTGTCGCACGCGGCCAGCGCCGTACCGCGTTCGACGGTCACGCCCATTCCGGCCAGGTGCTCGGCGAGCAGCCGCTCGGTGACGCTCTGGTCGAGAAACATCAGATACGGATAGCGCGTTTGCAGCGGATCGAAATCGAGTCGCGCGATCACGCGGCCGTCGGCATGCAGCTCGGCCGCATGCGCGCGATGGCCGAGCGCGAGAAACGGTTCGACCGCGCGATGCTGCTCCAGCAGTTCGAGCGTGCGCGCCTGGATGCCGATCGCACGCGAAAACGGCGCCGGTGCGGCGAGACGATCGATGATGCGCACCGGCACGCGAGTCCGCGCGAGGCTCATCGCCGCGGCAAGGCCGGTCGGCCCCGCGCCGACGATCAGCACGGGCGGGATATCGGATAGTGTGTCAGCCATGGAGACCTCGATGACACGCGACCCTGCCAGTCTACGCCGCTCCGCGTGACGGGGCCATATGCCGACCGGCCGATGCGCGGCCTCGCCGCGCGGTGTGGGAAAATACGCGCTTTCCGCCCCTTTTCGCGTCATGGATTCCGCATTCGACCGGGCGTACGCCGCACATCGCGCGGGCCGCCTCGCCGAGGCCGAGCACGGCTATCGCCACGCACTCGCCTCCAACCCCGCCAACGCCGACGCGCTGCACCTGTTCGGCGTGCTGCGGCACCAGCAGGGCCAGCATGCCGAGGCAGCCGACCTCGTCGGCCGCGCCGTCGCGCTGCGTCCGGACGATGCCGCGCTGCAGCTCAATCTCGGCAACGCGCTGAAAGCGCTGGGCCGGCTCGACGAAGCGATCGACCGCTTCCGCAACGCGCTGACGCTCGCGCCCGAATTCCCGCTCGCGCACTACAACCTCGGCAACGCGTATGCGGCGCTGCAGCGTCACGACGATGCGATCGACGCGTTCGGCCGTGCGCTGCGGCTCACGCCCGACGACGCATCGATCCACAACAATCTCGGCAACGCGCTGAACGCGCTCGGCCGCCACGACGACGCGCTCGCCGCGTTCGGTCGCGCGCTCGAGCTACGGCCCGGCCATGCGGGCGCGCACAACAACCTCGCGATGGCGCTGAGCGCGATGGGTCGCGCCGACGATGCGATCGCGCACTTCCAGGCTGCGATCGCCGCGCAGCCGCGGTTCGTCGCCGCGCATTTCAATCTCGGCAACACGTTCGATGCGGTCGGCCGGCATGCCGAGGCGGCCGCGGCGTTCGAAGCCGCGCTCGCACTGCACCCGCCGTTTCCGCTCGCGCTGTTCGGGCTCGCGAACGCACTCTGCGCGCAGGCGCGCCACCGCGACGCGCTGCCCTACTACGAGCGCGCCGTCGGGCTCGATCCGTCGTTCGGGCTCGCGTGGCTGAATCTCGGCAACGCACATCACGCGCTCGGCGCGCACGAGATGGCGCTGCGCGCATTCGACCAGGCGCTGCGCGTCGCGCCCGATCTCACGCTCGCGCGGCTGCATCGCGCGGTCACGCTGCTGACGCTGCGCGACTTCACGCGCGGCCTGCCCGCGTACGAAGCGCGTCACGAGACGCCCGGCGCGACGCCGCTCGGCGCGCTGCCGCGCTGGCAAGGCGAGCCGATTACGTCGCGCACGCTGCTGATCCGCGCGGAACAGGGGTTCGGCGACACGCTGCAGTTCGTCCGCTTCGTGCCGCAGGTGCGCGCACGCTGCGCGCGCGTCGTGCTCGAAGTCCAGCCGGAACTCGTCGCGCTGCTGACGCCGGCCGCCGCGCGCTGGCGCGTGACGCTCGTCCCGCAAGGCGCCGCGAAGCCGCCGGCCGCGGACGTCGCCTGCACGCTGATGAGCCTGCCGTTCCTGCTCGGGCTTCAGCCGGAAGACATCGTCGGCTCGCGCTACCTCGATGCACCCGACGGCGCCCGGCGGCGCTTTCGCGGCTCGCTCGGCGGGCAGTCGAAGCGCAAGTTCGGCCTCGCGTGGTCGGGGCGCCGACAGGCGCAGGAAAACCGCTCGATGCCGTTCGATGCGCTCGCGCCGCTGCTCGCGCTGCCGGACATCGACTGGATCGTGCTGCAGCCCGCGCTCGACGACGACGAACGCGCGCGCGTCGACGCGCATCCGCGCGTGCATCGTCTCGACGGCCGGCTGAACGACTTTGCCGATACGGCCGCGCTGGTCGAGCGCCTCGACGGCGTCGTCACGATCGACACGGCGGTCGCGCACCTCGCGGGCGCGCTCGGCAAGCCGCTGTGGGTCATGCTGCCGTTCGCTCCCGACTGGCGCTGGTTCACCGGCGACGACTGTCCGTGGTATGCGCGCGCCAGCATCGCGCGCCAGCCTGCGCCGGGCGCGTGGCCCGACGTGGCGGCCACGGTGGCCGACATGCTGCGCGAAGCATGACCGCAAACGAACAAGGGAGCGCATTGCGCTCCCTTGTTCAAGGTGATCCGCGGCCGACGTCGCGCGCTATGCCGGCCGCCGTCAGGCCGACTTGTACTGGTTGCGCGCGTCGGACGTGCGGTACAGCACGAGCGTCGCGATCAAGCCGCAGATCGCGGCCACACTCAGCCACAGCCCCGGCGCCGCCTTGTTGCCGGTCTGGTGGATCAGCAGCGTCGAGATCGCCGGCGTGAAGCCGCCGATCGTCGTGGCCAGGCTGTACGCGAGCGAGAAACCGGCCGTCCGCACGTCGGCCGGCATCACTTCGGTGAGCGCGACGACCATCGCCCCGTTGTACGACGCGTACAGGAACGACAGCCACAGCTCGACCGCGAGCAGCCGCAGGAACGACGGATCGCCGACGAGCCAGCGCACGGCCGGGTAAGCCGACAGCAGCGTCAGCACGGTGAACGCGATCAGCACCGGGCGGCGGCCGATACGGTCGGACAGCGCACCGGACAGCGGCAGCCACACGAGATTCGAGATCCCGACGCAGACGGTCACGACGAGTGCATCGAGCGACGACAGATGCAGCACTTCCTTGCCGAACGTCGGCGTGTACGCGGTAATCATGTAGAACGACACCGTCGTCATGATCACCATCCCCATGCCTGCCACCACGACACCCCAGTTGTCGAGCATCGAGCGCATGATCTCGCCCATCGTCGGGCGGTGGCGCTTCGCGAGGAATTCGTCGGTCTCCTTCAGCGAACGGCGGATCAGGAACAGGAACGGCACGATCAGGCAGCCGATCAGGAACGGAATGCGCCAGCCCCACGCGGTCATTTCCTCGACCGGCAGCGCGCGGTTCAGCACGACGCCGACGAACGCGGCGAACACGACGGCCACCTGCTGGCTGCCCGACTGCCACGACGTATAGAACCCCTTGTGGCCCTTCGTCGCGATCTCCGACAGGTAGACCGACACGCCGCCGAGTTCGACGCCCGCCGAGAAGCCCTGCAACAACCGGCCGAGCAGCACGAGCACCGGCGCGAGCACGCCGATCGTCGCATAGCCCGGTATCGCGGCCACCGCGAGCGTGCCGATCGCCATCAGCCCGAGCGTCAGGATCAGCCCCTTGCGGCGGCCGTGATGGTCGATATACGCGCCGAGCACGATCGCGCCGACCGGTCGCATCAGGAAGCCCGCGCCGAATACCGACAGCGACAGCATCAGCGACGCGAACGCGTTGCCGCTCGGAAAGTACGTTTTCGCGATGGCCGACGCGTAATACCCGTAGACCATGAAGTCGTACATTTCCAGGAAGTTGCCGCTGACGACCCGGAAGACGGTGCGGACTTTCGATTCCTGCGCGATGGCAGGCGACGCTGTGGACATGGTTTCTCGCTCAGCTCGGATGGCGCGAATACCGCGCCGCATGGATCCGGCGACGCGCGCCGCGCCGGGTCGGGCCGACGCGCACGGGCATCGCTGCCCGCCGGCGGCACGGCGCGTAACGGCGCGCCGCCGGCATGATCCGCGAATCATGCCACGGCAACCCGACATTTGCCTTGTAGCGCCCCTGTCACCGACGTCGCGATGTCCGCCTCGTACAAGTCGCCCCGAAGCGGACACAAGAATCAGATCGATCTGATCGACCGACCTTCGCCGGCTGACCACAATGTCACGATTTGCGACGACATTTTCACGCCGCGCCGGCACGGATGCCCGTGTCGCACGACGCCCCTGCCATGATCCCATCGCCCCTCGTCCCGGTCGAAGGCGCGCTCGCCCGCCCTCGCGCCACCCCGCTCGACCACGTCCCGCCGTTCGGCCGCGAATGGCGATTTCGCGGCGCACCCGGCGCAGGGCCCGGCAGGAACTGCCTCGCGACGCTGACGACGTCCTGCATCGATGTCGACCGACCGCACCGCGAGTGCCGATGGCAGCCGCTATCCGTGGCGGCGTCGCTGCCGGCTTCGGCCGGGCTGCCTGTCCCGTCGACAGTTGTCCCGGGCCGGCGCTTGCGCCATTCCGCGCGCCACGCTCGCGACCGGCGCGCGATGTACGTCGTCTGCTGGAGCATCGGCGCGCTCGGCATCATCGGCTGGCTGATCGGCACGTACGACCGGCCCGCGGGTTCCGGTCCCGCGTACGCGATCCAGGCGGCCGGCAGTACGCCCGATCACGCCGCGACATCGACCGGTACGATACGTATCGCGGCGGCGCAACCGGATACGTCGACGCATGCGATGCCGCAGCACAAGGTGGCGACGCCTGTCGCGAACACGGTCGAATCGCCGCCAGCCAAGCATCGCGTCGCGCTTCGACCCGCAACGCTTCACCCGCAAGCGACGGCCGACGTGCGGCATGCCGCCCCTGCTTCGCCACGTCGGGCAACCGGCCAGCGCACGGCAAACGCCCCGACCCGTACGCCGGTCGTGCCGCGGCTCGCCGCACATCAGCCGCTCCAGCGTGCGCCGTTCCAGCGCGACGCGGCCAACACCGGCACACGCGATCGACTCGCTCGGCCGCTGCGCACGGCAGATACGCGCGATACACGCGACTCGTTCGACGATCCGGCCACGTTGATCGCCATGGCGAACGCGCTGCGCGCCGCGCAGCCGGCCCGGCCGGCGCACCCGCCGGCCGGCGTCGACTGGACGTCGCACCTGTCGCACCGCCGCGTGACCGACGTGCCGGACGCGTTCGCGCATTGACGCCCGCGCAATAAAAAACCCGGCGAAGATCGCTTCGCCGGGTTTTCGCTCGTCTCGTTTCGTCCGCTCGACGACACGTTACTTGTGCACGGGCAGCCCCGTCTCGGTCTGCTTCTCGAGTTGCCGCACCTGCTCCTGCAGATCGCGCAACTGCAACTGCGCCGCCCGCTTCTCGACCTGCAGCGCCTGCGCCTGCTCCTGCGCCGATTTCTGCCGCTGCGCGACTTCGGCCTGCTGGCTGCGCGCGACGCTCAGATCGGCCTGCAACTGCTGCGCACGATTCGCCTGCAGCGCGATCACGCGTTCGAGAAATGCCTTCTGCGCCTGCAGCTCGGTCCGGCGGATCTCGATCTCGGCGAGCTGCGCCGTCTGCTGGACGAAATTCGCGTACACCATCTCCGCGCGCGTCTTTTCCTGCGAACGAATCACGCGCCACAGGTTCTTGTCCTGGAACAGCGCGACGTAATACGTCATCTCGCGCGGATCGAACATCAGGCTCGCACCGTAGCTGCCGTTGTACGTCGTGCGCATCTCGACGATCCGGCCGTCGTGCAGCATCTGCGTCAGCTCGGCGACGTTGCCTTGCACGGCGGCGTCCGTCGCGGCCGACGCCGCCGGCGCCGGCGCCGCGCTGCCGCTCAGGCTCGTGACCGCCGGACGCGTACCGGCGACGGGTGCGGTCGCGTCGGTAGACCAGGCCGTGCCCGCTTGCGCGCAGGCAGCCAGCGCAACGATCCACGTTGCGCATCGTGCAGGGGGGAAATTTCGGAAAGCCAACGTCAGACTCCGGCGAACGAATCGGAACTGGCGATTATCGTGCAAAACGAAACGGCCGCATCTCGAATTAATCGGGATGCGGCCGGCCTTCGTTCAGCACGGAAAATACGGCGTGCTACAGACGCGTTTCGCGCGCCGCGCGCAGAAACGCGTCGAGCAGCGGCGTGCAGTCGAGCAGTTCGGAACCGCCCGCGCGATGGAACTCCGGATGCCACTGCACGCCGACGACGAACGGCGAACGGCGATGGCGAATGCCTTCGATGATCCCGTCGCCGGCCGACACGGCCTCGATGTTCAGATCGCGGCCGAGATCGCGGATCGCCTGGTGGTGAATCGAGTTGACGATCGCTTCGCTGCGCCCCGGGAACATGCTCGCGAGCGTCGACGAATCGGGAAAGCGGATCGCGTGACGATGCTGGTCGTAATGCTCGCTCACGTGCGCGTGCGCGGTCGGCACGTCGGTCGCGATGTCCTGGTACAGCGAGCCGCCGAACGCGACGTTGATCAGCTGGCAGCCGCGACATACGCCGAGCACGGGTTTGCCGGACTCGACGAATTCGTGCAGCAGTTCGAGCTCGTACATGTCGCGCACGCGATCGCCCGGCCATTCGGGACGCGCATCCGACGCCGCATAGGTTTGCGGCGACACGTCGGCGCCGCCTTGCAGCAGCAGGCCGTCGAGATGCTTCGCGTAATCGCGCAGGCGGATGTTGCTCGGATGGATCATGCCTTGATGACCGACGGTCGGAATCATGAACACGAGCACGTCGCGCGACATCACCCAGTGGGCGATCGATTCCTCGAGATACTGCAGCGTCTTGCCGCGCAGCCCCTTCGCGCCCGGCTCCGGATGGAAGATCCGCGCCGACACGCCGATGCGCAGCGTGCGCTGCGTGATGCGCTGGCCGGCGCGGTCGAACAGCCGCCGCGCGCGCGCCGCGACGATCCGGCCGAACACCGACCACGGCGTGTCGCTCTGCTTCAGATAGGCGGGCGGCGCATTCTGCGCGCTCGCGGGCGGCGGCCGCGGCGTGTCGAAATCGGGCGGCGCGCCGAATCCGGGCGGCGGTGCGCCTGGCTTCAGCGGCGCGGGCGCGGCCGCGCCGTCGCCGACGGCGCCTGCCGCACCGGGCGCACCGGGTTCGGATGCAGCCGTGACGGGCGACGCGCCGTCATCGGCGACATGCTCCGCGGCGGCCTGCGTGGCCGGCGCATCGGGCGTTTTCGCCGGATCGGGACGGGGGGAATCGGAAGAAGCGGAAGAGGTGCCGGGCAGACCGGCCGGGGAAGGCGTGTTTTCGCTCATGACGATAGTCTGATGCGTCGCTCGCGCGTAGGGATAGACGAGGATTCATTATGCTTCAGTGCACGATCGCGCGGCAAACCTGCAACATCCTGTCGATATTGTTGCAAGTCGGCGGCCACGCACGCCGCAGAACGACGCCGTTCGCGCGTCGGCACCGATTGCCCGGCCTCGCCGGCACTGGACACTACTGATATATCACAATAATATCCAGCGATCGTCCACGCTTCCGGAGCCTCCGCGCCATGATCGCGCCCCTCCCGGCCGCCGCGCCGCCACCGGCATGAGTACCGTGACCGACCTCACCCTCGACCGGGCCGCCGCGTCGCCAGCCAGCCTCGCCGACCGCGCGTACGCGCTGATCCAGCGCGACATCATCACGATGCGCCTGAAGCCGGGCGCCGCGCTGAACGAAGCCGACCTCGTCGCACGCACGGGCATCGGCCGCACGCCGGTGCATCAGGCCGTGCATCGGCTCGTGCTCGAAGGGCTGCTGTCCGTGATGCCGCGCAAGGGCCTGATGGTGCAGCCGCTGTCGCTCGACGACATCGTCGCGGTGATCGACGTGCGGCGCGTCAACGAAGCGCACTGCGCCGAACTCGCCGCGCGCCATGCGACCCCCGACGATCTCGCGCGCCTGGCCACGCTGCTCGACGACGGGCAGGCCTGCGTCGACATGCACGACGTCGAGGGCATGATGGAGCTCGACCGCGCGTTTCATCAGACGATCGCCGCGGCCGCGCGCAATGCGGTCCTCGCCGACATCCTGCGCGCGCTGCACGAGCGCTCGCTGCGCTTCTGGTTCGTCACGCTGTCCGAACCGCACCATCTCGCCGACGTCCAGCACGAGCACCGCGCGCTGTTCGACCGGCTGTCCGCGCGCGACGCCGCCGGTGCGCGCGCGGCCGTCGAAAGCCATATCGATTCGTTCCGCTCCACGCTTCTTCAACATCTTCGCCCCTGAGCCGCCATGACCACTTTCACGCCCTTCCCCCCGCTCGCCCAGCTCGCCGCCGACCTCGCCGCCGGCCGGACCACGAGCCGCGTGCTCGTCGACACCGCGCTCGACCGGATCGCCGATCCGTCGGGCCAGGGCGCCGTCGTCTTCACCGAAGTCGATGCCGACAACGCCCGCGCGGCCGCCGACGCGCACGACCGGCTGCGCGCCGCGGGCACGGTGCTGTCGCCGCTCGCGGGCATTCCGGTGTCGGTCAAGGACCTGTTCGACGTCGCGGGCCAGGTCACGCGCGCGGGTTCGCGGGTGCTCGACGGCGCGCCGGCCGCGCACACCGATGCGGTCGCCGTCGCGCGGCTCAAGCGCGCGGGCGCGGTGCTGGTCGGCCGCACCAACATGAGCGAGTTCGCGTTTTCCGGGCTCGGGCTGAATCCGCACTTCGGCCACCCGCGCTCGCCGTACCACCGCGACGTACCGGGCGATGCGCGGATTTCGGGCGGCTCGTCGTCGGGGGCGGCCGCGTCGGTCGCCGACGGGATGGCCGCCGTCGCGCTCGGCACCGACACCGGCGGCTCGATCCGCATTCCGGCCGCACTATGCGGGCTGACGGGCTTCAAGCCCACCGCGAGCCGGATCCCGACGCAAGGCGGCGTGCCGCTGTCGACGACGCTCGACTCGTTCGGCCCGATCGGCCTGACGGTCGCGTGCTGCGCGCTGGTCGACCGGATGCTCGCGGGGCTCGAGCCGCACGTACCGGCCGCGCGGCCGCTCGAAGGCGTGCGGCTCGGCGTGCTGACGAACTACGTGACGGACGGCGTCGATGCCGACGTCGCGGCCGCGCTCGACACCGCGCTCAAGCATCTCGAAGCGGCCGGAGCGATCGTCACCGACGTGCGCTTCCCCGCGCTCGACCGGCTGCCGGAGATCAACCGTTTCGGCTTCTCGCCGATCGAGGCGTACGCGTGGCACCGTCCGCTGCTCGCGAAGCATCGCGACCAGTACGACCCGCGCGTGCTGACGCGGATCCTGAAGGGCGAACCCGCGAGCGCGGCCGACTATCTCGACCTGCTGGCCGCGCGCGCCGCGATGCTCGACGAAGCCGCGCACACGGTCTGGTCGCGCTTCGATGCGCTCGTCGCGCCGACGGTGCCGGTCGTGCCGCCGCGCATCGCCGAACTCGAAACCGACGACGACGCGTTCACGCGCACCAACGCGCTGATCCTGCGCAACCCGAGCGCGTTCAACTTCCTCGACGCGTGCGGGCTGTCGCTGCCGTGCCATCCGCGCGACGCGGCGCCGGTCGGCCTGATGCTCGCGGCGGCGCCGCATCGCGACGACGCGCTGCTTGCGATCGGTCAATCGGTCGAGGCCGTACTGAACACGATCCGCTGACCGCGCCGGCCGATCGCAAGCCGATGGCGAGCCGATCGCCGGCGGCCCGCGCGCGGTGCGGCAGGTTGCCGCACGCGCGCTGTCAGTTTCGTGCCAGATCATTCGCGCTAAAATCGCGCGATTGTTTTCCGGACCGACCGACGAGGAATCCCGCCGACATGAACGACTACACGCTTGCCCTCCGCCGCGAACGCCGCCTGCTGATGCTGCTCGGATGGGTGTGCATCGCCCTGCTGGCCGGCGCGCTGTACCTGCAGTACGTGAAGAACGAAGACCCGTGCCCGCTGTGCATCATCCAGCGCTACTTCTTCTGCGCGATCGGGATCTTCGCGTTCCTGGCTGCCGGGATCCGCAACTGGCGCGGCGTCTGGGTGCTCGAACTGCTGATCGCGATCGCCGCGGCCGGCGGTGTCGGCACGGCCGCGCGGCACCTGTCGATCCAGATGAATCCGGGCTTCAGTTGCGGCTTCGACACGCTGCAGCCGATCGTCGACAGCCTGCCGCCCGCGCAGTGGTTCCCCGGCATGTTCAAGGTCGCCGGGCTGTGCGAGACCGTCTACCCGCCGATCCTGGGCATCCTGCTGCCCGGCTGGGCGCTGATCGGCTTCGCCGCGATCCTGATTGCGGTCGTCGCGAGCCTCTGGCGCCATCGCCGCAAGCTCGCGGGTTGACCCACCGGCCGCGGTGCCGGCCCATCGCATGCGCGGCCCGACCGAATGGGCCGCGCGCCGCCGGCGAGTCGTCACCCGGCTGCGGCCTGCGCCGGCCTTGCCCGGTCGCCGCGTATAAACACCTATCCCGCCGCCGCCCGGCGTTCCGGGCTGGCGCGCGTCGCGCGATCGCCACACCCCCGCCCCGCCCCACATGCGTTTCGGCCCGATGTACATGCATCGGTCCCCCGATTCCGCGCGGCGGGCCTATGATCGACATGATCGCCGCCTGATAGCCCGGATCACCGCCCGGCCATGTTCCCGCCGCGTGGCGGTGCTATCTTCGGGGCTGGATGGCGATCTACGTGCGCGAGGCCAGGCGGTCTCACCGCTGCCTGCGTAACGCGCGCCCGATCCGCAATGTCGACTGGATTCATCATGACAACGCAAACCATCCGCATCCGTCACCCTCATGGCGTCCGCGCGTCCGGCGGCGCCGGTCGCGCACGCCGTCGGTCCGCGGCCGCCGCACGGCATCGGCCGTGCAGCCGGCCAGCCCCGCTCCTGTCCGCCCTCGTTGCCGCCGCGCCCGCCAGAGCGCGCCGCGCGTCGTGCGGCGTCGTCCCGAACGGAGCGTGCTGATGGAAGCCTGGCTCGGCGATCTGCAGCAACTGCTCGCGCACGGCGAAGCGGCCGTGCTCGTGACGGTCGCGCATACCGACGGCTCCGCGCCGCGCGAGGCCGGCACCAAGATGCTCGTCACGCGCGACACGGCCCGCCATACGATCGGCGGCGGTCATCTGGAATGGAAGGCGATCGAGATCGCGCGGCACCTGCTGAAGGACGGCGCGCACGTGCCGCACGCGCGCCGGCTCGAGCGGCTCGCGCTCGGCCCGAGCCTCGGCCAGTGCTGCGGCGGCGCCGTGGTGCTCGCGTTCGAGCGGCTCGACGTCGGCGACCTCGGCTGGATCATGTCGCTCGCGAAGCGCGTCGCGGCCGGCGCCGCGACCGTGCGTAGCGTATCATTCGGCCCCTCGCCGGGCGCGCCGCTGTTGAGCGAGCCCGAATCGGAAGCCGCGCGCGCCGACTGCCTGCTGTGGGAAACCGGCGGCGTATCGCTGATGACCGAAACGATCGCGCCGTATGCGTTCCCCGTCATGCTGTTCGGCGCGGGGCATATCGGCACCGCGCTCGTGAAGGTGCTGGCGACGCTGCCGTGCCACGTGCGCTGGATCGACCGGCCCGATGCGGCGTTCCCGCCGGCCGACGCGCTCGCCGGCATCGGCAATCTCGCGATCGACGCGGCCGCTTCCCCGGCGGACGCGGTCGACGCGGCGCCGCCGCAGTCCTACTTCGTCGTGATGACGCATGACCACGCACTCGATTTCGTGCTGGCCGAGCGCATCCTGCGACGCGGCGACTATGCGTACTTCGGGATGACCGGCTCGCATACGAAACGCACGCAGTTCGATCATCGCCTCGCCGCGATCGGCATCGACCCGGCCCAGGTCGCGCGGATGCGCTGCCCGATCGGCGTCGAAGGCATCATCGACAAGGCGCCCGAAGTGATCGCGATCTCGGTGGCCGCGCAGTTGCTGCAGGCCGTCGAGGCGAATGCATCCGCACAGGCTTCCCCTACCTACTGACCGACCAAAAACGACGCCATGACCCCGACATTCAAGAACAAGATCGCCCGCGCGCCGAAAGCGGAGCTGCACATTCATATCGAAGGCTCGCTCGAGCCCGAACTGATTTTCGCGCTCGCGCAGCGCAACGGCGTGAAGCTCGCGTACGACTCGATCGACGCGCTGCGCGCCGCGTACGCGTTCACCGACCTGCAGTCGTTCCTCGACATCTACTACGCCGGCGCGAGCGTGCTGCTCACCGAGCAGGATTTCTACGACATGACGGCCGCGTACTGCGAGCGCGCGCTCGCCGACAACGTCGTCCACTCCGAACTGTTCTTCGACCCGCAGACGCACACCGAGCGCGGCGTGCCGATCGAGACGGTCGTCGCGGGCATCGAGCGCGCGCTCGCCGATGCCGAGCCCCGCGGGCTGTCGAGCAAATTGATCCTGTGCTTCCTGCGCCATCTGTCCGAAGAGGACGCGCTCGCGACGTTCGAATCCGCGTTGCCGCTGTTCGAGCGCTATCGCCACCGGCTGATCGGCGTGGGCCTCGATTCGTCCGAGCTCGGCCATCCGCCGACGAAGTTCGCCCGGGTGTTCGAGAAGGCACGCGCGCTCGGGCTGAAGCTCGTCGCGCACGCGGGCGAGGAAGGCCCGCCCGCCTACATCTACGAAGCGCTCGACGTGCTGAAGGTCGACCGGATCGACCACGGCGTGCGCAGCATCGAGGATGCGGCGCTCGTCGAGCGGCTCGCGAAAACGCGCACGGCGCTCACCGTGTGCCCGCTGTCGAACCTGAAGCTGTGCGTGTTCGACGACATGGCGAAGCACACGCTGAAGGCGCTGCTCGACCGCGGCGTGGCGGTGACGATCAACTCCGACGATCCGGCCTATTTCGGCGGCTACGTCAACGAAAACTACTTCGCGACGGTCGAAGGGCTGCAACTCACGGATGCCAAAGTCCATGCGGTGATCCGCAACGGCTTCGAGGCGTCGTTCATCGAACCGGCGCAGCGCGACGCACTGTACGCGCGCCTCGACGCGTACTGGCAGGCCGCGTGACGGCCCGCATCGAGGCACGCTAGACAGATGAAACACGGCAACGGCATCCGCTTCGCGATTCCCTGTTCGGCCTTGCACCGGGCTGGTGGCGTGCGTGCATGCGGCGCGATCGCGCGGTACGACGTCGCTCGCACGCACCGACCGTCGCGGCTTGCCGTGCCGTGCGCCGTCGTACCGGATGCGGGCGTAACGGATGTGCGCGCAACGGCCGCGAGGTGCGCCCGCAACCACTCGCGGGCGGCTTCGGCCGCCACGTTCGCCCGCGCCATCGCGTGCGGCCGTGCCGCACATCACGTGCGGCCGCCGCTCGCGAAGCACCGTGCCGCCCCGTGCGGCGCCGATCGTTTTCTTCTGTTCGCCTTACCTTGATGCAGGACCCTTCGTCATGACGCAAACCGCTTTCCGTTCCCAACTGCTGACCTTCAACGGCGACCCGGCGCAATCGAGCCAGGCCGCGAACTACGAGACCGACGGGCTCCTGATCGTCGACGACGGCAAGGTCGTCACGGCCGGCCCGTATGCGTCGCTCGCCGCGACGCTCGCGCGCGATGCAGTGGTCCACGATCTGCGCGACAAGCTGATCGTGCCCGGCTTCATCGACACGCACATCCACTATCCGCAGACGGACATGATCGCGTCGCCGGCGCCCGGCCTGCTGCCGTGGCTGGACAAGTACACGTTCCCGACCGAGCGCCAGTTCGGCGACCCCGAGCATGCGCGCGAAGTCGCCGACTTCTTCGTCGACGAACTGCTCGCGTGCGGCACGACGAGCGCGCTCGTCTACTGCACGGTGCACAAGCAGTCGGCCGATGCGCTGTTCGCGGCGAGCGACGCGCGCGACCTGCGGATGATCGCGGGCAAGGTGCTGATGGACCGCAACTGCCCCGAATTCCTGCGCGACACCGCGCAGTCGGGCTATGACGACAGCGCCGAGCTGATCGGCCGCTGGCACGGCAACGGCCGCCAGATGTACGCGCTCACGCCGCGCTTCGCGCCGACGTCGACCGAGGCGCAGCTCGAGGCATGCGGCGAACTCGCGCGCCGCCATCCGGACGTGTTCGTGCAAAGCCACGTCGCGGAAAACGTCGACGAGGTGAAATGGGTGGCGGAGCTGTTCCCGGGCCACCGCAGCTATCTCGACATCTACGACCGCTACGGGCTGCTGCGGCCGCGCGCGGTGTACGGCCACTGCATTCATCTCGACGACGAGGATCGCCGCCGGATGGCCGAGACGCGCACCGTCGTCGCGCACTGTCCGACGTCGAACTTCTTCCTCGGCAGCGGGCTGTTCGATTTCGACAAGGCCGGCGAATACGACGTGCCGGTCACGCTCGCGACCGACGTCGGCGGCGGCACGTCGTTCTCGATGCTGCAGACGATGAATGAGGCGCACAAGGTCGCGCGGCTGTCGGGCCATCACCTGACCGCCACGCGGATGTTCTGGCTCGCGACGGCCGGCGCCGCGCAGGCGCTCGACCTCGCCGACACGGTCGGCACGCTCAAGCCGCGCACCGAGGCCGACTTCGTCGTGCTCGATCCGCGGGCGACGCCGCTGCTCGCGCGCCGCACGCAGCGCGCGGATTCGCTCGAGGAACTGCTGTTCGCGTTCGCGCTGCTCGGCGACGACCGCGCGGTGTACCGTACCTATGCGGCCGGCGCACTCGTGCACCAACGCGGCACCGCGCGCCCCCCGGCCGCCGCGTAACGCCCCGCGAGGCCCCGTTCCGGCATGCGCGGCAGCTTCGCCGTCGTGCATGCGCCGGACATCGAAGCCGCTCCAGCGCGCCGCACGGCGGCCCCGGCCGCTTTCCCGCGCGCGATGCACCGTGCTAGAATTCGCCGCTCATTGGGGAGTAGCCGCTCCGCTCGATGTCCCGCGCTCCCGGCGCGCATCGTGACGGAGGCGTCCGTCAACAGACTTGGCCGTTCGGCCATGGCGGACGCAGCCACGTTGGCCTGGCGAGACCGATGGTTCATTGCGCGCCGCATCAGGGCCCGGCGCGCGGTGGATCGTCGCTCGCACGCACAACAACGGCCCGTGGAACCCCATTCGTGTCTCAAGCCTTCCTGATCTCCACCGGCGCCGTCGCCCTCGCTGAAATCGGCGACAAGACCCAACTGCTTTCCCTCGTTCTGGCCGCGCGCTATCGCAAGCCGGTGCCGATCATTCTCGGCGTGCTCGTCGCGACGCTCGTCAACCACGGTTTTGCCGGCGCGCTCGGCGAATGGCTGGGCGTGCTCGTCACGCCGTCGATCATGCGCTGGGCGCTCGCGTTCTCGTTCATCGCGATGGGGCTGTGGATTCTCGTGCCGGACAAGCTCGACGAGAACGAAGCCAATACGACGCGCTCGCGGCTCGGCGTGTTCGGCACGACGCTCGTCGCGTTCTTCCTCGCGGAGATGGGCGACAAGACGCAAATCGCGACCGTCGCGCTGGCCGCCCGCTTCCAGGATTACATCGGCGTCGTGGCCGGCACGACGTTCGGGATGATGCTCGCGAACGTGCCGGCGATCTTGCTCGGCGACCGCTTCGCACACCGTCTGCCGACGAAGCTCGTGCACGGGATCGCGGCCGTGCTGTTCGTCGTGCTCGGCGCGCTGGCGCTGCTGGGTGTCGGAGTCTGACGGAAAGGAAACTGACGGCACGGCCGGGCGGCCGCGCCAGGGTGGAATGCCGCGTTACTTCGCGACGGCGGCGCCCGACGCGGGCGCCGCCGGCACCGCGCGCTCGTTGGCGGCCGGCGCCGCCGGCCCGCCGCGCTTGTCGACCGGCAGCCGGACCGTGCGGACCGCCCCGTTCGACAACGGGAAATCGGCGAGCGCGCTGCGCGCGAGGAACGGCATCGCGTACAGCAGCGTACCGTTGTCGCCGGTCGTGCGCGCGGACACGTTGTAGACCTCCTTGCCCGTCGCGCGCTCGGTGATGCGGATGCCGAGCATGTAGTCGAACACCTGGTACGTCTGCGCGACATAGCCGGCCGGCATCGGCCCCCAGGGACCCCACGGGCCCCAGGGACTCCACGGCCCGCCTCGCCAGTACGGCCCCGGCCCCATGAACCACGGATCATAGTAGACCGGTTGCGGCACCGTCACGAGATCGCTGCCGACCGAATAGGTCAGCCCGACCAGATAGCGGGCCTGCGACTGCGGCACCTGCCGGAACGCATACGCGGACAGCTCGTTCGCGACGATCGGCTCGTAGGTCGACTGCTCGATGCTGTTCTTCTGCGCGTCCGTGCGCGTGAACGCATAGGTGCGGGTCGCGTCGCTGCCGCTCCAGTCGGAGAAGGCCGTGACCCGGGTGGTCACGTAGCTGGTGCAGCCCGTCAGCAGCGCGACGCACAGCGCCGCCGCCCAGCCCGCACCGCGAAAAATCCATTCGCGTTTCATGTTGATCCTCGTCGATCCGTCACCCGTTCGTCGCACCGCGCGAAGCACAACGGGATGCCGATAATACGCGGACTCCCGGAAGCGGTAAAAAGTTCGCCCGGCACACCGCCGCAAGCCTTTGTACAATGGCCCGGTTCGCCTGGCCCGCGCGACGGGCCCGTCCCCCACTCCACCCGATCTCGACGACCATGTCCGACAACGCCTCCTCCACCGTGATCCGCCGCGCCGACTACACGCCGCCGGCCTTCCTCATCGACTCCGTCGCACTCGAATTCGATCTCGCGCCGGCCCGCACGATCGTCAGGAACACGATGCGCGTGCGCCGCAATCCGGATGCCGCGCCCACCCCGCACCTGGAGCTGATGGGCGAGGCGCTCGACTTCCTCGGCGCGCGGCTGGATGGCGCGCCGCACGGCGCGGTGCGCGCGCACGAACACGGCCTGACGGTCGAGAACGTGCCCGACGCGTTCGAGCTGACGCTCGAAAGCGCGTGCGCGCCCGACCAGAATACGACGCTGTCGGGCCTCTACGTGTCGAGCGGCAACTTCTTCACGCAGTGCGAGGCCGAGGGCTTTCGCCGCATCACCTACTTCCTCGACCGCCCCGACGTAATGGCGTCGTACACGGTCACGCTGCGCGCCGACAAGGCCGCGTACCCGGTGCTGCTGTCGAACGGCAACCTCGTCGATTCGGGCGACCTGCCCGACGGCCGCCACTTCGCGAAGTGGGAAGACCCGTTCCGCAAGCCGAGCTACCTGTTCGCGCTGGTCGCGGGCAAGCTCGTCGCGATCGAGGAAACGATCACGACCGGCTCCGGCAAGGAAAAGCTGCTGCAGGTATGGGTCGAACCGGCCGATCTCGACAAGACGCGTCACGCGATGGATTCGCTGATCCATTCGATCCGCTGGGACGAAAAACGCTTCGGCCTCGAGCTCGATCTCGACCGCTTCATGATCGTCGCGGTCGGCGACTTCAATATGGGCGCGATGGAGAACAAGGGACTCAACATCTTCAACACGAAGTACGTGCTGGCGAACCCCGAGACCGCGACCGACACCGATTTCGCGAACATCGAGTCGGTGGTCGGCCACGAGTACTTCCACAACTGGACCGGCAACCGCGTGACCTGCCGCGACTGGTTCCAGCTGAGCCTGAAGGAAGGGCTGACGGTATTCCGCGACCAGGAATTCTCGGCCGACATGGCCGCAGGCGACGACGTCGAATCGGCGGCCCGCGCGGTCAAGCGCATCGAGGACGTGCGCGTGCTGCGCCAGTTGCAGTTCGCCGAGGACGCCGGCCCGATGGCGCACCCGGTACGCCCGGAAAGCTACGTCGAGATCAACAACTTCTACACGATGACCGTCTACGAGAAAGGCTCGGAAGTCGTGCGGATGTACCAGACGCTGTTCGGCCGCGACGGCTTCCGCAAGGGGATGGATCTCTACTTCAAGCGCCACGACGGCCACGCGGTGACCTGCGACGACTTCCGTCACGCGATGGCCGACGCTAACGGGCGCGACCTCGCGCAGTTCGAGCGCTGGTACAGCCAGGCCGGTACGCCGCGCGTGTCGGTGCGCACCGCGTACGACGCAGCCGCGCGCCGCTATACGGTCACCCTCGCGCAAGGCTACGGCGACGCGTCGCCGGCCGCGCGCGAAACGCAGCAAGGGCCGCTGCTGATCCCGTTCGCGATCGGCCTGATCGGCCGCGACGGCCGCGACCTGCCGCTGCGTCTGGACGGCGAAGCCGCCGCATCGGGCACGACGCGCGTGCTCGTGTTCACCGACACCGAGCAGACCTTCACGTTCGTCGACGTGCCGGAAGCGCCGCTGCCGTCGCTGCTGCGCAACTTCTCGTCGCCGGTGATCGTCGAGTACGACTACAGCGACGACGATCTCGCGTTCCTGCTCGCGCACGACAGCGATCCGTTCAACCGCTGGGAAGCCGGCCAGCGCCTCGCGACGCGCGCGCTGCTGACGCTCGCCGCCCGTGCCGCCGCCGACGCGCCGCTCGCGCTCGGCGAGAACTTCGTCGCCGCGTTCCGCCGCGTGCTGACCGACGAAAGCCTGTCGCCGGCGTTCCGCGAACTCGCGCTGACGCTGCCGTCGGAAACCTACCTCGCCGATCAGATGGCCGAGGCCGACCCGGCCGCCGTGCATCGCGCGCGCCAGTTCGTGCGCCGCCAGCTCGCGACCGCGCTGCGCGCCGAGTGGCTCGCCGCGTACGAGCAGCACCAGACGCCCGGCGCCTACGAGCCGACGCCGGAAGCGTCGGGCCGCCGCGCGCTGAAGAACCTCGCGCTCGCGTATCTCGCCGAACTCGACGATCCGGCCGATGCCGTACGCATCGCCACGGCCCAGTACGACGCGGCGAACAACATGACCGATCGCGCGGCGGCGCTCGGCGCGCTGCTGTCCGCGGCGGCCGCAGGCGCGAACGGGCCGGCCGAGCATGCGCTCGACGACTTCTACCGTCGCTTCGAGAAGGAAGCGCTCGTGATCGACAAGTGGTTCGCGATGCAGGCTGCGCAACGCGGTACGCCCGCGCAGCCGACGCTCGCGAAGGTGCGCACGCTGCTCGCGCACCCCGCGTTCAACCTGAAGAACCCGAACCGCGCGCGCTCGCTGATCTTCAGCTTCTGCGCGGCGAACCCCGCGCAATTCCACGCGGCAGACGGTTCGGGCTACGCGTTCTGGGCCGAACAGGTGCTCGCGCTCGACGCGATCAACCCGCAGGTCGCGGCGCGCCTCGCGCGCTCGCTCGAACTGTGGCGCCGCTTCACGCCGGCGCTGCGCGACCGGATGCGCGAAGCGCTCGAACAGGTCGCCGCCGGCGCGAAATCGCGCGACGTGCGCGAGATCGTCGAGAAGGCGCTCGCGTAAGTCGCGCGATCGTCCCGTCGCGTCCGCGCGATCGAGCCGGCGCCGCCTCACGCGGCGCCGGCTTTTTTATTGCACGCGCGCGGCCGAAACCGCGCGCACGGGGTCGGACCGCTCGGCCTGTCTCCGCGGTGATGCATGCCCCGCCCCGTCATCGCCGCCCGATACCGGGCCGATTCGGCGCTCCTCCCATGTAACCGGACGAAAAAAGCCGGCGGCAGCGGAGGCGCGACGGGTAAAATTGCGGCCATTCAAGGATTCTTTGGCCTTTCGGAGTCTGTCATGTCCATTGCCCGCCGCACCACGCTGTCGAAGTTCCTGATCGAACAGCAACGTGAGACCAACAACCTCCCCGCCGACCTGCGCCTGTTGATCGAAGTCGTCGCTCGCGCGTGCAAGGCGATCAGCTACAACGTGTCGAAGGGCGCGCTCGGCGAAGCGCTCGGCACCGCCGGCAGCGAGAACGTCCAGGGCGAAGTGCAGAAGAAGCTCGACATCCTGTCGAACGAAATCCTGCTCGACGCGAACGAATGGGGCGGCAACCTCGCCGCGATGGCGTCGGAAGAAATGGAGACGTTCTTCCCGATCCCGGCGAACTACCCGCGCGGCGAATACCTGCTCGTATTCGATCCGCTCGACGGCTCGTCGAACATCGACGTGAACGTGTCGATCGGCACGATCTTCTCGGTGCTGCGCTGCCCGGACGGCAAGCAGGCGACCGAGGAATCGTTCCTGCAGCCCGGCACCGAGCAGGTCGCGGCCGGCTATGCGGTGTACGGCCCGCAGACGGTGTTCGTGCTGACGACCGGCAACGGCGTGAACTGCTTCACGCTCGACCGCGAAGTCGGCTCGTGGGTGCTCACGCAGAGCAACATGCAGATCCCGGCCGACACGCGCGAATACGCGATCAACGCATCGAACGCACGCCACTGGTACGACCCGGTCAAGCGCTACGTCGATGAGCTGAACGCCGGCAAGGACGGTCCGCGCGGCGACAACTTCAACATGCGCTGGATCGCGTCGATGGTCGCCGACGTGCACCGGATCCTGAACCGCGGCGGCATCTTCATGTACCCGGCCGACAAGCGCACGCCCGATCGTCCGGGCAAGCTGCGCCTGATGTACGAAGCGAACCCGATGTCGTTCATCGTCGAACAGGCAGGCGGCGCCGCGACGACCGGCACGCAGCGGATCATGGAAGTGCAGCCGACCGGCCTGCACCAGCGCGTGCCCGTGTTCCTCGGTTCGAAGAACGAAGTCGAGCGCGTGACCGGCTATCACGACGAAGCAAAATAATTGCACTGCAGCACTGGACGGAGGTGCGAGACCTCAGTACAATCGCGCCTTCGCGATGTGGCCCCAACGGGTCGCGTCGCGGTGAAGTGAAAGCGGAAAGTCCGCCGGATCGAGGGTTTCGCGAAGCAGCCGCAGCAAGCTGAAAAAAATTTCGCAAAACCTATTGCCAAGATCGCGGATTTCACCATATAATTTCATTTCTCTGCTGCCGGTGTAGCTCAGTTGGTAGAGCAGCGCATTCGTAATGCGAAGGTCGTAGGTTCGACTCCTATCTCCGGCACCAAGACATAAAGGTCTGACAAGCATCGCTTGTCAGACCTTTTCTCTTTTCCGGCGTCGAAATCCTGAAGTCGTTCGACGGCGCGCACGACCGATCACGCCGTGTACGATCTTCGCGTACGGATTCGGCAATCGCTCACGCAAGCTGTCCGGCGCCAATCATCGCGGCGGCGGTTATCTGCGCAACATCCGCTCGACATTTCCACGCACTCAACGGCCGCCGGCCGATCGTATCGACCACCCCTTGCCGTGCGTAGCCGCACGGCCTGCGGCGGCCATGACGACGACTACCGACTTGCCCGACCTTGACAGCCCACGCAACGGCACCGCCTTTGTCGTGCGTCCCGACCGGCACGTGCCCAGCCGCCGGCACGACGCGCGCGCCGACGACATGGATGCCACGCTCGATCTCCCGCTCCATCCACACGCATCGTCCGAAGCCAATCCATCAGGATACCGAATGAGGGTGGACGTCGGATACGTCACGCGCTACCCCAATCGGTGCCATACGATGCCCCGCATCAGCGACGCGATGCGCCGCGCTTCCCGCCGGTTCGTACGGCTGTCGATCGACGCGATTCGCGATGCCGTGACCATCTGGACGCCTGATCGCCGATGCAGTAAACGGCCTGCCCCGAGGCCACGTTGCCAGCGACAACGCTCGAGCGATGACGTGCCCGACGCACGACTTCAGCGATAGCCAATCCTTACAGACTCATTTCGCCATGCGTCCAGCGCGCACGGAACATGCGCTGAGCAGACGAATCCCCTGGAAAATCTGCTTAAGGGTGCATAACATTACTTAACGATCCTGACCCGTCTATCGCGTTACATTGCGTGGGCGGCGCGACGGCCGCATGCCGCTACCCACCAGCTTGCGGCGTGCAACGGCCGGTGCCCGGTCATTTCGACTCAACCCAAGGAGAGGACCACCATGACTCATGGCTTGATTATGTGGCTCATCATCGGCGCGATCGCCGGCTGGCTCGCCGGCTTGCTCGTGAAGGGCGGCGGCTTCGGGCTGATCGTCGACATCATCGTCGGGATCGTCGGCGCGGTGATCGGCGGCTGGCTTGCCGGGCTGCTCGGCATCAGCATCGGCAGCGGCTTCATCGGCTCGGTGATCGTCGCGGTCATCGGCGCGGTGATCCTGTTGTTCGTGATCCGGCTGTTCAGACGCGCGGCCTGACGTTTCTCTCCACGCGCCTTCGGGCGCGTTTTAGCATCGGGCCGGCGCGCGGCCCGTTCGCCGCGCGCGGCCGACCCCGTCAACCCTTCGCGTGCCGCAACCCGCCGTCGAGCACGTCGGCCGTCAGCAATCCACTGCGCGCTTCACGCACTCCATCTCGCCCGATCCGCACGGCCCGTGCCGTTCGGCACGCCGGACGCCTCGTGCCCGCCGGCCGCCGACGGCGCCGCAAGCCACCGCGCGTAGCCTGCCGCGTGCGATTTCACAGCGACCATTTCAGTTCTCCATAGAAAGTACGCCCCGGATACGGGTGGAACACGTAATAGCGGCGGTCCGTCAGGTTGTCGATGCCGGCCGACGCGGTCCAGTGACGATCGAAGCGGTAGCGCGCCTTCAGATCGACGACCGTGAACGAACTCGTGCCGCCGTAGACGTCCGGATTCACGTCGCTGTTGTCGAGCGTGTTGAACTGGCGGCCCGAGTAGCGCACGCCGACGCTCGCGAGCCAGTGCTCGTCGAAGCGATATGACGCGAGCAGGTTCGCGCGCATGCGCGGAATGCGCGGGAAACGCGAACCGACATAGGCCGGATTCGCGGCATCGGCGAGGATCTGCGCGTTGCTCGCCGATACGTTCGCGTCGACGTTGAGCCCGCGCAGCCCGACGTTTTCGCCGCTGAACGCAAGTTCGACGCCGCGCACCCGCACGCGATCGACGTTCGAGATGTTGGTGACGGTGCTCGCGCCCGACACCGTCGTCTGGCTGTAGATCGAATCGCGCAGGTCGCTCTGGAACACGCTCGCGCGCATGACACCGACGCCCACGTCGCGTTCGGCCGTGAAGTCCCAGTCGATCGCCTTTTCCGGGCGCAGGTTCGCGTTGTTGTTGACGATCGCGTTGTTCGAGATCGTGCCCTGGAACAGTTCGCCGACCGTCGGGAACCGCGTGCCGGTCGCGAACGACAGCCGGAAGCGCCAGACCTGCGTCGCATCCCACTGCAGCGCGACTTTCGGCGACAGCGCATTCGCGCCGCGGTCCGCGTAGCCGAGCGTGCCGTTCGCATTGCCGAGCGCGCCGCCGTACGCGTCCCAGCGCTCGTAGCGCAGCCCGAGCGTCGCAAGCCAGCCCGGCGCGAAGCGCCACGCATCCTGCCCGAACAGCGCCTGCGTGCGCGTGTCGCCGCGATAGACGCTCGCGAGCGAAGTGATCGGCCCGGCCAGCCAGTCGGCCGTGTTGTACGTGACGTTGCGCAGGAAGTAGTTGTCGTAGTGATAGCCGAACGTGAACGTATGGCCCTTCACTGCCGGCGCCTCGGCCTTCAGGTCGAGCGTGCGCCAGCCGGTGCCGTCGCCCTGGAACAGCGTGCCCGCTCCGCCCTGCACGGTCGAGGCCGCGCGCAGCACGTCGCGCGACACGTCGTACGCGGACACCACGCCCGACAGCCGCCAGCCGGATTCGAGCCGGCCGTTCAGTCCGAGCGCATACAGCCAGTTCTCCTGGTCGCCGCGCTGCGGCGCGAATGCGCTCGGCGCGACCGTCATGTTCTGGCCGCCGATCGACACGTTGCCGCCGTAGACCGGAGCGCCGGCCGCCGGATTGCCCGTCGCATCGCGCAGGAAGGTCTCGCCGTGCTGCCGGTAATGGTTCTCCCAATGCCCGAGCGTCAGCGTCGCATCGACACGATCCGTGAACGCATAGCCGATCCGGACCGTCTCGTTGAGCTGCTCGGTCCGCTCGATCGTCTGCGCGCCGACGATCGTCCGCGGCTTGCCGTTGGGTCCGATGTCGGTCGCTGCGCCCGTCACGGGAACGGCGGCGCCCCGTTTCGGGTTGTAGGCCGAATTGGGGCTCGCGTACTGCATCGGCTGGCCGTCGTTCTCCAGCCGGTCGAGCGACAGCGCGAGCCAGAACCGGCCGACGCGGTTCGCGATCCGCGCGGTCTGGTGATTGCCGCCGAAGCTGTCCGCGAACCCGTAGCCGTCGCGGTAGCGCTGCGTGAAGAACTGCGTCGACAGCGACGCCTCGAGCTGTTCGGGGCGGCGCGTGGTGAGCAGCACGGTCGAGCCGATCGAATTGCCCGGATACAGCGCGGAAAAGGGGCCATAGAGCACGTCGACGCGCGCGATGTCGTCGGGCGGAATCAGCGACCAGCGCGGCGGGTACGCATAACTCGACCCGAGCAGGTTCGACAGCAGCACGCCGTCGGCATAGACGAGCCCGCGCGCGCTCTGTAGTTCGTTGAAGTCGCGGCCCGCGAATACGCTGTTGCGGTCGCCGATGTAGCGCTTGCGGACCATCAGGTTCGGCGCGTACTTCAGCGCGTCCTCGGTGGTGACGTTGGTGTGCGCATCGATCTGCTCGCGCGTGATCGACGCGACGACGGCCGGCGTATCCGGGTCGACCGGTTGCCGCTGCGCAGTCACGCTGACGGCGGTCAACGTATCGCCGACCGCCACGGCCGCTGCAGCGACACCGACGGCCGCCGGCGCCGCGGCGGCGGCGGGACGATCGATGCCACCGCCATGGGCCGCGTCGGCGCGGGCATCGTCGGTCGAAGCCGCGTGGGCGGCCGGCCATGCGAAAGCGGCCGCGCAGGCGAGCGCGAGCCGGCCGCGCGACGACCGCGCGGCAAGGGTAGACGACATGAGTGGTTTCCTGAAAACGTGATCGGACGCCGCCGGGTACGGGGCGCGAGCCGCGCACGCACGCACGGCGCGACGCGCGGGCCGAGGCCGCAGGCGGCTCACGCGCCACCGGGGCGCGCGAAGGACATCAATCAGACCGGAACGTTTTCAGGCGGGGCGCGCGGCTGCGCAAGACGGATGCCCTTGCGGGGCACATCGGGAACGATCGGGGCGACCATCCGATACGCGAACGTGCGCACGAAGCCCGGCATCGCAGGCAGGCTCATGCCCAGCGCGACGTTCGCGGCGAAGCCGGGACAGTACACGCAATGCGGGACGCCGGCGTGGTCGAACGACGACCTGTCGCGGTCGTCGCCCGCTTGCGCGAGCACGACCCGACGCGCGCCCGCTGCACTGCACAACTCGAGCGTGAGCGCGCCGGAACCGCTCGACGCAAGACGCGCGTAGCCGACGACGGGCGACAGTACGTTCAGTACCAGCGCCAGCCATACGAGGCCGATCCATCGCGTCGTTCGTCTCATCGCGGTCCAGGAAAAAGTGCGCGCAAGTATAGCAAGCGGCCCGATTGTCGCCGTCGCGCGGCGCGCGATAGCGGGCATCACACTTCGCGCCGGAGCGCATGTGCCGTTAATACAACAGAGACAAAATCTAACGATTCGCCGCTGGCACAAATCCGAGCGCGAGGTTGATAATCATTGAACCTGCTGGAGAAACGATCATGGACGAAAGACCCACTCGCATGCCACCGCCCGAACAAGTGATGAGCCCGGATCCGGAACCCGTCGGCGTGGAATTCCTCGCCGAATTGCCCGAGCACGTTCGGGCATTCTTCGACGAGCAGCACAAGCTGTACTCGCCGAAGTGAACGCCGGTCCGGTTCTGTAACCGCCACGTGTCGACCCTCGCTATCGTGCGGTTCATCCTAGCGCTTCGCGCGCAATTCGCTTCGCACCCGGGCTGCAACAGCCTGACGGTGCCGGGTCAGCTCGCCTGCTGATTCTCCTGTCGCGACGCTACGCCGCGCGACTGTCTTCGTCTATCCTTCTGGTTTTCCACGTCCGGCCCGCCCGGCTCTCCTGATCGTTCCGATGAAGCAAGCCATTCGTGCCAGCGTCGCTGTCGCCGCACTCGGCGTCGCCCTCCTTTCGTCGCCTGCCGTCCGCGCAGACGGCGACGACACCGCCCTCACCAACGTCGTTGCGCTCGCGTCGCAGCGCCTCGCGCTCGCCGAACCGGTCGCGCGATGGAAATGGGCGAATCACAAGGCCATCGAAGACCAGCCGCGCGAAGCGGCCCTGCTCACTGCCGTCGAAAAGCGCGCGGCCGAGGCCGGCGTCGATCCCGCCTTCGCCCGCACATTCTTCGAGGATCAGATCACCGCAAGCAAGGACGTGCAGAACGCACTGTTCGCGACCTGGCGCGCGACGCGGCCGCCGGAAGGCACGCCGCCCGATCTCGCGACCAGCACGCGGCCGGCACTCGATCGGCTGACGCAGAAAATGCTCGCCGGTCTCGCGCAGGTCGCCCCGCTGCGCGACGCGCCCGATTGCCAGGCGCGGCTCGCGCGCAGCATCGCGAACTGGAAGACGCTCACGCGCTACGATTCCGCGCAGACGCGGGCACTCGATACCGCGCTGTCGCATGTCTGCTCCGCCGGCGGGGCCAGCGCGATCGGCTGACGCGGCGGGCACGGATCGCCCGGCAGCGCTCAGTCCGCGGCGGTCAGCGCCGCGAGCGGAATCACCTGCAGGCCGCGCGCGAGATGCGTCTGCAGCAGGCGATGGGTGAAGGGTTCGAACACGCCGCCCGCCGCGTCGGCCACGAGCCGCGCAGCCGCATCGAGCGAGTCCGCCGAACCGAGATAGCACCAGCCATCGATCACATGAAACAGGCGGCGCTCGCCGTCCGCCTCGAACGCGACCGCGCCTTCGAACGGCCAGGGCGCACCGCCCGCGCGGACGGCGTCGGCCGTGGGGCGCCGGTTGTACGACGGGCGCAACCGGGCGATCCATTGCGCTTCGGCCAACATCGCCCCCAGCTCGTTGCCGGTCTCGCGCCATGCGACGCGCCGCACCTGCTGCGCGAGCCGCATTTCCTTCGACGAGCGGCGCTCGCCGGTCAGCAGCGCGCGCAGCCGCTGCCGCACGCGCACGCTACGACCCACATACAGCGCTTCGTCACGCTCCCCGAACAGCGCATACGCGCCGCACCCTGCCGGCGCGGTATCCAGCCAGGCCTCGGTCAGATCGCCGCCCAGACGGAAGTGGCGCGTCGTGCGCGCGATCTGGTCGCGCAGCCGCTCGAGCGGCACGATGTCGTGCAGCTGGCGCCAGAACTGCCAGATCAGGTCGGCATCGGCCAGCGCCCGGTGACGCGCGGCCGGAACGAGCCCATGCCGTTCGATCAACGCATCGAGCCCGTGCCGCGATTCGCGCGGAAACAACGCGCGCGACAGCCGCACCGTACAGAGCACATCGGGATTGAACGCCAGGCCGGCGCGCTCGAATTCGGCGCGCAGGAAGCCGCGGTCGAAGCTCGCGTTGTGCGCGACGAACAGCTTCCCGTCGAGCCGCTCGAACAGCGCCGGCGCGAGCGATGCGAACGTCGGCGCATCGCGCACCATCGCGTCCGAGATGCCCGTCAGTTGCTGGATGAACGGCGGAATCGCCTGCCCCGGATTGACGAGGCTCGTCCACGTCGACACGCCGAGCGGTCCGATTTCGACCACGCCGATTTCGGTAATGCGGTGGTCGGCGGACGAGCCGCCGGTGGTTTCAAGGTCGACGAAGACGAGCGGCTGCTCGCTGGCGGGATCGGACGGAACGGAATCGGACATGAAAAGACAGGGAAACGATGCTTCCGTGAGTATGCACCGGCATGCGTACTCGGGCCAGCCCGGACCGGCTCGCTCCGTCCCCCCGAAAACAAAAAGCCCCCGCGATGCGGGGGCCGGACGTGATCGGCAATGCGTGGCGCGTCAGACCGCCTGGATATTCGCTGCCTGCTTGCCTTTCGGTCCGACTTTGACCTCGAACGAAACACGCTGGTTTTCTTTCAACGTCTTGAAGCCGTCCATCCGGATTTCGGAAAAGTGCGCAAACAAATCTTCACCGCCATTGTCCGACGTAATAAAGCCAAAACCTTTAGCATCGTTAAACCATTTCACGATACCGGTATCCATGTCTTCTTTCCCCACTCGATAAGATCAAAAAAGCTATTTTTATAGCCGTTTCCCGAAATCCCGAAACATTGCGCCAGCACCCACACCAGCACGCCGCCCGAGGACGGAGTGCTCACTTTATAAATTGGACAATCCGGGTGCGTCAAGAAAATTTTTAGCCACTGCTTTCTTGAAAAGACGCTAATACCACTGGAATCGGTACACCGTCACCGATGATTAATTGATTCGCATCAAAAACCTGTCAACATTACCGGGATCGGATCGCTAATAATCGCCGGAAGCGAAATTTCTACCGGGGACAAATCGACCCGGTAAAATCCTCGGGTTTTTTCGGGTTGCAGAAGTCGGGCGACGTTGCGATCCTGAATCAACGCTGAAAGGAAGGAGAGGGTCATGTGGCTGGACGGAATCAAGCGCTTCGCGAGCCGGCTCGGACGCGTACGTCGCAAGTCCCGCGCCCTGGCCGAGTCCGCGCGCGAAGCGCCGTGCGATACCGAGTTCGATATGACGTGGCACGGCGATCACTGGCAGAACCTGCTCGCATCGCCTCTGGATGCCCGTCACTACGTGATGGAAGACTGGACCAACACGCCGCCGCCGATCGAAGCAGAGGATGCCGCGCCTGCGGGCAAGCGCCAGCGCAAGCGCCGCTCGTACACGTCGTAGCGCGCTGAGCGGCCGGGCAAAAAAAAGCGCGACTGGGAAGTCGCGCCGACAAAGGTTTGGAGATCTTTTCCGTCAACGAAAAAGTCTGCTTCGGAAAGCAGAGATCGCAGTATAGCGAGAGAACCACCTTTCATTATCCATGCTCCACACAAACCTCTATTGCCGATGTGTCAATAATCGGGCTATAGCCGCTCCCGCCGGCCGCTGACCGTCCGTCGCAAACGCGCAACGCCCTCTACGCAGTCCTGATCGTTATTTCCATTTGCTGCGCCGCAGCGAACCCTTGCGTGGCAATCGGTTGCGCGACTTTCCCGATTTTTGCGGATTTCAAAACACACTGTTTCTTAAAGCGTGAACCGCCCTCGCTCCGCACACTTCGTACACTGCAAATGGATTTCTGATATGCGCACCGCCGTTCTGCCGGGCCGGCTACAGCATCAAACAAAGCACGGCCGTCCGCCCCAGGTTCGATCGACATCATCGTGTTTGGAGACAGATCCATGAACAAGACCCTGATCGTCGCCGCGTTGTCGGGTGTATTCGTTACCGCCGCCCATGCACAAAGCAGCGTGACGCTGTACGGCCTGATCGACGCAGGCATCACTTACACGAACAATCAGGGCGGCCACAGCGCCTGGCAGGAAACGAGCGGTTCGATCAACGGCAGCCGCTGGGGCTTGCGCGGCACCGAAGATCTCGGCGACGGCCTGAAAGCCATCTTCACGCTGGAAAACGGTTTCGGCATCAACAACGGCGCGCTGAAGCAGAACGGTCGCGAATTCGGCCGGCAAGCGTTCGTCGGGCTTGCGCACAACACCTACGGTTCGCTGACGCTGGGCCGGCAGTACGACAGCGTCGTCGACTATCTCGGGCCGCTGTCGCTGACCGGTACCCAGTATGGCGGCACCCAGTTTGCCCACCCGTTCGACAACGACAACCTCAACAACTCGTTCCGGATCAACAACTCGGTCAAGTATCAGAGCGCGAACTACGGCGGCCTCAAGTTCGGTGCGTTGTACGGGTTCTCGAACTCGTCGGCGTTCGCGAACAACCGCGCGTACAGCGGCGGCGTGTCGTACAGCTACCTCGGCTTCAACCTTGCCGCGGCCTACTTGCAGTTGAACAGCGACGTGAACGCGCTCGCGCAGGCCGCGTCCGATCCGGGCGCGGTCACCGGCGACTGGACCTTCGCGTCGCGCGTGCAGCGCACCTGGGGCGCCGGCCTCAATTACGGGTTCGGCCCCGCCACGGTCGGCTTCGTGTTCACCCAGACGCGCCTGACCGGCCTTCGCGCGATCAGCGCCGGCCAATCGGGCGTGGCGGGCGGCATCACGGGCCTCGGCGATACCGGGCGCTTCAGCAACTATGAGATCAACGGCCGCTACGCGCTGACGCCGGCCCTGTCGTTCGCCGGCTCCTACACGTACACCCAAGGCCGCCTGTCCGGCGACAAGCCGACCTGGCACCAGTTCAACCTGCAAGCCGACTACGCGCTGTCGAAGCGCACCGACGTGTACCTGCAGGGCGAGTTCCAGAAGGTCAACACCGACGGACTGGACCTCGGCGCCAACATCAACGGCTTGGGCGCCGCGTCGTCGACCAACAAGCAGATCGCGGTCACGGCCGGCCTGCGTCACCGCTTCTGAGCGACCGGCCCGTTCGCCATACGCCGAAAGACGAAGCGCCCCATCGGGGCGCTTTTTCTTTCTCGCGGCGCGGGCCGCCAGTCAGGCGTCGCCCCGCGCCGGATACCGGACGTCGAGTATGTCGATCGGCTGCGGGCCGGCCGGCGTCATCAGCGTGACGGTGTCGCCGATCTTCGCCTTGATCAGCGCACGCGCGACCGGCGAGATCCAGCTGACGCAGCCGCGGTCGAGATCGACCTCGTCGATCCCGACGATCGTCACCGTGTGATCCGCGCCGTCCGGCGTCTCGTAATCGACCGTCGCGCCGAAGAACACCTGGTCGACGTTCTCCTGCCGGCTCGCGTCGACGACTTCCGCAAGGTCGAGCCGCTTCGTCAGGAAGCGGATGCGGCGATCGATCTCGCGAAGCCGCCGCTTGCCGTAGATATAGTCGCCGTTTTCCGACCGGTCGCCGTTCGAGGCCGCCCACGACACGAGCCGCACGACCTCGGGACGTTCGACGTCGATCAGGTTCAGCAACTCGTCCCTCAGCCGCTTGTGGCCAGCCGGCGTGATGTAGTTCTTCGCGCCCGCCGGAATCGCGGGTTGAGCCTGGTCGAGATCGTCGTCGTCACCGTCCGACTCTTTGACAAACGCCTTGTTCATGATGCAGATTCAACGTGGATGACTGATCCCTCAAGGGTACACGATGGGCGGCCGGCCAAGGCCATGGCACCAAATTCGCGAATAAGGCTTCCCTTTTTATACGACTCTGCTATACTTCCGCTTCTGCGTG